>QIKK01000083.1 GCA_003231925.1 Candidatus Saccharimonadota bacterium
GGTATATTCTTAATAACTTATCTATAATAATAATAATATATATATACAAGTTAAGCAACTGTGATTATATGGCTATAAATGGTAAAAGGTATTTATAGAATAGTTTAGGGTCGTTTTACCCGTAAACCCGTAAACATTTGTCTTTTAATTGACACCTGTCAAGTTATGATGTGTTGAAAAAACCATGTGGACAGAGAGCATGTGTGTTGGTATAATTTGGGTAATGAAAAGACCAGTAGGGAGACCGACAAAATATAATAAAGGGATGATTGATAAAATTCAAGAGTATTTAGATGTGTATCAAGATGAAGAAAGGCAAGTTTTAAAACAGTCAAGTGAGAAGTATGAAATGTTTGATACTAAACTTACAGTTAAGCTTCCAACCATTGAAGGATTTGCTCGATTTGTAGAAGTAAATAAGGACACACTTTATGAATGGAGGCAACAACATAAAATTTTTTCCGACTCTTTAGAAAAAATCCTTATAGAACAACAGGAAAGACTCATCAATAATGGTTTGTCTGGTGACTATAATTCAACGATTGCAAAACTAATACTTTCAAGCAATCATGGTATGGTAGAAAAGAAAGAAACTGATTTAACTTCAGGAGGAAAACCACTTAATATAAATCTCTCAAGTGAGATAGTAAAAAGAGATGATAAATCTACACGAAGCACAAAGTGAACTTGCTAAAAATACAGCGAGATATAAAGTATGGCGCGCAGGCAGAAAAACAGGTAAATCTGTTTATGCGACAGAGGAGCTAAAAGGCTGTGCTGTCTTAAAAGACGATGCAAGAGCATTATATATAGCAACAACACAAGGACAGGCACGGGATATTGTTTGGCGACCACTTAAAAAGGAATTTATAAATGCGGGAGCAAAAACTAATGAGTCATTGTTGGAAATAGAAACACCAAATAAGTTTGGCACTAAGAGTTTAATTAAATTAACCGGTTGGGAAAGTATTGATAGAGTGCGTGGTCAAAGTTTTGACCTTATTATCATAGATGAGTTAGATTCTATTTCAGGATTTTTACAAGAGTTTCAGGAAACAGTAAAGCCACTTGTACTTGATAGAAAAGGAAAGATTATTTTTATTGGTACGCCAAAGGACAGTAACTCTAATTTACAATCATTAAAAGACACTTACGAAAATGATGATGAGTGGGATTTTTTTCATTCTACATCTTATGAAAATCCTTATATTGACTCTAAAGAAATAGATAAAGAAAAAGAAGCACTAAGTTTACAATCATTCAGACAGGAATGGTTAGCAGAATATGGAGATGGAAGTACAAGACTTTTTGACCCAATAGCTGTTGCTGACATGTTTAAAATAGAATTGTCTGACAATGATGACATAAAGTATTTGACTGTTGATCCCGCAGGAGCTGGTAAAGACACTACTGCGTGGGCTATGTGGACAGGACATGAAGTATGGCTATCACAAGATAATGGGCTTAGAAGCGATGATATAGAGGATAAGATACTAAAGTCAGAGGTAAAACATAGTATTCCACGACAAAACATAGCTATTGACGGTGTTGGACTTGGTGACTCAATTGGTGACAGGGCAACTCTGGGAGGAATAACTATCTTCAAAGGTTCATTCTCGCCCATAAAGACTGACAAGGATATTTCAAAAGCAATAGAAACGCCAATAAAACAATTGAAATATACAGAGTCAAAGTTTCTAAACTTGCGTGCTCAGACATATTTTGCATTGGCAAGAGCAATTCAAGAGCGAACCATAAAAGTAAACTGTAGTGTTGAGCAAGCCGAAATGATTAAACGTGAATTGAATGCTACAGTTGAAATGGAGGATACGAGAAAGATACAGATAATTCCAAAAGATGAGATACAAAGAATTGTAGGACACTCGCCAGATTTAGCTGACGTTCTAGCAATTAGAATGTATTGGGATATTATAGGAAGTGTATCACCAATTCAGGAACTACCAAAAGAGCTAATACAAAAACTTGAGATGCAGTTTGCAAGGACACGAAGTAATCGTAAAGCTAATTCATCACAATGAAAATAAGTAAAAAATATCCACCAAATTATAGGCAGGTTGTAGACATTCTCGGAGCTGATGACACAACTGTGTATTGCTATGGTGATACTATTTACAATCCTAACAATATAGAAATAACACCAGATATTGAAGTACATGAAGAAGTGCATAGTAAACAGCAGGGGGATAACCCGGAGTTGTGGTGCTTGAAGTATCTCAACGACAAGGAGTTTAGACAGCAATCAGAAGTTGAAGCGTATGGCGCACAATATTTTTTTGTAAAGAACCATCTTGGTGGTGGTAAGATGTTGGAGTGGTTATTGGACAAGCTTGCTGATGAATTGTCTAGTTCGTGTTATAATTTAGATATTAACCAAGCACAAGCAAAGTCAAAAATTCGCAATGAAGCAAAGAAAGGTAATTGAATACTCTACTAACTTTTTTGTCAGGGATAAACACCCAACAAAATTGTATTTGTATGTATTTGATTATAAATTTAATTTTTATGGTAAATGGGCAAAGACTATTAACAGTTTTCTTAGAAAGGCGGAATAAAATATGGATGACAACAATTCAATAGGAGAAATAGTGCGAAAAATGGAGTCTAACTATCTTAGTGGTGAGTCTAAAATATCCAAGTATGTAATATTCAATCTTAATGAAAACATTGAAAAGATTTACGCTTACTTAAACTCTGTACCAGTATCAGGAAAGTACGATGCTAATAATGATGAAAAACCATTTATAAATATTGTGGTATCTGCTCGTAATATATGGATGCGTGCGACAGATATAGACACGAGTTGGATAAAGATACGTCCGACAACATCAAAACAATTTATAACTGCGCTTGTTGCTACAACTAAAGTGCAAGATTGGATGAAAAAAACATTCTTTGCTAATTTTCTTAACGATTGGGGACGAATACTTGCTGGGTACGGGTCATGTATTACAAAAACAGTACGCAACAGTGATGGACTACATTTAACAACAATTCCTTGGAATAGCATCATTTGTGATGCCGTTGATTTTGATGCAAATCCTAAAATAGAAATATTAGAACTGACTGAAGGTGAACTACGCAGGAGAGTAAAAACACACAAGTATGACAAAAAAGCAGTTGAAGAACTTATTGGTTCACAAAAAACAAGAGAAACTATTTCAGGCGTTAAAAAAGACAGTAAAAGTGACTATTACAAGCTATATGAAATACACGGAGAACTATCAAAGTATCTTTTGACAGACAAAGATAAAGACAAAGATGAGTTTGTACAACAAATGCATGTAATATCTTATGTGTCTAATGGAAGTAATAATAAAGAGTATGATGACTTCACATTAGTACAGGGTCAGGAAGACAAAGACCCATATAGAATAACTCATCTTATTAAAGAAGATGGACGTTCACAATCAATTGGTTCTGTTGAGTCACTATTTCAAACACAATGGATGGAAAATCACTCTATACTCGCACAAAAGAAACAACTTGACCTTGCTTCTAAACTTTTCTTTCAAACATCAGACCCAAAGTATGTGAGTGTAAATGTGATTAACGATATAGAAAACGGTGACATTTTACATCACACATTAAATCAGCCACTTACGCAAGTAAATAATGGGTCACACGATATAAGCTCACTACAAAACTTTTCTGCCTATTGGAAGTCAAGAGGAAATGAAACAGTTGGAATATCTGAAGCAATGCTTGGAGCTTCTGCTAAGAGTGGTACTGCATGGAGACAAACAAAAGCATTACTTAATGAGTCATACAATTTATTTAAATTGATGACACAAAATAAAAGCAATAGTCTAAAAATGATGTTTCGTGAGGATATAATTCCATTCATAAAAGAGACTGAGTTAAATAATTCAAAAGAAATAGAAGTTATTTTGGATGCTTACGATATTAAACAGTTTGATACTAAATATTTAACAGCAGAAGCGAATAGACGTTTTAATGACTCTGTAATAGAGTCGGCGTTGACAGACAAAGATATGCCAATGATGGAAGCTGTCCAAGCTCAAGTACAAGGAGAACTTAACGACATGGGAGATAAGCGGTTCTTAAAACCATCGGAAGTACCTAATGTTGTATGGAAAGAAATGCTTAAAGATATTGAATGGGAACTTGATATAGATATAACCGGGGAAGCAAAAGATACACAAGAAGCTATGGCAACACTCAATACAGCATTGCAAACAGTTATGATACCTGGTTATGCTCAGAATGAGGAAGCAAAGATGATTGTAGCAAAGATTTTGGGAATGACGGGTGTGATTTCACCGCTTGAACTTACAGGTATACAGGGACAACCAGCGCAGGCACCACAGCCTGCACAGGTTCCACAGGTCGGCGCTGGTATACCACAGTGATAATAGTTAAATAAATAAATTATGACGGAAGAAACAAACCTTTTAGTAAAAAAAGACGATGTTAAAATCATTAAAGCAATCTTCAAGGATAACGAAGACTTATTGAAAGCCATGCGAGCTGTTATGTTAGACATAAAACCTACAGAAAGTGAGAAGTCTAATGTTAAAACAGCATTCGCAAATACAGAACTTTATAGGGTAATAAGTGAGCGTTTTTATCCAACACTTGAAGCTAGTAAAGATGCACCGATAGGACAGATACAAGACGTATGGCTTGGTGCTGAAACAATGGTGTTTGCACAACACAGAGACACTGTACAGCAAGCAATAGGGTACAAGGAGCGTGCAATAAAAATGCTTACTCTTGGATTGGCATTATTACTTAACCCAGACGGAGAAAAACCACGGACAAAGTTTGTACCAAGTGAAGTAGTTAATGATCCGCTTGCAATAGAACTGCAAACACGGAATATGTATATAAAATTAATTGACACTCAATTAATGCACTTGTGGATTATTGCAGAGCAAGCAAGTGACGATAAAAAGGAAGAAAACAAAAAGAAGAATAGCACACAGTAAAAAAAGTGTGATATAGTTATAAGCAATTGACACTAAAGTCTTTAAAAAGAAATAATAGACAAAACTATGGAAAATGAATTAGATGACTTCGACATCGAAAACGAAGAGGAAGACATCGAGGAAGAAGCTGACACCGAAGAGGAAGAAACTAAAGAAGAAGCCGAGGAAGAAGCTGACACCGAGGAAGACTCTGATGAATTAGAAACATTACGCAAAGAAAACAAAACACTACAAGCTCAAAAGGCTAAGTGGCGTGATAAAGCTAATAAACCTGTAGAGGTTAAAACTGAAGAGAAAGAGAAAGAGAAAGTTGACTCTAGCGAACCTACTCTTTCCAGTACAGATTTGCTATCACTTTTGGAAGCAAAGATAACGAATGAAAAAGACGTAGAACTTGTGACAAAAGACGCACAACTTCTAGGTGTTTCTATTTCTGAAGCTCTTAAGAACGACATTGTCGTTGAAAAGTTAAGAGTTATAAATGAAAAAAGAAACACGGCCGACTCCACAAACACTCGTACTACTCGAGCTGGAAATAAAGGTATGTCTGATACTGAACTTATCAAAAAGGTTAATGCTGGATACATTCCAGAACCTGGCACAAAAGAAGCTGAACAGCTATTCTTGGCAAGACGTAAAGGACTAGAGTAAATATACGGCGGGAACCATTAAAAAATTAACACGGTTCCTTTACAATTAAATATTGTAAACACTACGAAAGCTTATATTTAACACAAAAAGCACATACAGTCAGCGCGACAAATACTTCAAGTCACAATTTGATATTGTTCTTAGGAACGCTATTATTGCCGAGAAGATTTGTAAAGTTGACCGTTCAGACCTTAAAAGAATTCAAAACCCATACGGAAACCAAATTACTGCGACAATTCAAGCAGTTGCTGGTACGTACTCTGTAACAGCATGGACAATTACAGATGAAGCACTTACTGTAACTGATGAAGTAAACTTTTCAGAGCATATCTTTGCTCACGAAGAGTATTTTTCACAGTTTAGTTTGTCACAATCTCGTATTGACGAAATGATGTACGGAGTTGCTTATGGTATTGATAAGTTTGTTCTTAACAATCTTACAGAAGATGCAACTGGTGCATACACAACTCCGGTTGGAGGATTTACCACTGCATCTAATATCAACACAATCTTTGCTAACTTACGTTCAAAGGTTGGTGGATACCAAAACAACTTCAATGGAATGGGAAACAAACTATTTGTTGTTCTTGAAGCAGCAGATATGGTTGGTGTAACTATTGCAGGAGCTACTAACGGATTCAATTCTTCAGACTCTGTTCTTAAAAACGGACAAGTAGGAAGTTGGATGGGAGTAGACATCTTTGAAGTACAAGACGGAACGTTTGTTAATGCAACACTTGGTACTACTACAGTTACCAATTCTGGACATCGAGTATTTGGTGTAAAGAACGCATCAACATACGCTTCACCACGTGGACTCCAAATGGAGGAAAAAGGTGTATCAGGTAAAACTGGTAAGGAGATTGTAGTCTTTGGACTCGTAGGATTCAAACTATGGGCGCAAAAGGCAGGAATCACCGTTGATATTACGATTTCCTAATATCTATCTCGTAGAACTTAATAATGTTCTACGAGGGTATGGGTAGGAAACTCCCGTCGGTTTTCTCCCTTTATCCTCGTAGAACTAACACAAATATTATGACAGCAAAAAAGGCGGCAACCGCACCTGTAAAAACTCAGGTTGAGAAAGAAAAAGAAGTAGCACAAGTAGAAGCTCGTGCAAAACAAGCAGATAGTGTACTTGCTCCTGTAGTAAAAGTATCTAAGGCGGATACTTCTGATATTGAAGTAGAAGACCCAGAACTTCTTATGCCTAAGGAACTACCACTTGTAATAAAACCTAAAGGTGGAAAGTGGAAAAATGATGAGCAGGTAGCATACGCTAAGGTACTTAATGCTTACGCATATAAGAACCCAAAGAAGTGGAAAGCTAATAAAATAAATCCAAAAACATTGGATGAAATCCCAAATACTTCTAAAAAAGATATTTGTATAGAGCAACTTGCAAAGCTAGAAAAGCATCCTGAACTGTTTGAACAGTTTACGGGTAATAGACTTGGTGACAAAATCTCTTACAAAAATCAATTAATGGAAAATTAAAAGTTAACAATACTATATGGCACAAGCACAAAACTTAAACATACTGCCTACAGTAGATGGTAGCTCTGTAACACAGGCTACAAGCCGTACTACTGGTGTGACATTGAATGCTTCAGCAGGAGTTATTACAACTAACAATGCGAGTCTTGCAGCAGAAGCAACAGCAGACTTCACTGTTACTAACTCTGAAGTTGGTGTGAATGATGTTGTTGCTGTATCAATTCGTTCTGGCTCAAATGGTGGAGGAACTATCGTATCTGTATCAACAGTTGCAAACGGTTCTTTCAAAGTTAGAGTATACAACGGAAACGTAGCAGCAGGAACAGCAGAAACAGGAGCAATCCTAATTAACTTTGTTGTAGTAAACAAAGCTATTAAATAGTTTCTTAACTCCGTTTTAGACGGGAAAGACGGGGATTAACAAATTAAATAAATTATTATGCAATATCTAAATGGAACAACCTCGCAAATTGTAAAAGCTACACAGGGGACTCTTTATGGAATAATCGTAAACTCACATGCAAGTGGAACAATACGCTTTAACGACGGAGCGTCTGGCACTACATCAGCAGGAGTAAAGGCAACTGGGACACTAACAGCATCTGGTACATTCTCTAATGGCGACACTATAACAATAGGAGATGTTACTTATACAATGCGTACAGCATTGACAAGTCCGGCAGTTAAAAATGAAATACTTATAGGTGCAGCGGCACTTAACTCTCTTGATAACATTAAACTTGCAGTAAACGCTGGCTCTGGCGAGGGTACCAATTATTCAACAGGAACTGTAGCCAATCCAAAAGTAACAGCAACTACAAATACAGACACGACTCAAGTTGTAGAAGCTCGTGATATAGGTACTGACGGAAATTCTATAGTGACTACAGAAACAGGTACTAACTCCGCATGGGGCGCCGCAACACTAGAAAGTGGTGCAGAGTCTTCTTTACTAATAATAAACACATATACATTTCCAACAGGTTCAACATCATTGGTGTTTAATGCAGGAATAGACTTCCACTCTGCGTTGTATGTATCTAAGGGTGGAACTATAGATTACACACTAATCTACGAATAACATGGAATTTTCCAACGTAACGACAAAAGACGGTGGATTACAGCTTTGCGAAACTTTATGTGGAATGGAAGACGGAGCTATCACAAGTGACGCTACACTTCTAAAGACATTCACAATGCTAGTCAATCAAGGCTTTGATAGTGTTATGCCTTATCTCCTATCTAACACTGATTACATACGCTGGGACGACCTCAATCACACAGACCAGCCTGTGGGGACATTTAACATCGTATCAGGGCAGAGTGATTACCAAGTAAAGCAAGATGATAATTCATTGGACATACTTAACATCACACGAGTGAAGTTCTTATCTAGTGCTACAGAAACGAAATATGCAGACTTGGAACGTATGACCATTGATGACCAACGAGCAACCTCGGCAATGAGTCCTAACTCTGATGAAGTAGGAATACCAACACACTATCTTGAAAGGAACAACACAATCTATCTATACCCACAGCCAAACTACGCTTCAACAGCAGGAGTGAAGATATGGTTTGAACGAGAGCAAAGCTACTTCGTCAGCACCGACACCACTAAACAACCTGGAATACCTAAACCATTCCACGCAGTACCATTCTTATACGCTTCAAAGCGTTGGCTGTTGATAAATAAGTCAGACAAGGTAGCTATGATAAATGACGTCAACAATGAGATAGCTGTCAAACAGGAACAGCTGGACAGCTTAATAACAAAAAGAAACCCTGTGCGTAGGCGTATGACAGGGGCAGTAACAGACGCAAGGTAATATGGTTACGCTTACTAATCAGAGTAGCAGTGCAGAAGTATTAGATGGTTTATTAAAAGACCAAGAAAATCCGTCTTCTAATCAGAACGCAGAATATTGGTTTGGCAGTACCACATATCGCGGACAGTCATTTACTACTGGGACTGATACTTTAAATATTAAGGATTATAAGTTATATATGAAGTATAGAAGTGGAACTTCAAATATTTTATACTGCGATATTTATGTTTCAAGTAATGATAAACCAACTGGTAATAGTTTAGGACAAGCTAGTATTACTGCAATCTCCAATACATCGTTTGCTTGGTATAAGTTCACATTTTCTTCAGCTATAATTTTGAGTGCTTCAACTAAATATGTTGCTGTTGTAAGTTCTCCCTTGTCAGCCTCTAATGCTTATATTATGGGTGGTGACACATTGGAATCATACAACAATGGTAAAACAGCAGGGTCAACAGACAGTGGGACAACTTGGACTGTAAATGATGGTGATTTAATTTTTGAAACATATACATATATTTATGGTATATCCAATCAACCCCTAAACACCACCACCCTAACAAACCAAACATGAGAATATTTAGCCTAATGACAAAAGACTACCTTACTGGAATAGCTTCTGGTGCTCATATTGAGCGTGGTGGTATCTGGCATAAGGCAGAGGGTATCAACCCATTCGTCAACCCACGACAAGAGAGTGTGGACACAGGGCTGTTGCAGACCTGCTCAGCGCCAACAGAGGTTACAGGTGGTGTGGGTGGTACACCACTCTCAACCGCCACACGAGTAACAGGTGCTAATGCTGGCACAACATACATAGGCACATCTCTTGGAGTATCACAGATAGATATGTCGGCAGATAACAACGCCACAAGTACACTTACTGTAGCGAATATGACAAATGGGCTAGAATTATTTCAATCAAGAGGTGCAACAGCGGAATACTTATACTACTGGCAGACTACACAGATTGGACGTTACGGCGACTTAAACGGCACACCAACTGCAACAGACGCTTGGGTTACAGGGCTACAAGACACAAGCTATCATCCAACACATAAGATGTGGGACGAGATATACTACGGTAACAAGGATAGGATTGGGCAGATTAAAGATGACGGAGCAGGTGGGCAGACTCATTCAGCTAATGTGATTGACTTTGAAAGTAACATGCTTGTAACAGCACTTGATGATGATGGGCAATTTTTAGTGGTAGGACTTTCCACCAACCAAGGCGATAACAACATATACGGACATTCACTTGTACGCTTCTGGAAGATAAACTCTTCTTCTTGGTCTTATGAGTGGGCTATTCCAGAAGCAAACATCATTGCTATCAAACGAGTAGGAACAGCAATGTATGCACTCTGCCCTTATGGACTTTATATATTTAACAGGTCTACAGCACCACGGCTAGTACGTTCTTTTAAAGACAATGCACCATTTGGTATGCACAACGCCTTATCAAGTTTAGGTGACTCGGTAGTAAACGGCACAGGAGCCAATGCTACACTAGGTTTTTACGGTAGGATACTACCAGATGTACCTACTGCATATCACGAGTTGTATAGTGGCGGATCAGGAGCTGTAACGCTAGTAGACGCAACTATAAAGAATAATAGGGTATTCGTAGGTACAAACACTCCAAAGCTCTACAGGTACGATATTTCAACAGGTGGAGCTACTGGTACAGCTGAAACGGTATATATTGCACTTAGGGAACGGTATGACATAAGTAGAATAGAAGTTATCCTAGGAGAGCCACTAGCGAGTGGTGATAGTTTGAATATAGACGTGCAGTCAGATGAAGATAACGTAGCCACAGACTGGGGGACAATATCGTTTGCTCTTCACGGTGCTAAAAAGCGAATAGCCTTGGAAAAGAAAAAGGACAACGTAGATAACTTGAAACTAATCTTCAACTTTAACGCAGGTAATGTGAAGATAAAGCAAGTGAATATTTACGGAGATAAACGAAATAAAAATGGTTAATAAAAAACGGGGAGAACAAACACCAGTGGACATGAAATATGACGAGCCACAACACATTCTCAATCCAGTTAATGATTTAGAGAGTGGCTTTACTGAAATGGAGTTTAATAAAGTGCCAGAGGGAATACAGTCAAATAATTACTCATCAGGTAGTGCAGGGTGGAGAATAGACAAAGACGGTAACATTTATGCTAATTCAGGTACGTTTAGTGGTGCTTTAATTGCAGGAGAGTTACACATACCAGATAGAGATACTACAGCTAACTCATTCCATGTTGCTACTGACGGTAACGCATGGTGGGGTGCTACTGAAACAGATTTTAACTTAGATAATAGTAATGCTACTGCTTATGTTCTTAAGACAGGAGTGGCGAAGTTTAAAAGCGTAACACTTGATACAAATGTCACACTTTCGGGATTACAAGCTGGTTCAGCAATAGACGGGCAATATTTAGATGCGTTGTCGGTTGCTAGTGCTTCTGTTGCCTCAAGTGCAATATCAACAGCTAAGATAGCAACTGACGCTGTGACACAAGCAAAAATAGCGGCACTTGCAGTTGGCTCTACTGAATTAGCAGCGGGAGCGGTTATCGCAGGTAAAATAACAGCCGGAACAATAGTAACTGGTGATATTGCCTCAAATACTATAACTGCAGCGAATATAGCAGCACTAACTATAACTGCTAGTGAATTAGCTACAGACTCTGTAACGGCAGCTAAGATAGTTGCAGGAACTATTACTGCTACTGAAATGACTATTGCACAATTATCTGCCATAAACGCAGACATGGGAGCAATAACAGCAGGTACAATCACATTACCTAGTGGTGGTCATATTAAAAGTGGGCAAACAGCGTATGAAACAGGAATTGGTTTTTATCTCGGCAATGATAGTGGTACTGTTGTGTTTTCTATGGGTAACTCAACAGACTACTTCAAATGGGACGGTACATCTGTGAAGATACTTGCAAGCGGTGTAAACGCCATAACCATTGATTATGGCTCTGATATTCTCTTAAAAGAGGGTGGGGACATTAAGTTTACTTCTGTAACAGCACCAACGGCTTTAACATCAGCACTCATCACATCAGCAGGAAATGTAGACGCAGGAACACATACTTATAAAGTTACTTATGTAAATGATAGTGGTGGGACGGAACAAGGAGGAGCCTCAAACACAGTGACTAACGACGCTTCAAATGCTCAAAATGCTTTAACAAATATTCCAGTTAGCACATCTGGTTCGGTAACTTCTAGGAAGATATATAGGACAAAAGCTGGGGGTACAAGTTATTTTTTACTTACTACGATTGCAAATAACACGGCTACAACTTATACAGATAATACTGCGGATAGTGGTTTGACAGGAAATGGTACTTCAATAAGTGAAAATAATAGTTTTGGAAAAATTAAGATAGATGATGTTAGTGTTTTTAGTATAGGAACTAAAAATACCTTCGTTGGAGAAAATAGTGGGATTTCAAATACAGCGGGCGTTAGAAATGCTGGATTAGGTAATTATGCATTAGTTTCTAACATAGCAGGTTATAACAATACTGCTCTTGGTAATAATTCTTTGAACCAAAATACAATAGGTTGGAGCAATACGGGAGTTGGTTATACTGCGCTAGTTAGAAATACAACTGGTAGTTATAATACTGCTCTTGGTGCTTGGGCATTAGAATCAAGTGTAACAGGTTTTAATAATATTGGACTTGGATATTTTGCTGGGTCTAAAGCCACTGGTTCAAACGAACTCTACATAGACAACCAACCACGAGCATCAAACGCAGTAGAAAAAACAAACTCCATAATCTACGGAGTAATGGCTTCTACACCCGCAAGTCAGACTCTTACAGTTAATGCTTTATTAAAGGTAAATGGAGACGAAACACTAGACGGTACATTAAGTATAAAAGAACAAGCTAGTGCTAATGCTGACGTTGCAGGGTATGGACAACTATGGGTTAAAATAGCTACACCAAATGAATTGTGGTTTACTGATGACGCAGGAAATGATAGAGAAATAGGAAGTGAAAATGCACAGACGAAAAATGTAGAAGTAGTCCTTACAGACAACAGCACAGCTCCGACAGTAGTAGATGGATTGGGAGATATGTACTTCATAGTACCAGCAGAATTAGATGGTATGAACCTTGTATCAGTTGGCGCTCATGCGACAACAGTGTCATCATCAGGGCTTCCGTCATTTCAAATACACAACCTTTCAAATGCCCTAGATATGTTGAGTACAAATATAACCTTAGATGTAAGTGAAAAAGATTCTGCAACAGCAACTACCCCAGCAGTAATAAATACATCTAATGACCATATAAATACAGGAGATGAAATAAGATTTGACTGTGATGTAGTCGGCACAGGGGCAAAAGGAATTACTATTAGACTTGGTTTTAGAACACCTTAGTATTATGGCAATAGCATTTGGAGCAATATCATCAGTATCAACGTTACAGACACCAACATCTGTAAGTGTTAGTGGTTCGGACACCGTAGGTATTGTTCATGTAAGTGATGGGACTGGTGTCTCAAATGAAATTACAGCTGTAACTTGGGACGGTGTATCAATGACTAAAATTGGTGAGGTTCAAACTCCTGGAGCTAGGTGGCAAAGTGTATGGTGGATTGTTAACCCAACCAGTTCAGCAACTATTTCATTTACAGGAGGGAGTTACTGGAGAAGTTTTAACAGTTATTATACTGGCGCTCATCAGACTGCACCTATTGACTCAAGTAATACTGGAACTAGCTCAGCATCTACTTTTCTGTCTATTTCTACAACAGTAGTTGTTAGTGGTTGTTGGCTTATAATGGTTCAAGCAGATAGTACTGGAGGTAAGACTTACTCTGCCTCTAATGATATAAGCATAATGAGAGCAAATGCAGATGCAGGTGGGATTGCCTCAGCAGATAGTAATGGAACTGTTGCAACAGGAAGTAGGACAGCAACATTAACAGCTACGGGTAGTACAACACATGCAGGTATTACTTTTTCACTAGCACCAGCACCAGTCGTCTCAACATTTATTCCTAAAGTAATAATATTTTAAAATATGAAAGAAATATACAAACTATACAAACTAGCACGAGAGAACATTACGGTGTTTTTATTGATTATCATAATTGCGTTGCAAATGCAAGTTTTGTTAGCCTTAATGGTATAATATAAATAATATGAAAAATCAAACACTACAAGATATGGTTAACATACTTATTGCTAAAGAGCAAAAGTTATATGAAAAAGCTGATATAGGTAGGTTACTTTTTATAAACTTTCCGAACAAGAAAAATCTTTTCCTTAAAAGAATAGCAGTGTGGATATTGAATAAGAATGGTGCTGTTATAGATACTAAATATTTCAATTTAAAACAAAAATAATATGTCACACAGAAATAAAAGTTATACATTAGTGCCTAAAAGTAGGGCAAAGGTTGGCGATGTAAAATCTGTGTCTAAAGGTGGTACTAGGAGATATTGGACTGCTCGTGATCTTGGTACAAAAAGTAGCTCCACAAGTAGTACTACAAGTAGTTCCACAAATAGTAAGTCTACTTCATCAGGGCAGACTGTAAAAAGAAGTGGAAAATTCTATGATTACAAGGATGGCAGGTGGTATCTTAGTGGTACAACAACAAAAGCAATAGGCGGTAGTCTTATAAATAGACTTAACACTGAACGTCGTAGAGGAAACTTTGTAACGCCTCCAAAGAAAAAGAGTTTTAGTATAGAAGATTTCAATACAGCTGTCGTAAACAATGACACGGCAACTTTACAGAAAATGGGTGTAAAAACTACTGCGCCAAAACGTACTTCTCAATTGGCGCAACTAGCGCAAGCTAAGAAAGATTTGCAAAAATTGCAATCTACTTTTGATGCTAAAAAAGTTGCAAAGCAAAATAAAGATGCAACCGATTTTGCTAATAAAAATAACCAACCTACCACTGGTATTATTTCTAATAAAAGAAATCCTAATTTTAGTTTTGCCTCGAATAAATTATCTCTATCTAACCCGTCAATAGTTGACTTTTTAAATAAACAAGGTAAGCCTAGTGACTTTAGTACTAGAGCACAAATGGCACAGCAAGCTGGTATACAAAACTATACTGGAACAGCAAGTCAGAATACACAATTACTTAATTCTCTTAGGCAAACTCCTGTACAGCAACCAGTTACACAAGCTCCTGTACAGCAACCGACTACACAAGCTCCTGTACAGCAACCGACTACACCTTTACCGTCTATTGCAAGTCTTCCACAATTTCCTACAACGAAAATAGAGATACCAAATATAAATGCAGACATAGGTACTATTCCTTTAACATCATTACAACAGCCACAACAACCCATAACTTTACCAGAAGCAAATGTGCAAGTACCAACAGTTGAACCAGTAGATGTAAACCAATTTATAACAAATTATTCTGATTTATTTAAGCAAGATAATGCATTGCAAGATAAACTTGCACAAGAGCAAACAGTTTTTGAAGGTCTTACTGGTCAAGCATTATCACAAGAACAACGAAGAGCACAGCTTGAACAGCAAGCAGGAGTTGGTAATAAACGAGGTCAGGTACAGGACTTAGTTAATCAGTTGAGGAACATGAACACACAGGCTCAACAGGCTAGTCTTACTGCTGAAGATAGACTTGCTCCAACTTTTGCTATTACTGGAGAACAGGCAGCGATTGAACGACAACGTACTGTTAAGGCATTAGGTAAATCGGCACAAATAGAAGCAATCAATGGAAACTTATCATCAGCACTTGACTTGGTAGACAGGCAAGTACAGGCTGAATTTGTGCCACTACAGGCTCAACTTGAAACGTCTAGAATGAGACTTGACTCTATACGTGAACAAATATCAAATGATAATTCTAAAAGAGGAAAAGCTATTACGTTAGCACTTGATGAAAAAGCACGTCTGATAGATAAACAAGAAAAGCAACTAAAAACATGGAAACAAGACAGGAAAGATATACAAATCTTGGCATTGAACGCTGCACAAAATGGAGCAGATAATTTAACACTAAAGGCTATACAAGAAGCGGGTTCTATTGAAGAAGCAATACAACGTGGTGGTACATTTGTGCTGGACCCTAAAGACTTGCAAAAACAGCGACAAGTGGACCAGTCAATGCAACTTCAACAATATCAAGTAGAACTACAACGTACTGAATTACAAAGTAAGTTACAGCAACAGCTTATAAATAATGGCTTAAATAAATATCAGGCTAATCTTGCCGCAACTGAATTACAGAATAAAATGGAAAATGATAGATACAAACTGCAACTAATTGGTAAAGAAACACAATCACAGATAGCCCTAAGAGAAGCACAAACGGCTGACATATTAAGGCAGTATGGACTTGATGCAACCAAGGTTAATTTACTAGCAAAGGAATTAAATGCGAAGATAAGTTTGGATAATAGAAAACTCAATCAAGATATTAGTTCACCGAAAGTGACTAGTTCACCCAAAGTGACTGCTACTGCACTCAAGCAGTTTATAAATACACAGATAGCTACACCAGAGTTTCAAGCACTTTCTCCTGAAGATCAACAGCTTTATATTCGTTCACAAGGTGGTGACCCATATAGTTTTGGATTTTAATCATGCAATCAGTAAGTGAATGGCAAAAAGGAATACAACCGTCTAACACTGGAAATACAGGTTTTCAGTCTGTTTCTGCTTGGCGGTCAACACGACCAACAACAACTAGACAGCAATTACAACCAGAACTTTCATTCTTTGATAAATTAAAAGGGTTTGGAAGTAGTGCCTTAAGTGGTATTAAACAGATACCGAGCTATTTATCACAAAGTGTAAGAAACCCTATACAATCAGGTGAGGGGGTGTTTAATACTGGTGTCGTTAAACCATTAGCTTTTCTAAATGAAATAGGTGTTTCATTGACCAAGAAGTTTGGAATAAAAACTAGTGAGCCAAGGAATGTATTTGCAGAAGCTTCGAAAGCTATCGATGAACTCAAAAGGAGCGACAACCAACAAAAGGCATATGACACAGGTTCTTTTTTGGGGTATATGATTCCGTTTAGTAAAGTTTCACAAGGTGCAAGACTCGGACTGGGTGCTTTAAAACTGACACCAAAAGTAGCGAAGTTTATACCTGCGATTGCAGACACTGTGGGATTTTTAGGTACAGGACAGATACTATATGAAGAAGAAAATGGTTCGCGCGTTGACCAGTTAAAGAATGACACGATAGCACTTGCTTTGTTTACTGGCGGTGGCTTCTTACTTAAACGTGGTTTGGCACTAAGACAAAACAAATTAAAAAATACTCTTTCAGAAAAGGCTAAAAAGGAAGTTACAGAAGTGATGAAGCCAGTGGCGTCAACATTAGAAAGTGGTGGCAAAGTACCCTCTTCTGTTTTAGACGAAGCTGTAACAAAGGCAAATAGTGTTGTTATCAGAGATACTGGTAAGACTACAAAGGAGTTACTACTAGACTCATTAGAGAAAAGAGCGAAGACATCAGTCAAAGAACTTAGGACACGTCCTGCTCTAAAGAATGAGCTTAGAGTTAAGCCAATAAAGACAAAGTCAGCACCCAAGATAAAAGAAGAGCCACTAAAAGTATTTTCAACTGAAAGCACATCAGGTCTTGCTAAAAGCATTAAACGAAAAGCTATCAAGTCTAAGATGATATTTGCGTTTGACAAACGTTTTAATGAGTTGCCAAAACTTGAAAGGCGTATAAAGAAAGAAGATATTAAAAAGACAGATGAGTTTACTGTCAACAACCCAAATGAAGCTTTTGTAGTGGCTATGGGGCGAAAACCAGCACCGGCAGGCATGTTGCCAGAAGATATGCTTGTGTCAGTTACCAACTATGCAAGTGCCACGGGAAACGTAGAAGTGATGCGAAAATTAGCCAACGAGTCTGGTTTATTGTTAGAAAGTAGGATTTTAGGGCAAAGAGTACAAGCCCTTTCACAACTTAATCCTGTTGCTAGAAAGTTGACTGAGGTAATAAAAGCTCATCAAGGTAAGGTTGTAAACTATGACAAAAGAGTAAATTCTACAAGAAAGACTATCAAGAATGAAGTAAAGAAAAACAACCTATCAAAAGAAGATACAAATTGGAGTAAATTTTTGGATAGTATCGTATGTTAAAAGAATTAAAATATCACATAATCGTCTGGGGAATAATAGTTGTATTTGTTGTACTTAATTTTGGCGTACTTGGAGCATTAGAAGTGTTTGGAACATTAGTTTGGTATATTATAGTAGCGACTTTTATCGTAGCGACTGTCTTTTTATTAGGTTATCTTTTAAGTGAATAATTATGGCAAAAGTCTGCATACCAAAAGAGAATATAGATAGTTTCAAAAGAGCTATAAAAAAGCAGGATATTAAAATGTCTGACTTGTTTAATATGTCTACTGAACAGCTCACTAAAAAACTTAAACCATACGCAGGAAAGAATACGAAAGATGTGGTGTTACTTTTTGAACAGAAACGTATTCTAAAAAATAAACTACTTGGAATGAAAAATGCTGTTAGTAAGATTGGTGAGATAGGAAGATATGACCCAACAAAAAAAGCAGAAATTAAGAAAGCACTTGATGAGTTTAAAGCACAACAACGAGAAAGGGTGTTGAGTCCAAAAGAAACTGAAAACTTTTATAATGCATTAGCAGATAAAATGCTCGGTATCCATGTTACCAAAGCAGAGGCTAAAAACTTTTCAATACTAGAAAACAAAGCGAATAAATTAGAAAGCAAAATAGATATAAACAAGACACCAGAAGACGCACCGATATGGAGAGAGTTTGCTTCAGCAAAACATCTAGCAGTGAAGTATCACACACAACTGATGGAGGGCAATGGTGACATACGCACACTATTAAAGTCTTTTGGTAGTGACACCAAACAAAACTTCAAAGAAGATAAACTAATTGCAACTGGTAAGTTAATGGTACAGGTACTTAACTTCATATCTGATTTATCAATTACAATGAAAGCAACATGGGATAACTCGTTTATGGGTAGACAGGGTATGAATGTGCTTAAAACGCATCCGTCTAAGTGGTACCCTTCGGCAATGAAGAGTAATAAAGACTTTATTGACACACTAAGAGGTCAAGATGCAGAAGCGGGGCTTATGATTGACGTATATTCAAGAAGAGGTTTTCTATCTGGCGAATACCAGACTGCTAAAATTATACCAAAGTCCGAGGAACCTATAGCAACACGAATACCTGAGCGACTACCTCTTATTGGTAATCTGTTTAAAGGTGCTGACATTGCCTTTATTGGTAACGCTATTCGTGTACGCATGGACTTATTTGATATGTTCAAAAAGAAAGCACTAGAGAATGGTGTAAAATGGGACAAGGCTCAGATTGAGGATATCGGCACTCTTATAAACTCACTAACTGCCCGTGGTGGACTAGAGGGTAATGTTGGGGGAGTTTTGAAAGTTGTTTTGTGGGCTCCGAAAATGCTCAAGGCAAGTTGGGATGTACGAACAGCACACACTCTCGGTATAGGGCTTAAAACGAAGTTTGCACGAGATGAGGCATATATGAATATGGCGAAAATCATAGGAACAGATGCCATGATAATGACACTAGCAAACGCTATTAAGCCCGGAAGTGCAGAAACAGACCCCCGTAGTACTAAGTTTGGAACTATCCAAGTGGGCAATACCGCGTTTGACTATACAGGCGGTGCTAAGTCACTTGCTGTTATCGCAGCTCAAATGGTTACTGGAGAACGAAAAACCACAGGAAATAAAACAATTACTGAACTCGGCTCTGGGTTTGGACAACAGACTCGCTTTGACGCAATTATAAACTTCCTAACAGGTAAAACTAAGCCATTTCTTAATGTGTTGATACAAGTATTAAGGGGCAGAACCTACGAAAACAAAAAACCAACAGCTGGGAGTGTCGCAAGAGGGTTGTTTGTCCCTATTGTTACTGACAATGCTATTCAATTGAAGGATGATAGCTCTGTATCTGCTGTGGCTGGTGTAATGCTTGACTTCTTGGGCATAAACGCAAGTACCTATCCACGCTCAAGTACAAACTTTGACCTTAACCCGAGTGATGAAATGAAAGAGTTTAAAGTGAAAGTTGGTGAAGAAGATTTTAAAAAAGCAAACGAAGAATACAATAAACAGGTATCGCTAATGCTTGGCAAGTTAGACATCAACTCAAAATATCAAGTATTGTCAAATGATGATAAGAAACGCGTTATTAAAAGTAAAAAGGCAAAGATTAAAGCAGATATCTTTCGTTCTTACGGATTTAGGAAGAAACGTGAAAGACCAGACCGAACCCCTCGTATATAATTTAATGTTATAATTATCAAAATGAAACCAGATAAAGCACAAAACTTCATAAAGGACAAGGACACGGCTATGTTCAAAGAAATGGCTGAAACTAATGATAATCTTGAGGAAATCAAGAAAGCTGTTAAGGACAAGGTGGTGGTGGAGATAGGTGAGGTAACTGGCTTTGGAGACTTCGGTAAGGCAATAGACTCATTTAAGAAGTCACTTGGTGCTATCCAAAAGATAGAGGGGAAAGACGGACATACACCTTCAAATAGAGAGCTTGTAAATTTAATCACACCACTAATTCCCAAGCCAGTAAAGGGAGAAGACGGACAGGACGCTGTGGTGGACTATGAGCGTGTAATCCGCGAAGTATTAAGTGAGATAGAGCTACCAGAAGTAAACAAGCAGGAAATTATTGATGAGGTAGTGACACAACTCCCTACATCAGGCGATGCTATAAGGGACTCACTAGAACTTCTACAAAAAGGGGAACGCTTGTATGTAGACGCTATAGAAAGCAAAAAAGGCAGGGGACTAGACGAGATTATCCAAGACCTCTACAAGAGAATAGCTAATAAAGTACAACACATTGGAGGTTCTATTCGGCTGTGGGTTTCAGAGGAAGACGGCAACCCAGATATACAAACAAGTAAAATACGCTTCCCTAATGGCTCAGTGACACAGAATGCAGATGACACTGTATCTGTTACAATAACAGCAGAGGTATATACTTCTGATTTGTCAAGCCAAGTGGACAATGTATTGAAAGTGTTTACAGTGCCAGCACACACTAGAGTTTTATCAGTAACATGTACCGACTTCCCGATTATTTATCGACCCGTTGTGGACTTCACAACCAGTGGCACGACACTGACACTAACTGCAGAAGTTCAACCACCAAGTTTAAGTGCAACATTATTATTTACATATATCGTATGAAAATCATCATAACAATCGCAATCTTTTTAACAGTATTTGCTGTAGCTTACGCTGCACCATCATCGCAGTCGTTTAGAACATTGCTACCAACAACAGACTCTACTTATGATTTAGGTAGTGCTGTAAAACGCTGGGCAAATGTATATACAGATAACATAGACGCTACTACAATGCTCATTTCAGGAAGCTCTACAGGTGACCTAGACGGAGGTGGATTTAGTCTTATTAACTGGAAGAACTTGACACTTTCAGGAACCCTCGGCGTAACAGGAGCCTCCACTCTCGCAACCACCACAATCTCTGGAAACCTCGCGGTAAACACAAACCAACTTTATGTTGATACGAGTACGGGGAGGGTTGGGATTGGGACGAGTACGCCAAGTAAGAAACTTAATATTTTATCTACTGGAAGTGACCAATTGAGGTTGTCTTATAGTGCTTCTAAGTACACAGATTTTTGGGTAAGCTCTGCAGGTAATATCTATGTCCAACCATCAGGAGGGACATTATATTCGTATGGTAACGTGGATATAAGTGGTGGTATTCAATCAAACTACGGTGCAACTATCAATAATCAACAAAATAATTCAGACACAAGGATTAGTGGGGTATCTGATGTAAATCTCTTTTATGCAGACTCATCAACAGACAGAATCGGCATCGGCACCACGGCACCTTCACAAAAGCTAGACGTGGCGGGGAATATCAATATCTCGGCAGGCTCTTCACTTAAGATAGCAGGAACTGATGTTCTTACCGCCTCCACCACCAATAGCTCGGTAACACTCGGGCAAAATGCTGGGGCAAACCTTGGTGCGACTGCGTTGTATAACACGGCGATTGGTATAAATGCGTTGAAAGTTGCGACGAGTAGTAATAATAATACTGCGGTTGGATATCAAGCTCTTAAATCTAATACAACAGGAGCTAATAATACCGTCCAAGGAACGAATGCTCTATACTTTAACACCACAGGTGGCAGTAACTCAACACAAGGTGTAAATTCTCTTTTTTACAACACCACAGGTTCTAACAACTCTGTACAGGGTTTTCAAACACTCTACTCCAACACCACAGGTTCTAACAACTCTGTACAGGGATACGGTGCATTAAATGCAAACACTACAGGCTCTAACCTCACCGCACAAGGATACCAAGCAGGGCGCTACATCACAGGTGGAGCAATTGCAAACGCCACCTCTTCAACTTCACTCTACCTAGGAGCTCTAACCAAAGCACTTGCCTCAGGGGACACGAACGAAATAGTGATTGGCTATGGAGCCGTAGGAGTGGGGAGTAACTCGGTGGTATTGGGGAATAGTAGTGTTGCCACGACGGTGTTGAGGGGGAATGTGGGGATTGGAAACACTTCACCAAGCTACAAACTAGATATCTCAGGCACACTAAACGCAACAGGAGCCGTAACTCTTGGTTCAACACTCCTTGTATCTGGACAAGTAGATTTGGGTCTTGATGTTGGTGGGGGTAAGTTTAATTCTTATAAAACAACAACTGGAACATCAGGGACTGAATACAACACTGTCATCCGTCAAGACTCTCTTCCTACATCCCCTTCAACACTTACTAATGTCGCACTTTATACACAGGCACAGCACCATGGTAATGCTACTGTTGGTATTTCAGGTCTTACTAGCTTAAAAGCAGTTACTACAAACAGTGATACGACTACTGTTATTAACAGCAAGGGTATAGATGTGAGTGTTACTCAAAACTTAGGCACCCTAACCAATACTTATGGTGTGTATGTTGGTGATATTACTACAGGTACGCAAACAAATACGCCATTCTCTTTTTACGCCTCTGACGCGAATACATATAACTATTTTGCGGGGAATGTAGGGATAGGTACGACAAATCCGAATACATATGGAGAAGGTGCAACTACATTAGCTGTATATGGAGAAGGTTCAAATTTATATGTTGGAGATAATACAGACGGGGTTCGCCTTGAACAATCTGGAGCAACTTCTGCATTACGATTTGGAAATTATACAACTGGAGGAGCCTCTGCATTCTTGCAATATAATAGAGCAACAGGAAAACTTCAATATTCTGAAGGGATAGAAGGTTCTAGGGATGATTTTTTCACTATAGGTAATACAGGCAACGTCGGGATTGGGACCACGGCTCCAGTAGGAAAACTTGATGTTTATGGTCAGACAACAGACGCTGTAAGTCTTGTGTCTAAAACAAATGCAACAGATGCTGGTCTAAAACTTGCATTCTTCGGTGCAAATAGGTCAACAGCAGATGAAGAGATGGCAGCAATAAGACCTTTGTTGGTAAGTAATAATGGTGGGGCTGGTAATGTACAACTAGGACAGCTTGCATTTGATACCTCTGGAGTTGAAAGAATGAGGATAGACAAAGACGGAAATGTAGGTATTGGGACGACGACGCCAGGTGCACTACTTACCGTTGACAACGGTGACATATATGTCGCTTCTCCAACTAAAGGAATAATACTAACTTCACCAGATGGTACATGCGCGCGAGGGACTATAGATAATTCTGATGTCTTAACATTTGCTAGTGTAACCTGCCCATAATATGAGAAAGAAACTAGCAATACTGGCAACAACATTAGTTATATCAGCAGGAGCTGTGGTAGCTCCTGTGTTGCCACCACAGGGTATGCCGATAAATGAGTATCAAGCGCTTGTGGAGATGTATGACTATGAGATTAAGGAAATGAACGCTCGTGGTGATAATGTGTTTGTAAACGTCACAAGTAGAAATGAGTTATTGTCTAAACTGAATACATACATACGCAATAATCCGACAAAGAAAGATAAGGTACTTGGAGTTTCTAAGGAAACGTATACAGCTATGCGTGAATATTTAATCATACAATCTGAAACAAAAGGAAAACGCAGGTCGTTAATTCAAATAATAAGATGAAAGAGACTCCATATACAAAAAGAGAACAAGACCAATTCCGTGACAGTATTCACGTTAAGTTAGATGCTATAATTATTCAAACTACTGAAACCAACGGCAAGGTTAGAAAAATCACACTTGGTCTTGCCATTGCTTTTGGACTTATTGTCGGTCTTGGAGTAACAGATTTGTCATCGTTAATAAAAATATTTATATGATAATACAATCTCCATCACCAAACTTCTCAAGTAGTAAATACAAAAAGGTAGGAGTGCAACTGCACGCTACTATAGGACTCATGCCAGGAACACTTAATTGGTTGCGCAACCCACGTTCTTTCGCATCAGCGCACTACCTTGTGACAAAAGACGGTACGATACACCAACTTGTTCAGTTAAAGGACAGAGCGTGGACTTCTGGACGAATTGGGGGTGTTTCAGAGCGTGCTAAACGTATAATGCTACGTACCTTGTGGGGTTCATATGTTAAACCAGGGCATTATCTTATTCAAATAGAAGTTGAGTGTCTTAAAGGGGAAACATATACAGAAGAACAGTATCAGAGTATAGTTGAATTATGTAATCAGTTTGATTTTGATGTTACTGAAAACAATTTAATCACTCACAGAGATACATACAGTATTAAACCTAATCTTGAAAAAGAACGCACAGAGATACTTAAAAGGCTAGGAACTATAAACAAATGTGACTCTCAACCTTTAGTATTAAACAACTGGGGACAATTAAGTATAAAGGTTGTAGAGGGTAGAATAATTTTAAGTAAAAAAATATGAAATACATGATTTATGCTTGTTTTCTTGCTGTAGGTTTTGTGATAGGGTTAACATATATGAACATGGCGTTAACAGAAGTAGTGTGTAATATTGGATTATGAAAACACTTTTACAATCAAAGACATTTTGGAAAGCTGTAATTTTAGCTTTTACAGGTATTCTAACAGTCGCTTTAACAGAACTTAACTTAGTTGGTTACATCGCAATTGTTTCAGCAATTGCAGACGTAGCACTACGTTTAGTTACAACCAAGGGGATAGATAGTATTGCGTAGTATAAAAAAGACCGTCTTAATAAGACGGTCTTTTGATAAGGATCACCTCCCTTCAGGCAAAACACAAACATTGTATAGGTCCGGATTTTGCCAATCCTCCCAACATACCCATGAACATAGGTGGTTCCCCTTGCTGTCTTCATAGTCTATGCGACATGCACAGTCATAGTGTTGACCACACTGTGCGCACTGAACCACGCGGACATAACTATCCATTTTAACCACCTCTTTTCCTATAATAACACCACCAAGAATGGTGGTGTTATCGAGTTAAGATGTTGTGTGCTTGTTTATATACTCCGCAACCAGTCCAATTGTATTAGGTGTTACGGTTGTTTATATTGTAGCATATCTATCTATAACATCCCAACATTGGCTTCTAAAATCTCCCTACTAACAATCATCTTCTTGGGGATTACCATATATGCACCTGCGTTTTCATCCTCTATAGCCATTGTAAGAGTGACAAACTCCTTTGTTTTTTTGACTAAGTAGCCCACCGTTTCTATCTCTACAAGAGTTTCCTCCTTTACTTTATCAAGGGACAACCACCCGTCATCGCCACAAGCGTCCTTCCATTTGATTTTTGTTATTTTCATAATTAAATTACTGCTTTGAAGTCAGTACATATCTTTCCATAATTCTCAGCAATCAGGCGCTCTACTTTACATCCTCTAAATTCAGTGTAGTCATTTACGAAGAATACAATGTCCGCTCCTGCCATTATTTTTATTGACTCTCCTAGATACCACAATCTTATGTCGTCACCCTTTAGTGCAATTTCTTTGTCTGCACCATCTATAATACTATCAAGCAATTCCGCTTCTGGTAGTTTGACCTTAATTTGCTCAAACACTTTCTGCATTTCAGCACGCACTTGTTCTGTACTTTTTGACTTCATTCCCATTGATATAAATACTTTCATAATATATTTCTTATTCTTTAACTTCTTTGATAATTTCATCTAGCTGGTCTTTAATTCTCGTTTCATCAACAACCATATCCCTAATCGCTTCTAGGATGGTGAGGGTGTTTTGGGTGTATTCAGCTAATGGTGTGTCTTCATGGACTACGAACATTTTACCTGTGTAGTCTTTTGGCCATTGTTCAAACCTCTCCTCTCCCTCCCTAATCATTTTTGTAATCTTGTGCATATTTTTACTTTAATTCTTTGATAATAATTTCTAGCTGGACTTCGATGTCTTCTAGTGCCATATTGGTTGCCACGGCGAATTTTATATAATCGTCTTCTGCTTCATCATATATTTTTACTTTCTCAGCTACAACCATATCCCTAATCGCTTCT
Source organism: Candidatus Saccharimonadota bacterium (assembly GCA_003231925.1). Lineage (GTDB taxonomy): Bacteria > Patescibacteriota > Saccharimonadia > Saccharimonadales > SZUA-47 > SZUA-47. Next base: position 26,484 of record QIKK01000083.1, read on the forward strand.
AGTAGGGTGAGGGTGTTTTGGTGTAAGTATTCTACATTTTTGTTTGGCTGTTCACCTGTTTTGTAAACAGTATCTTCAAACTTATCCTCTCCTTCTTTAATTTGTTTTGTTATCTTGTGCATATTTTTTATTAAACTTATCTATCTCACTTTGTACAGCTTCATCAGTCGGGTGAAACAACCTTACTTTTCCTAGTGTTTTCAATTTGAACTCAAGAAAATCTTTGAGTATTTGTTCCTCGGTCATATCTTTATTTCAACTGTTACAAACGTATCATTCTTACTCCCTCCATGCGCCACAGCCATTATTTCTACAATACGAAATCCCCGGGCTTTCCCGAAACCATTGGTATTCCAACCAAACGATATAGCATGCCCACCAGATTCAATCTTCTCACACATATTACTTTTTATACTTTCGTAAAACTTCATTGAAGACTCTTCTTTTGTAAAATCCATTCCGAGTTTTTTATAATGTTGTTTAATTTGTGTGAATGAGTATGGTGGGTCATAAAGTATTCCTGCATATTTTCCAGTTAGTTCGGCCGTAAAATCGCGAGCATCCATACAAAACTTTGCTTTTCTATCAGGATTGTGATCATTCGTTATCTCTGCCGGGCTGTACTTTCCTGCAAATGGGTCAACCCAATTCTTACCATTGCCTACATATTTTTCAAGTAAAACTTGAATTGGGTGTATAGAAAAAGTCCAAGCACAAGGCATCGCCCAAACACGACTAAACTTTATGTCTATTTCTTCAAACTTTCCTTTATATAATTGTGCCACCTTTTTCATACCAGTCTATTAACTTACACATAACGTCCATATCGTAGTTTGCTACATATTCTTCTCTCTCCCTCGCTCCCTGCTCTTTTGCTTTTACTTCAACTTGACACATTTTCCATTTAATAAGCTCTAAGGTGTCAGGAGTGGTAAGTTTTCTTTCAGGAAAAGCCACATGCCATTCAGTATCCCAACTTTTGATACGGTCACGAAGTAGTTTTGTAGATGACCAACCTTCGTCTATTCCCTGCTCTTTCGCTTTTGTGAGGGCTTGTTTGAGCCAATCTATTGTTGTCTTTGTTTTATCGTCTGGAAAGAACATACCATTTTCACATTCACCATTTCCAAACTTGTCTGTAAACTCCTCCGCCATTTCTTCTATGCTATTTGTTTTCATAATTACTCAATTAACTTATAATCTCGTTACCTAAGCAAACCCGTTACCTTTTTCTATTAACACCCACTGGTTTTTATCTTGGCGTTGGTATACAGCACTACGTAGTGGTAATTCTAAAACAAAACGCCAATCTGCTGTTGGTTCTTTCAGTGCCATTCTCTCAAAACGTAGTAGACTTTCTGCTGTTTCCCATTTTTGATTTGGGTCTGCTCTATAAACTAACTCTTTATTTTTTTCTATATAAGCATCTCCGAAACCTGCAATTATTTTTGTGTCCATAGGCAGTACAGTATCGTCTACTCTACATGTACCGCAAGTATGTGAACCTGTTGTGAGTGGTTTCTTTTTTTTCATAATTTATCCTTTACTTAATAACTTTTTAGCTTCGCCTATGGCATATGTCATAGTATCTAAGATGTCATACCATTAACTTATAACGCTTGCCCTCTACAGTGATAATATCATTGCTTTTGACATCCTCTGGCCTGATACCTGTAATGTACGTGAAGCCTTCCCAAGAGAAAAATGGGATGTCTAGGTACTCCTGCTGTTCCTCTGGTGTGAGCTTGTTCCACATCTTCTTGAACGCTGGTGTATAACGAGTTTTGTAACTTTCTGATGAGTCAAACTCTAGTTTGTGGTAAATCCTTTTAATGTCAAAGTATTCTTCCTTAGTAACCTGCTTATTGAACACTCTGTATCGTGGCTGTTGGAATGACTTATCATCGTTGTACTCTTCTGACCAGCAGAAGTAGTTGTACTCTGTCATTTTTAGATTTTTACAAGAGGTGCAATAGATGCAATAGGTGCAAGAGTCGCAAGAGTTGCAAAAGTCGCAAGAGTTGCAATAGGTGCAAGAGGTGCAATAGATGCAATAGATGCAAAAGTCGCAATCTATGTTTGTTTTTTCATTCATAATTTATCCTTTACTTAATAACTTTTTAGCTTCACCTATGGCATATGTCATAGCGCCTAAGATGTCACACCATCTGTCAATGTAATCCAGCCCCCTGTTTCTGAATAGCCACTGTTTGGGTACAAACTTCTGCCCGTCAAACTCCACAAGAGTTATCTTCTTCTCTATGTAGTCAATTTTTACAGTTACTTCTACCCCATCATATGTGTATGTGTTTATTTCGAGTCGTTTTTTCATATCTACTTAACTAATTCGATTAACTGCTATATCGTAGTACCCTTTGTCCATTTCAATACCTATACCACGTCTATTGAGGTTCTGGCACGCTAGGAGTGTCGTGCCTGAACCCATTGTGAAGTCCAATACAAGTTCATCTTCGTCGGTATATGTCTTTATAAGATATTCCATGAGTGATACTGGTTTTTGGGTGGGGTGGAAATTAGATTTTAGTATATCTCTATTAAACTCAAGTAACTGAATTGGAAACCTTGTTCTATCATCTCTATACGAAGTTGGAATACCATTGTTATTACCAATTAACTTACCAAAAGTTCCGTTTTTAATTTTGTTAGTTCTCAACTTTCCAGTATGTTTACTTTTTTGTGGGTTATATAAACATTGTTTTTTGTAAAACACAGAAATAGTTTCAATTACTTTTCCAGCTCTTCTTTTAACTTGAAAAATATTAGTTGGTCTTTCTTTTTTCCAATACCAATCATACTTATAATTCTTAATATTGCTCATTCTTAATGCGCTTGAAAAGGGTTCACTACCAAATAACACTATCGCTCCATTTGGTTTGATAAGCTTGTTTAATCTCTCCCACATTGGTTCAAAAGGTATAACACTATCCCACTTACACGCAGTCGTCCCGTCAATAAGGGGGGTCGCAGATGATTGCATCAACGGTTATACCCTCAGCAATCAACTTATCCATCTCTTCAAGAGCGTCACCTTGGATAAGTCTGCAAACACCCCCCTTTTTTTTATTATTATTCATAAATAAAGTATTTACTTAAATTGTTTTTAATTATATTCCACTCAACCTGTGGAATATCCGACTTGCTTCTATTTTCTAACCAAGATAAGAATTGTAAATTATCAAGGTTGTTCCCCCCTTCATTTGCTTTTGGATTTATGTGGTCAATAGTCGGTCTTAACCACTTATTACAATCACTTTCTACCCATACATTGTATATTTTATTAAATTGTTTATCATAATAAAACTTTTGTATGTATTTTTTATACCAATTTGTATCAACATTATACCTGCCACTACGATTTGTAATTGCTTTATTCAAAAATTTTAATTTTTCAAAATCATTGAATTGTTTTAACCATAAATAATCAACATCAAATCTTAAGTGTGTAGCCATATTATGATACTGCCTGTCGGTAGATGATTGAAATATCTTTTTACCTCGTAAATTCTTTGGAGGTCTTGTCGCTATACCATTTTTTTTTAACCAATAAGAAACAGTCTTATAACTAATATCCAATCTACGACCAATTTCTCTCATTGGTAAACCATTTTTGTATAATTTTTTTATCTCATTTACATCACTCATACTAACATTATATCATATACCTAATGGGAATACAGGTCTGTAATAACAACATCAACCGTAACTCCTGCAAGGATAAGTTTTTCCATTTCCTCAAGTGCTTCTCCATGTATAAGTTTTATATCCATGTTCTACTTAACTAATTCAATTAACTTCTCAATGACTTCATCATCTTGATTTTCTATTGTTTTTGTGAGGTCAATGTCAGCCACTGGTTCTGTTGTTGATATATGCTCTCGAATTAAAAGCCCCGATGAAGATAACACATACACCATTCCATCAACTTTTTTGGTTTTTGCGTTTAGTACAAGTAGAAGTTCTCGCAAAGTCGTTGGTTTGCCGAGCATTTTTAATTCTTCAACTCTTTTACCACTAATCACTATTTTTTCGCCAGTGGGCAATCCATTTTCATTCTTCTCATATAAGATAATAGTTTCATCATAATCTCTATTATCTTCACCACCAAATATGTATTCATCATTTAGGAATTGTACAATTACTCCTTCCTCCACCTTCACACCCTCTGGGTAGAGTTTGTCTTGGATGATTTTTCTTAGTTGTTTTGATTTGGTCATAAGTTTATTTGGTTCATGCTTCTTCAATTATTCTCCCTTCCATATCCGCTTTTGATAATCCTCTGTCTTTTGCACACTGCTTTGAGCAATACATTGGTATACCCATATCATTCTCTTCAAGATATACTCCACACATTTCGCACATCTCTCCCCCTATCATCATGTCAGCTATTTCACCCATAAGTCTATTTGATTACTTTTAAATCTTTCAATCCTTTTCTTCGTTTCTTTATCTACACACTTCTTGCAATACCAGTGACCAACATAGGCATATTCTCCCTTGATTACTTTCTTGCAGGTGTAGCATTTTTGTCCTTTTCTTGGGTGCATAACTCTATTTATTACAATACCCATTTTTCTTACCCAAACGAGCTTCTACACCCAACTTACTAATACGCTTCATGTGTTCTACACTACTTTGTGTCTTCTTGAATTGGACTAGAAATGTGCCTGCCTCTTTCTTGCTTGGTATAATTTCCGCCTTACATGTTGGACAGACACATAGTGGTTTTATCTTCATAACTTATCTCTTGTTAGCTACGACCTGTACTTCCTTTAATGAGAGTCCGGGGATCTTGATACCATTCTTCATCACAGCTTTTACATCTGCTTTGCGTACTTCCACATTGAGGTACTTAAATGGTACTTTTTCTATATCCTCAACAATAACTTCATAATCAGTCCTGAACTTCACACTACCTGACTGTGTTTCTATACTTTCTTCCGCAATCTCTACGTTGTCCATTTTTTCAATAGCTGTATCCATTCTAAGACGTTTATCTTTTGCAATACGTAGCTTTTCTTCATTCTCTTTCTTAATTTGCTCTGTTTGGAATAGAGACATCTTCTTGCGAACCATATCAATGGCTGTCTTTAATGTAGTTTCTACAGGGTTCCAACGCAATCGTTCAGCTTTCAATGCTTCGTTAAGTGGTTTTGTTATCTTTTCCTTCTCTTCTTTCACCTTGTCAGCATGTTTATTAAGCACACTTAATAGCTCTGTAGCACTAACAAGGTCTTCGTTTTTTACAATAACAAGCTCATTTGCTCGTTCAATCTGTGGAGCTATTATTTTAACTTTAGATATTGACTCCATGTTGGTGTGTTTAATTCGTCTAATAATGTTAGTAACTCGTTTGACTGGCATTTGAGACTAAAAATTGTTTTCCTCATAGTGTTTGTTTCTTAATGATAATTCTTCCTCTTCTATGTGACCATTTGCAATCCACTCTCTATATTGTTCGTAATTCATATGTTTAGTTATCTTAACTTATATAGGTATAGTATATACCGAAGCTACGGTTACGTCAATAAGTTATCTACATCCTTTGTACACCTTGCAACGATGTACTTCCCTCCATGACGTTCACATCGTTTCTTAAAGAGTATCTGGTCAGCAGATATTTTACCTGTTTTAGTCTTACACTCTATGCCTGTAAACTGACCTTTAATGATAGCTATGATGTCCGGTGCGCCACATATTGAATAGGGGTTGCTCCTATATATGTTGTTCTTTGCGTCCCACACTGCATGGTTTCCGTTACGCCAGCAAAAAACACCGTTGGCTTGCAGGTGCTTTATTATGTCTAACTGTATTTTATTTTCTTTTTCTGCCATAGCGTTTACTTGGTATATAAGTCCTTCCTTGTCTTTCAGCTTTGTACTTCTCTAAGTCTTCAGGTGTTAGGAACATGTAACTATAATCAGCTTCTATACCACTACCGTCATTACTGCTGTCCATAGGTGGGTAGTTATTGCGTACCCATGTGAGGTGTGAGAAAAATGTTGGTTTCTTAATTCTCGTTGGTCTGTATACTATCTCACCACCTATAACTCGTTGCTCCACTTTCTTGAACCTGTGTAGCTTTGCCAATGCTTGATCAAGCACATCTGGGTCAATACCTCTAAGCTTTGCACGCTCTTCAATAGCGGTGTAGGTTACATCACCGCTTTGCTTCTCTATATAAATAAGTATTTTCTTTGCAAGTTTCGTGCTCATAGACTAAGTGCAGAGCAGGTTACGGTATTTGCCGTGAGGTATATCCCATTCTGCACCCAAGCTACGAGCTTGGGGTGACTTTAGAAGTCTTCGTCTTCATCTTGTCCGCTAAAATCTTCTAATGCTTTGTAATCCGGATGAATTACGTACTCATCTTTATCATCTTTCTTACCAATAATTGACTGGTCTTTATATGAGTATGATGACTTGTTTGATTTCTTTTTTCCTAGGTTTTCAATCTTCACTATGTTACCAAGTGGTAGTTGTGACAGTTTAATGCCAGTGACGTTTAACTTTCCTACACCTGTGTAATTAGTATAGAAGTTATACATTTCACCTTCTACTATTTCATTCTTTTCAGGCTCTCCTGTTATAGTACCGTCTGATGACTTATGGTCTTTGTTTTTGTCACCAATAGCGACAAATTGAAAAGTTTTTAAACCATAGTCTTTTCCACCCATCTCTTTTTCTTCTGAACCGTCTTTCGGCTCATCAAAAATCTGATTAAGGTAGCCAATAAACAGGTCACCTTTTTTAAACTGCTTCACAGCAGGTCGTGACTTAACCTCTACTTCCTCTTGCCCTTCAAAATTTGTTATATCGTTCATATTATTCTTTGTTAATTAGTTAAAGGATTTTAACGTCTTCCTGTGACGGTGGTTGATACCATTATACCATAGCTACGGTTGTGTATAAACAAGTAACTTCTTCTCTAACTCAAGTATTTCATCATACCTATCTGCACTTTTTTCACATAGCTTAAGGTATGTCTGGAACGATATGCTTTCCTTGTATTCTTTCAAAACATAGTCACGGTCTTTTATAATCTTTATTAAGCGTTCTTTGCTGTAGTTGGTGTAATTGGTCATAATATACTTGCGTAATCGGTTAGACTTGTGTAATCGGTTAGACTTGTGTAATCGGTTAGACTTGTGTAATCGGTTAGACTTGCGTCCCTACTAATAGAATCGTCTTCCTTAGATTATTACCTTCAAGAATAAAGTGTTTCCACTTCCCTGTCCAGTTATAGATGTCTATACCTTGGACAGTCCACCCGCTCATCTCAAGCATGTAGCCGTACACGGATGCTTGTAGGAAGTTCTTCGCTAACTTGTTAGAACCGAGGTAGTCAAACGGTTTGTATAGCTTCTCTTTGTCTTCTAAGATGTTGTACGTAATCTTGTAGTCTCTGATACGGCATATCTTCTTCTCTTCATCTATAATCAGCAAGTCATCAATAAGCCCACAGATATTCTTGTCTACAGCAGACACCAATACTTCTTGTCTTGTGTTGCCGTCTTTCCGTATATTATCAAGTTCAGTAATCAGCTGTTGTAGGAATGGGTGGTTTGGCATTGCCTTGCAGTCGTCCCACCTGTCATCCCATGTATAGTAGTGTTCAAGTACTGCGTGTAATGCCTTGCCGAAATTTGACGCTATCTTTCCTCCACTGTCCCACAATGCAAGCACGTCCTCCATTTCAATATCTCGCTTCTGCGCATATGCGCTTGCTATGCGTTCTGCGTCAAACTCATTATGATACTTAGACACTATCGCAGTGGCGGAGGTAAGACGCTTTCTTTTGTATGTGTATGTGTGTTTATCTTCGTTGAATGTGATGTCTACTTCTTCGTTAAATGATTTCATATTTAAAAATCTTTATCATCTTTAATAAATGCCACACCTTTATATCTTATACCATCTACTCTTCGTTCTTTTTTTATGATTGCATTTTTATCCTTGGATAACCTTGTTAATTCTCTACTAAATCTAGAACTGGATACATGGTGTACACCATTATTCTTACACCATTTTATGTATCCTGTTGGATTAAAATTATCATAGTTACCATATAATTCACTTAGTGAATACTCATTATCTTTATCTACAACAAATATTTCTCTATCAAGTAAGTATCTTAATATAGAATTATTGGATATAATATTTTCTTCTCTTTCTGTTTTAGATTCATCTGTTATATAGAATTCATTATCTTTTATAATTTCTTTAAGCCCTATAATTGCCCAATTAAGAATACCACTTGCTTCTTCAGCAAGTAATTTATCCTCATAACAATCAATACGTTCTTTTTGTGGAAATTGATAGTCAAATGGTATTACTATCATTCTTTCATTCATCCCTTGTCCGTCTGTAATTTGTGGTAAATCATTACAAGCAATTACGAAGTGCGTTGTTACTTTATATGAATATGGGGGTTTGTATTTTTTATTGATTGTTATAGTTCCCTCTGCTGACATATTTGTAAGATTTGCTGATGAAAGATACTTATTGTTTATCTCATCAGAGAAATTTAACTGTTTACCTTCTATGGTTGGTAATTTTGAGGAATTTTCTGACGAAAGGTCTTGAAGTGAAAGAAATGAGGTGTTTTTTGTACCTATAAGTCCAACAAGTATCCTTACTGTTGTTGATTTTCCATTCCTCGCTGTATCCCCAAAAAGATAAAATACTTTATGCTTTGAATTGCCTCTGTTAAGCACATACCCAAACATTTGTTGTAACATTCTTACAGTTCCCACATTGCCAGCAGATACTTTTTCTATATGTGCTAAAAAATGTTTAGGTATTGATACATTAGGATTGTACTCGTACGGTACTTGCACTGTTGAAAATATATCTGGTGTATGTTTTTTTGTTTTTAGAGTTTTTATGTCAAGGAGGGTATTTTTGAGATTAAGATATTTTATATCAACATCTTTTGTTGTGACTTTTCTTCTTAAGTGGCTTAAGTTATTTTTTACCATACCAACTGCATCCTTTATTTTTCGTACTGATGTTCTTTCATCAAGAAGTCCGTTGCGTATAAATGTTTTATCCATCATTGCTTCTACTTCTACGTCTGGTATAGGATAATATACACCATCTTTGTAATTATAAATTGTAAGGTTCTCTTCTTGTTGATAAAGTTTTAGATATGGGTATTTTTCTAAAAACAGTTGGTCTATTTTTGACATAATTTCTTTTTTTTGATTTTGTTGTATAAGCATACCCGCATTTTGTGCATTTTGTATGCGCATTGCATTGATGATTGCTGTTACTTTTTCTTCTGGAATATTCTCATGTTTTGCTATAATTGTAGCTGTATTTTTAGGATATATTTTTATATGTTCACGTACACGATACCGCATTTGCGATAATGTTAATTCTTTAGTCATGATTGTTTAGATTAAACGAACTCATAACAAGATGTTGTGCAGCTTTTTTATAATCTTCATTATGGCTAAGAAGAGTATATAAATTAAATTTTGTATATCCTTTTTTAGGAATTATCGGTGATACTGAAGATGAGTAGCAAAAAAATAAATCATAATCATGATAGTTTGTTGATGCTGATATACCACCTCTTTTATCTTTATTCGGGCGTACCCAGTAAGTTGTAGGCTCTTTTTTATAAGCTATCTGCCAACCATGTGGTAATAATATTTGTTCCCATGTTGCGAGTGTGTTTAAAATATCTCCGGGACGTGTTGAATTAAGATTGAGTGGAGTTGCTTTTGGTTTGTAGTCTAGTTGTATGTTAGAACTTTTTGCAACGTCTGCTGTCAATTGGTCTAGAACTTTATCTAATAATTCTTGAGGTATATCTATAATTGGTTTATCTTTTGCTATTTCATAAGTACCTTTTCCAAAATCTGATGGTGGTGCAAAAAGAAGTGAATTGTTTGTTTGTAGGTCTATATTTTTTAATATTCCTTTACCTGAATGAATGATGTCTGACAACTTTTCTGTATATTTAAAATATACGTGATGTCCTCCTGATGGTGTTTTTATTGTAAATGTATCTACATCTAAAAACAATTGGTGGTGCGGATTTTCGTTGTTGTGTTTATATGAATCAAGATCAAAAACTATTATATTTGAAATTTTACCTGCGACTGTTGCATAATTTTGATAAGGTTTATTAAGCCAATTTTTTATTTCTTTATCTGTTGGCTTTCTCTTTGTATATTCTTTCCAAGGCGTTACAACTTTCTTTTTATTACTTCCGGTATTAAAAAAAGAAAACCCATTACGTTTGTAACGCATGAGCATTTTTATAACTTGTATTTTTTCCATAGCGTACTTTTAAGCTACTAATGAATTTATAATAGCATACAAAATTAATATGTGATACTATCTAGTTAGTGTGTTTTTAACATGCTACTAACTAAATCAGCATCTTTTTGACCTTTTTGCGTCATTTGGGTGCTTTTTTAGTATTTTATGTAGGATAATATGGCTAAGAATATGGCTCCTGTAGGATAATGTATGATACATGTAGGATAATATGGCTCAACTAAGCCATAATGTAGGAAATGTAGGAAAAAAAGTGTATTGTCTTTATATAGGTATAGGTATACCCCCCCTCCCCCCCCTATACCCTTTTTATATATATACTTTTTTTTAAAAAAGATACTACATTACCTACAGGAGCCATATTCTTAGCCATATTATCCTACATGGTGTTTTTAATTATCCTACAGGAGCCATATTCTTAGCCATATTATCCTACATTAGATAATAATTTTGTTACGGGTATAAGAGATTTAACCCGTAAACACCCGTAAACACCCGTAAACATTTTTTTTAAAGTACCCGTAAACAAATGTCATATTATATGGCTTAAAATATAAAAATGTTTACGGGTGTTTACGGGTAAAAAAAGGTACCCGTAACATGTTTTTATGGCTCTGTTTAGCTGTATAATTCATTTATGTTACGGGTTACGGGTATATTCTTAATAACTTATCTATAAT
>QIKK01000040.1 GCA_003231925.1 Candidatus Saccharimonadota bacterium
CCACCATCTTCTTATAAACTACAGTATAAATTATCTGATGGTAATATCGTAGACGCAGCAATTTTTTTAGATGATAAGATCTTGCCCGTTGATAGCAAGTTTTCTTTAGAAAACTACAATCGGTTGCTTGAAGCAAAATCGGAGGACCGTCCTAAGTTCGAAAAAACTTTTAAAGAGGATTTGAAAAAACGTATCGATGAAACCTCTAAATACATTTTGCCTAAGAAAAATACTTTGGATCAAGCTCTAATGTTTATTCCTAGCGAAGCGATATATTATGATTTACTGGCTAATAAAATAGGGGACAGCGGAATCAATGGTCGTGATTTGATGCAATATGCAGCAGTTGATAAACACGTTACAATTGTTGGCCCCAGCACCCTAAGTGCCATGCTCCAAGTTATTGTGCAGGGGATAAAAAGCCTAGAAATTCAAAAAGGGACTGACGTTATTAGAAAAAATATTGAGCAACTTCAAAAACATCTTCTAGCTTACGATAGCTATCATAAAAAGATAGGCAACTCACTAGGGGCTACCGTTGGACACTATAACAGTGCCTCGAAAGAATTTGGCAAAATAGATAAAGATATCGTCAAAATTGGCGGTGGTGAAACAGTTATCGAGCTTGATTTAGTTGATCGTCCTAAGCTTGATTCTTAATTTTTTAATTTAGCCTGTAAATCAATAGTAAGTGCCGCCGTCCAAGAGAAGTTTTTAGCACCAGCTGGCTTGCCAGTTTTAGCTGAAAAATATTCATAAGGGCCATTTTGCTCTACAAGGTTTAGGCTTTGTTTTGAAATATTATCGGCTTCACGGTGAAAGCCATATTGTCTTAAACCGTCGATAATAAGCCAGTTTGTATTTAGCCAAGTCGGACCTTGCCAATAGCCAAGTTCTTTGTACCATTTACTGTCTAGCGGAACGCTAGCAACAGGATACTTACTGTCAAAAACTTTTTTATCGTGCAACATTTTAACTAATCCCTCAGCTCTCTCTTTACTGATGACACCAGAGTAAAGGGGCAGTAGTGTAGCTATGCTGGGCTCCTTAATCAATTTATGAGTGACAAAATTACGAGAAAAATACTGATTATAGTAACCATCCCATAATTTATCAAGTGCTATTTCACTTCTCTTAATACACTCTCTAAGCTCATCTGGTAATTGGTGACCGATAGTCTTTGCTATTTTTTTTAGGTGGTTATTGGCCCGGATTAAAATAGAATTAAAAACTAGGTCCTCAACTACAAAATGCGATCTGTTCAGGATGGCATCAATATCCCAATTCTTGCGACGTAATCTTTGCAGTACAGAATAGTAAACAAGAGCATCAATATTATTGAGTCTTTGACCTGGTGGCACATGATGGGTATCTCGTCTAAATAGAAGTACTAATTGATCTAATCTGGTTTTCTCTACAAGTGTTATCCACCAAGGACGACCATGCATATGAGTCTGATTAATCCACGGGGGTGAATTATCTAACCCGCTTTCCCATGGATGAATAAGCAATACTAGCCCTTCTTGATGGGGATCTCTTTCTGCATATAGCCACTGATGGTAAGCTATTAGGGCAGGGTACATGTCTTGATACCAGCTCCTTCTGTCACAGATGTTTAATTTACGTCCAATCTGTATAACAGCTTCTGCTAACACTGGTGGTTGAGTCATGCCACTGGTGTTTAAATCATCTGGAGAATGAGGGTTACGCCAAGATTGCCATATTTTACGATCTCTATTATGACGATCGTGATTAGCGAAAATCATATGAGGTAGCATTCCGTTAGACCATTGTCCGCGTAATAAACTGCGTAATTCTACTCTGGCGTTTTCGATATTATAATTGGCAAGACCAATGGCAACAAAACAACTATCCCATAACCACTGATGTGGATATATGCCCTCAGCAGGAATAGTGTAGGAACCCTGCCAGTTTTTATCTAGAACTTCTTGACAGCGATCTTTCAGTTTTAGTTGCGAGTTTACCTCTTCCATTAGTCTTAAGTATAACCCAAAAACATACTACTAAAAAATCATAAAGTGACCGGTATCTGCCTTAAAAGCTTCTTGTCCTTATTTTATTTAAGAAATTAGCGAAAGTTCGTAAAAACTATCGGGAAATCGAAGTTTTGTATTTTGACAAAATGCATAGCATCTTGGAGTTGGTCTTTTTTAGAGCTCATAATTCGTATACTCGTTCCTTGAATTTGAGTTTTTATTTTTGGTAATTTATTTTTTAATAATTTAGATATCTTTTTAGCATCTTCCTGCTGTAGACCACTTTTTAGTGGAACCTGCCAAATCATACGTAGGTTTGTTGTCTCGGGTTCTTGGGATGTGTCAAATGTTTTTTGGCTTACATTTCTCGAGGCGGCTTTTTTGCGGATAATATCAATAATCGCATCAAGATGAAACTGAGTATCACCATATATTTTAAAGCCTTTTTTGTCATCAAGCCACTCAAGTGCAGAGTGTGTACCCTTAAGGTCGTAACGGTTTGCAAGTTCGCGTGATGCCTGGTCATAGACATGTATCATTTCACCGGAGTCATAACTGGATTCAATATCAAAAGAAAATAAGGCCATACATACAGTATACTAGACCTATATGAGTATCATAGTAATTAGTGCAAGTATGCGCAAAAAAGCCCAAAGTTTAAAAGTCAGTGAGTGGTTACAAGAACATCTTGCGTCTATTGAGCAGAAGGCATCAGTAGTTGATCTGTATCAAGTAAAGTTACCAATGTTTGATGGTGGTGAAACAAAAGCTCAGAATATCAACAAGTTATTGTCAGACTTTGATAAAGCGGATAGTTTCGTGTTTGTTAGCCCAGAGTGGAACGGAATGATGAGTCATGGGCTCTTGAACCTGATGCATTATATAGGTCATCAAATGGCTGATAAACCAGTAATGTTGGTTGGCGTTAGTTCAGCTCGGGGCGGTAGTTATCCTATTGCGCAAATGAGGCTTATTGGATACAAAAACAATCACTATGTTATTACACCAGAGAGCCTTATTGTTCAAGGGGTTAATGATGTTTTTAACAATCACTCTTTTGGAAAAAAAGAAGCAGATTTATACATTAAAAAACGAGCTGATTACGCGCTAAGAGTTTTAGTTGAATACTCAGAAGCTTTAAAGACAGTTAGAAAATCAGGTGTTATAAAACTAGACAATTATCCTAACGGAATGTAGTTCTAAGAAGTTAGTCTTTTATGTTGGGGCGGATAGCTTCAAATATTAGTTAAGTGGTATCATTAGAGCATGTACGGTGTTGCTGTGGTGGGGGTGTATAGCAGAAGTAGTGATTATACTATTGCTATATTATCGATTGCTATTGGGCTATTTATAATATATCCAGCCTATCTAACCTTTCAACGCTATAGACGACTAAGACAAATTAAACTACGGCGAGTTACCTCCATGTACACCTTGCCTATAGCTATGTCACCTGTAGAATTTTCTTATATATTTTCAACTAAAGTAGCTCGTCAGCAATTATATGCGACGCTTTATGACCTTGCCAATAAAGGGGTAGTGAGGCTATATCAAGTGAGCGGGCAAGAGATGGTTGAAATGGGCCCAAGAATCGGGCAAGTTACCTCTTTTGAAAGACTTCTTTTGAATTATATAGCTCGTTCTAAATCTGCATCATCAGTTAAGAATATTTTGCAGGGTTTTACAAATTACGAATTATCTAGTGGTAAACATATTCAGGGGAGTAGAAATTATGTCTTCTGGTGGTTATTAAGAGAAAATCTACGAACCAGAGGTATTATAGAAAAAAGAATGACTGGAAAATATACAAAATTAGTTCTATATTATGGATTTTTGGCTAGTTTTATCTTGAGCGTGGTACCTCTTTTTATTATTCGGTTTATGCAGATGGTAAATTTTGGAGAAATCGACTTAGGTGGATTGGAAAGTACTCTAAAAAACGGATTGCTATTTGGGGTGATAATCTTTCTACCAACAATAATTGTAAGCTTTTTCTTACTTAGATTATCCGGCAAGATGCTGGGTCGGCGCTGGATAGTAACGCCAGAATTTAGAAGATACTTAGGGCAAATAGATGCATATAGAGAGTTTGTTAGATTATCCTGTAAGAATAGCTTGGAATATAGCGATAGCGAACTTAAAAAA
This sequence comes from Candidatus Saccharimonadota bacterium, assembly GCA_003231925.1. Lineage (GTDB taxonomy): Bacteria > Patescibacteriota > Saccharimonadia > Saccharimonadales > SZUA-47 > SZUA-47. The sequence continues at coordinate 4,143 of QIKK01000040.1, forward strand.
GAAGCCATCCGAAAAACAAAGCCCTACGCTATAGCTCTAGGCTATATTAAAGGCTGTTAGTCTGGCAATTAGCTACTTATCCATATACAATATATGTAATGAAAGACATAGATGAAGTACGAGAAGTGCTAAAAGGTAGATTTGCGGTACTTGAGGATAAAAAATCTATTTTAAGAGCCCCAGAAATTAAGGCTTTATTTGCAGTGATGAAGGATATTGATCCTGTCAAACGAGCTGAGTATGGCCGAGCCCTAAATGACTTGAAGAAAGAGATAAAATCTTGGGTAGAAAAATCGCTTGAGACTAGTGAGACACTGGATCCAATCGATATTACTGCTCCCTGGGGCATAAATACACCAACTGATAAGAGGCCAAAACTGCTGTCTAGTGATAAAGGATCTCAGCATCCTCTAATGGTTGAAATTAATTACATTTGCGACATCTATCAACGAATGGGTTTTGTGGTCGAAGAGTCTAGAGAGATTGATGATGACTATCATATGTTTACTAGTCTGAATTTTCCGAGCGACCACCCGGCTAGGGATGATTATGATACTTTTATGACTGATGAAGGGCTAATCGCGCCAGCCCATACCAGTACAATGCAGAATAGAGTACTGAAGAAATATAAGGAAAATCTCAAAAATAATGAACCAATTGCAGTCGTTATACCTGATCGAGTTTTTAGAAATGAGGACTTAGACGTTACACATGAGCACACTTTTTATCAGATAGAAGGTCTTTATGTTGCTAAAGACGTCACAGTCGGTAATTTAATTGCTACGTTGAATGCGTTTATGAATGAGTATTTTGGTCAAGAGGTAAAGACCAAGTTGCAACCCTTCTATTTCCCGTTTACGGAACCATCCTTTGAATTTGCCATAGAACGGCCAGACATTTTAAAGAAAGATAACAGCGTGGCTGAACAGTGGTTAGAATTATTAGGTTGTGGCATGATACACCCTAACGTTTTGCAAGAAGCTGGCATAAACCCGAGTATATATAATGGTTTTGCTTGGGGTAATGGAATTGAGCGTATGGTAATGATGAAGCAAGGTATAGAAGATATTCGCTATTTTGAATCCGGTAATCTAAAATTCTTGAGGCAATTTTAAATGAATCAAAAGTTGGTCATATTATGAAGATTGTAACGAAAATTTCTATAACTGAACTGAAAAAAATGGCTGATAAAATGGACGGTTATCTAGTAAAGGCAGATGTAGATATCGCCAAAAAAATCATTATTATCGACATGCCGATGCATTTTGAGGGCGAACAAGAACTGCTAAGTCAAGGATCTGAGCAAAAGAATCTGTGGGGCGTCAATCTATTTCCTGCAAAGTTTAATACAGATGATTTTATCATGTATGAATCAATGATAAATCTTAAACCACGCCAAAATACTAGTATGACAGTGCTGTCTGCCAAAATAAAAAGTGTGATTAAAGAAACTATTGAGGAGGTTGTACATGAGTAATTATCATACACAGAGCTTAGCCAATGCCGATATTTTTACTATCATGGGCTCAATTTATGCAGAAGTAGCTAGATACGATTCCGCACTTACATCTGATCAATTTGATCAAGCTGACAAGGCTGTAAAAAGAGCTCAAGAGATTGTGAACTTTGCTCAGAAGTTGGAACAAGTTAAACCTGCTCAGAAGCTAGAGCTGACACAATTTAACAGGCTTTTTATGAAACGTGTGAAAGAGTTAAAAAACTCAGGACTTGACAACTATTTAATGCCTTTCGCAATGACAGCGAGGTTAAATAAATGAAAATTGTAATTACCATTCGTAGAAAATTTAACGACGGAGGATATAATGGGTAAATACGAAGATATGTTAGACAGAGCCAACTATATTTTTAAAAAAGTTGCAGAAGAAATAATTAAGTTTAGTAACAGTAAAATCGACACATTAGAGAAATGGTCGGATCAGCACCCTGTAGCAGAAGGGCGTGGAGAGGATCAGCGTATTGGCTTTATTACAAAAACCGAGTTTTCGGATGATATTAGCTTCGTTATGGATATTGTTAATATACCTAAAGACAATATTTATAATCTACGAATTTGGGTCATAAGAACAGAGGTAGACAGTAATGGTGACGAGGTGTTTAATCAAGTTCAACTAACTTTCGACATGGAAGCTGAAATTGCAGGGCAAGAAATTAGGAAAAAAGACAGTTTCAACGCTGAGGATATTTTACATGTATTAAAGCGAGAGAAGCTATTAATTAATCGTGCAGTATTATCTAATAATACGGGGATTAATAAGAAAACAGATAAGAGACTTGGCCTACGTCAAGACTATGATTTTGTGAATAAAACTTTGTTTACGAGCTCAGATCGACAACCCAAAGAAGATATACTCACAGGTGACTTGAGTGAAGAAGAGCTGAAAAGGACAATTAAAATTATTATGGAGCATATAGAGAAACCAAGGGCAATGAAATGATTGTTGTAACAGGGGCTAGTGATGGTATCGGAAAAGCAATTGCCTTGCGTGAAGATACAAAAGAGGACGCCGTTCGCATAGGTGCCGTGTTCCAGTCTGGTACCAACACTCGTATGTTTGAAAAAGCAGCCGAAGATTTTCCTGTTGACTCTTTTACGGAACCTAAAGATTTAGCAGACATTGTCGCTTATATGCTTAGTAGACCGGATAAGCTATGGATAAATGAAGTAAGGATTGATAAATGAAATTTAGTATAGATATGGCTCAGTTTTTTAGCAATGTAGACCTGGTATCATTACCGCGTGATGAAGTCGTTCAGCGCCTCGGCTCACAGTTGGGGGCAATCGAGGAAGTTATTGACTGGGCTCCAAGATACTACGGATTAATTATAGTGGAGGTTGTTAAATGCGAGAAACACCCCAATGCAGATAAATTGAGTATTTGTTTGGTTAACGATGGCAGAGTCGTGGAAGATGTCGAGAGAGATAAGGACGGTCTAGTGCAAATTGTTTGCGGTGCTTCCAACGTTACAGCCGGAATGCTAGCGGCCTGGATACCACCAGGAATTACAGTTCCTAGTACTTTTAGCGATAAACGTCCTGTAGTCATGGAATCTCGAGAGCTCCGAGGAAAAGTTAGCAATGGGATGCTGGCTAGTCCTAAAGAGCTGGATATTAGTGAGGAACATCAGGGAATTTTAGATATATCTGCTGATGAGTTGGCTCACCGGCCGACTCCGGGGGAAGCTCTGAGAGATTTTTTTGGGTTGGATGATTTTATAATTGATTGTGAGAACAAGATGTTCACACATCGCCCGGATTGTTTTGGTAACTTAGGGATTGCCCGCGAATTAGCTGGTATTTTTGGGCTCCAATTTAAAAGCCCAGACTGGTACCTTAAACCTTTAGTGCAAGAAAAAGATAAAAAAGACGGATTTGTGGAATTAAAAGTTGTTAATAATATCTCGGAATTGGTGCCTAGGTTTACGATTGTTACCATGGGCAATATTAAAAATGGTCCAAGCCCAATATGGTTGCAATCGACCCTAAAGAGAGTTGGCATTAAACCGATTAGTAAGATTGTTGATATTACAAATTACGTGATGCATTTAACAGGGCAACCATTGCATGCTTTTGATTATGATAAGCTTCAAAAATGTTCCAATGAACCTAGTTTGAGTCCGCGTCTGGCGAAAGAGGGTGAAAAAATAACTCTTCTTGGGGGTAGAGAAGTAACTCTGACTAAAGATGACATTGTCATTGCGACTGATAAACAAGCTGTGGCAATAGCCGGTATTATGGGTGGAGCAGATACCGAGGTAGACATAAATACCAGGAATATAGTTATAGAATGTGCTAATTTTGATATGTATGCAATACGTCGCACAAGTATGCGACACGGAATATTTACAGACGCCGTTACAAGATTTAATAAAGGTCAAAGTCCTTTGCAAAATGATCGAGTTTTGGCTTATGTCATGAAATTGATGAGCGAACAGACTGGGGCAGTTTTAGTAAGCCCAGTTTACGATTTAGCGGGCTTTGATTTATCGGCTGATAATCTAGATCATCTGAGAGTGGAGGTTGATTTTATAAATGCTAAGCTTGACACTGAACTGACCCCCCAGCAGATAAAAGTGTTACTTGAAAATGTGGAGTTTATTGTAGATATTCAAGGCCGTACACTGAATATAACGGTACCGTTCTGGCGGATGGATGTTGCTATTGCTGATGATATTGTCGAGGAAGTAGGACGTTTATACGGTTATAGTAAATTGCCAGTAAGGTTGCCATTACGTAGCTCTAAGCCTACTACAATCAATAAAACTCGTCGGTTTAAACAACAATTGAGAGACATTTTAGTTGGTGCGGGAGCTAATGAATTACTGACCTATAGTTTTGTGCATGGTAATTTATTAGACAAAATTGGTGTTGATGCCAATGCTAGCGCTTATCACTTACGTAATGCCCTAAGTCCAGATTTACAGTATTATCGTACAAACTTGACCGCCAGTATTCTAGCCAAGGTCCACGCTAATATAAAACAGGGCGCCGGACGCATAGATAATGAGTTTGCATTATTTGAGTTGGGTAAAACGCATCTAAAAGGCTTAAAAGAACCAGACGATTCTGGTTTACCGATGCAACGCAGGCGATTGGCGTTTGTTTTTACTGCGGACAATAAAATAGCCAAAAAATACCAAAGCTCTGCCTACTATCAAGTCAAAAAATATCTAGATCTAATTACCAATAATCAGACTATCTACACGCCTCTGGAGGATTCTGATAATAGCGAAAATACTTTTTATCAAAAAGGCCGTGGTGCGGTAGTTAGTATTGGTGAGGTAGAAGTCGGTACAATTGGGGAATACAATAATGCCGTCAAGAAAGACTTAAAGTTGCCAGATTTTACAGCTGGTTTCGAGCTAGACACAGATTTACTAATGCAACATCTGTCCAAAAAAACCTATCAACCCATATCTAAATTTCCGGACAGCCAACAAGACATGACTTTAGAGGTAGATTTAAGTTTACAATGGTCGGATGTCTGTAATTTACTGCACGCTGAACTTCTGGTTTACGGGGCAGAGGAGGGTTATACCTTTGACATTGAGCCTCTAGATATTTTCCGGGCTGAGGGTTCTGATAAGAAACGCTTTACGTATAGGGTGCATATTAGTAATCATAGAAAAACTTTAAAGACAGAGGAAGTCAGCAGAATCATAAAACATCTTGCTAAGGTAACGAATGAAAAGTTTAAAGCTACTCTTATATAGTTTATTTTTTGGTTTAATAGTATCCGCCTTTCTGGGTGCTGGCTTAGCTGGAGCACAAGGCGTTAATGATTTTATAATCAACAATTTTTCTGCTAATTATGAATTATCCAATCAGGATCCACAGGGTTTTATGAAAATTACTGAGAATATTAATCTGGATTTTTCTGGTCGCAATCATGGTATAGAACGCGCCATTCCTAAGACATATAAAGGTAATAATTTAAATGTAGCTGTTCTTGCCGTAAAGCGGGATGGTAAAACTGAACAATATAAGACTCGGAGTAGTTCTGGGAATCTAGTCATCAAGATCGGTAATCCCAGTAAAACTATTACTGGTAAACACAACTATCAGATTTCCTATTCGGTTGCTAATGTTATAACATTTTACGATAATTACGATGAGCTATTTTGGAATATTAATGGTGATCAGTGGAACCAACAATTCAATAAAGTTTCTTCAAAATTAACTACCGATGCTCCGCAATACGCCAAACTCAAGCAAGTTTGCTATACGGCGTCTTATGGTGGTAAGGGTGAAAGTTCAGATTGTAGTATATCCAGAAATGGTAACACAATCTCTGCGGACACAACTAAGGGGCTACCTAAACGTAGCTCTTTAAAAATTGTTGTGGCTTTTGATAAAGGCTATTTTACTCCTGCTAATTTTTGGGAGAGAAATCCGTATTTGATGATTGTTGGAGCTGTCATTTCTATCCAATTGATGTTTGTAATATCTGCAGACAGAAGATGGCGTAAAAATGGTAAAGATAACAAGAGAAAAATTGTGGCACCAAACTTTGGGAGGCCTAAAAATGTTAGTGTGATGCAAGCTTATTATGTCAATAAGAACGGCTTACAACCAAAATATATAACAGCTAATTTAGTAGACTTGGCTATTAGGGGTTACATAAAGTTTGTCGAGTCAAAAACCGCTAGAAAGGTAGGGCATACTTTGGTGTTATTAAAATTACCCGACAGTAAGCTTTTAAAAGATGAAAAACTACTAATTAATGAATTTTTCACAAATCCTTTATCCGTGGGCTCTAAAGTTAAGATTGAGTCCTTAAAAAATAAAATGGATAAAACAGTAGTAAAAATTAAGAAACTTGTCGATAAAGAAGTAGTAGAAAAAGGTTATTATGAGATTTCTCCTCTAAAAAACGCCAGTTATATTATTAAGCAAGCACTTCTAGGCTTTGTACCAATTATCTTAGGCTACTTTTTCAAGAATTATTATTACGGCCTAACCCTGATAGTTGGAATTTTTATAGCTTTTGCTATGATTCTCTATGCGGTTTTGATGGTTAAGTGGACCCCGAAAGGTCTGGTGCTTGCCGAACATCTAGACGGGCTTAAATTGTATTTAAAAACTGCCGAAACGGAACGTTTAGCTGCAACTCAATCTGTTGATGCACCGCTTGCGACAAGATCTAATCAACCAGTACACGACGTAGTTTTCTTTGAAAAACTCCTGCCTTATGCCATCGCAGCCGGAGTAGAGACAACCTGGGCTAAAGCATTTACCGGTATTTATCAACAACCTCCAGACTGGTACGATGGACGATGGACTGCATTTTCTACGATTGCCTTAATGAGTAGTATCAGGACAACTTCTACGGCAACGGCAAACGCTTTTACTCCACCATCAAGTTCTGGTGGCTCTGGCTTCTCCGGCGGAGGAGGAGGTGGCGGTGGCGGAGGAGGAGGTGGCTGGTAGCCCAAAAAACAAGAGTAACTCTAGCCTGTCATTTTGCGGAGTAGCAGATACCGTCAGCTTCTTGGTTTCTTCCGTTCCATTATGATTTACACTTCAACATATTATATATATGGTTCGTCACGGTTTTGCTCTTAAAATAACTAGACATGCTTAAGTCAGAGTCGGAAGGTCTACCTGTATAGTCAGACGAAGTTAGACCGTTTTGCATTTTTTAGCTACTGGTGTGTGGTATAGTTATTAACATTAACAATTAAACAATATACAGAGAGTAGCGAGGGATCTAGCCCTACGACCTACCAGCAACCAGTCACTTGTGGCATTGGTGCTAAGTCTAGCTTGTCTAAGAACGGCAAGGAAGATATTTATTATAAATGCTCCTTTTTTGCCAAATAACGACAAGACAAAGAAAAGGAGTTTTTTTAATGTCATATACATTATTTACAAGTGAATCTGTTGCTGCTGGTCATCCAGATAAAATGGCCGACGCGATTAGCGATGCTATTTTAGACGCTATATTAGAGCAAGATCCAACAGCTAGAACTGGGCTTGAAACGATAGTAGGTGCTAATAGGGTTGGTCTATTTGGTGAGATTAAAACTACTGCAAAAATAGACTTTAAGGATATTACCAGTCAGACAATTAAACGTTTAGGCTACATTAATTCAGAATGGAATTTTTCAGATAAGTCACCAATTGATGTTTACATCCATCAACAGTCGCCAGAAATCTCTATTGGTGTAGATAATGATGGTGCTGGTGATCAAGGAATGATGTTCGGCTATGCTTGCACAGAAACAGAAGAATTAATGCCACTGCCCATTACGCTAGCACACGCTCTTACAAAACAACTAGATCAAAAACGAGAAGATGGAACAATTAAATGGCTAAGGCCAGACGGGAAAAGTCAGGTCACCATAAGATATCACAAAGATAAACCAATATCCGTAGAAAAGGTCGTAATGGCGGTGGCACATCAAGAAAAAGTCAAAGAATCCGAGGTGCGGAGAGTGATTAAAAACAAGATAATCGACCCTGTGTTAGAAAAATACGGCTATTCTGTGGAAACGAGGCAGGTGGTGATTAACGGTACTGGTCTTTGGCATATACCCGGTCCAGATACTGATGCTGGCCTGACCGGAAGAAAAATTGTTGTTGATACTTATGGGGGCTATGCTCGCGTTGGTGGTGGTGCTTTTAGTGGTAAAGATCCTAGTAAAGTAGATCGTTCTGGTGCTTATGCTGCTAGATATATTGCCAAAAACATTGTAGCGTCTGGACTTGCTGATAGGTGTGAGGTTGCTCTGGCTTACGTTATTGGACAAGCTCAACCGCAAATGAAAGCCTTTGATACTTTTGATACCGAGAATAAAGTCAATCAAAAAGAGATATCTGATTATATAGATAAACTCCTAGACACTTCTGTAAACGGCATATTGAAAGGTTTAAACTTAAGGCGACCGATTTATAGTCGAACCAGCGCCTACGGTCATTTTGGTAAAAAAAATCTTCCATGGGAGAAAATTATCAAAAAAAATTAAAGTTTTTTAAGAAGTAGTGATCAAGAATATGTCTAATTGTGACGTATATCACATATCTAAACATTAGCTTTAATGTAATATATAGATACGGATTTGATGAGGTGGTAACAACTCACAATCCATAAAAATCGGGCAAAAGAGCCCGATTTTTAGTTTCAGCTTTTAATAAAAAACGAATTGTTTTAGTGTATACTAAAACAAACGATTATGAAGGATATTTGGAGAATATTAAAGACTGGCAGTAGCCTACGGCTTAGTTATTTATTGGTCGGATTAATGACTATTCTTGTATCCCTTTCAACTGTCTTGATGCCATTGTTATCTGGCTGGGCAATTAATGAAATTCAAAAAGGCTCGACCGCCAGTACTTCGCATGCTGCATTACTGGCTTTAGCTATCTTCTTATTGGATTTAGCACAAAACTTTTTTAGTAATTGGGGTGGCTATATCGGGGATCAAATCTCTGTTAAATTAAATAAACTCCTGAGTGAAAATTATTATGCGCATCTTATGTCTTTACCACAGAAATATTTTGACACAGAGTTATCTGGTAAAATTATCTCTCGGTTAAATCGCTCTATTGTACAGATCTCAAACTTTATAGAAATGGTAACAAATAATTTCTTGCAGTTTATATTTAGCACAATTTTTAGTTTAGTGGTTGTATTTATCATAAGCTGGCCTGTTGGTTTGATGTTACTTTCTCTCTATCCGATATTTATATGGATGACAATTAAAAGCAGTAGTACTTGGCAGGAATATCAAGTCCAAAAAAACAATAATTTTGATCTTGCTAACGGTCGATTTGCGGAGGCAATAACTCAGGTCAAAGTGGTAAAAAGCTACGGTCAAAAAAAACGAGAGCTAAGCTTTTTTAGCGGGCATTTCAGTAATGTATTAAGACTAAATAGACCACAATCCAAATTTTGGCATCAACAGGATTTCAAGCGACGTTTAGTTTTAAACATTATCTTTTTTGGAGTATATAGTTTTATATTTGTTCGTGGGGTGCAGGGAGCTTTCAACGCTGGACAGGCAGTGACTTTAATCTTGTACGCGTTAAATATTAGAATACCTATTTTTACAATAAGCTTTTTGGTCGAAAGTACTCAGCGCTCAATTAGTGATAGTAGAGATTATTTTACTGTTATGGACGTGAGACCAGAGGTTGATAGAGCTACGAAAAAATTATTGGTTAAAAAAGGACAAATATCATTTAACAATGTGTCCTTTCACTACGTCAGAGGAAAAGATATTATCAAAAACCTAGATTTTAAAATTCAAGCTGGTCAAAAAGTAGCGCTGGTGGGCGAGAGTGGAGAGGGTAAAACAACTTTATCTAATCTAATATTGAGATTATACGATCCTCAGAAAGGTGCCATTCTAATTGACGATCAAGACATTAATAACGTTACAAAAGTATCTTTACGGAACCAGATTTCTGTTGTTTTCCAGGAGCCTAACCTATTTAGCGGTAGTATTAGAGAGAATATTTCTTACGGTAACCCAAGAGCTAAGGACAGTCAGGTAAAAAGAGCTGCCAAGGCTGCCAATGCTCACGAATTTATCAATAATCTAAAAGATGGTTATGATACCGAGATTGGCGAAAAGGGCTTAAAACTTTCTGGTGGGCAAAAACAACGCATTGCTATAGCAAGGGCAATACTAAAAGACTCACCGTTACTAATTCTGGACGAGGCTACCAGTAGTCTAGACAGCAGGAGTGAACTATTAGTACAGGAGGCCCTAAAACACTTAATGAAGGGTAGAACTAGCATTATTATCGCACACAGACTGAGTACTATACAGGATGTTGACACAATCATTTCTATGAAGGGCGGAAAAATTTCAGAAATAGGAACGCCAAAAGAATTAGCAGAATCTGGTGGCATATACTCGCAGTTATTGAGTGTTCAGACCGCTCGCTCGTCAGAAGAACGCCAAGAAGCTCTGGCTAAGTTTGGTATAGTGTCTTAAAGAAGAGCTACTCTGATGAACTATGCTCAAATAATCACTAATGAATATTATTTATGTGACAAAAATACAACGATAATATTATTGGACTGGACGAGCCAAATCGTTATACTATAATTCAGTAGTGAGTAATAAGCTAAAAATAAGTATACCTGGAGGATGATTGCATGCCATTAAGTAAAACCCAGAGAGTGTCGTCATTTTTACTGGCGTTTATGTTCTTACTAACAACAATAGGTACTGCGGTTTATGTAATTATAACAATAAGACAAGGTGATGGCGGTATAGCTACAAACAGCTCTACTAACACTCCCCAGTTACAGAAAAATATTAAGGCTCAAGTGAATCCATTAGTAAATACAACCATAGAGAATTTTAAAAAACCTATAAAAATACCGGTTTTAAAGTACAAAGATGAAGTAGTCGGGAGTGGGGCTGTTGTTCAACCAGGCGACACGGTGACAATTCAATATACTGGCGCTCTGGCGTCAAACGGTAAGATTTTTGATTCCTCACGCGGGGTCAACAGTAAGCCTATAACATTTCCATTATCTAGTTTGATACAGGGCTGGCAAAAAGGCATTCCGGGCATGAAGGTTGGTGGTAAGAGACGCCTATATGTTCCAGCTGCAGACGGTTATGGTTCAGTTGGCGCAGGTCAGGCTATACCACCAAACTCCGATTTAATTTTTGATATCGATTTAGTTAACACTACAAGGAGCAAATAGATAAAAATAAAAAACACAACATGTAGTGCTATTGTATTTAGCGTAAGCACCATATACAATATACCTACTGAAGCAGTTAACAAACAAAATTAGCAAAAATAACAAGGGGTCTCGCAATCATGAAAAAGATAACGGTATATACAACTAACACTTGCGGTTATTGTAAAATGGTAAAAAAATGGCTAGATTCTAAGGGCGTAAAATACAATGTTATTAATTTAGATGATCATCCAGAAAAACAAAAAGAGATTTACGAGAAAAGTGGAGCGTTGACGGTTCCTGTCACACTGATAGAAAAAGAAGATAAAACAGAAGAGGTAGTGATAGGATTTAATTTGTCAAGATTAGCGTCGGTAGTTTAGGATACCGGGATAAGGTTAGGGTACTTAAAATACAACCTAAAATTGTAAGATAAGCTCCGTCTTGAACATTAAGGAGAAAAATGAGTAATAAAACTGTTGTTATGTATGGTGCGACTTGGTGCTCTTACTGTAGAGCACTAAAGAAGAAACTAGATTCTATCGGTATATCTTATCAGTATAAAGATGTAGACGACCCTGGTATACGTGCTGAAATGAACGCTAAGACTGAGAATAACCAAACTATACCTGTATTATTTGTCGGTACAGATTATTGGATTAACCCTGGTCAGGAGATATTAGACGCCCAGTTTAGCAATAACTATACGGATGAGGATGAACAAAAGGGAGAGAAAACGCTACACGACGTTATAATGATTGGTGCTGGACCAACAAGTTTAGCGGCAGCGGTCTACACATCAAGAGAAGATATTGAGACATTAATTTTTGAAAAGGGCGTTATCGGAGGTTTGGCAGCAATAACCGATAAAATTGATAATTATCCTGGTTTTGAAGAAGGTATAGAGGGCTTACAATTAGCTGAGAAATTACAGAAACAAGCTGAACGATTTGGTGCAAAAATTGAACTAGGAGAAGTACAATCTTTGAAGAAAGAGGGGGATTACATTAATCTTCAAACTACAAGTGGCGAAATGACTGCTAAGTCTATACTAATTGGCACCGGTAGCGAATGGAAAAAGATTAATATACCAGGTGAAAAAGAATTTTATGGGCGGGGCGTACATAACTGTGCTACCTGTGATGGCCCTTTTTATCGTGACAAGAAGTTAGTAGTTGTGGGCGGAGGCAACTCTAGTGCGCAAGAAGCCTTATTCTTAACCAAATTCGCCAAACATATTGATATTCTAATCCGTAAAGATAAATGGCGAGCTTCAGATGTTTTGATACGTGAGATTAAAGATAACGATAAGATTACAGTGCATTTTAATACCACCGCAGACGAAATTATCGGAGGTGAAGTTGATGGTATGACTAAAGTTACTAAAGTTATCGGTACAAAAAATGATAAAAAAATAGATTTTATAACAGACGGTATTTTTGTATTTATTGGCTTACGTCCAGTCACTGAATATCTAAAGGGCAGTGGCGTCAAAGTTGACGATAAAGGTTTTGTCATTACCGATAAAAAACTGAAGACGAACATTGAAGGTATTTTTTGTGCTGGGGACGTTCGAAGCGGTGCTACTATGCAAATAGCCTCAGCTGTCGGAGAAGGAGCTTCCGCTGCTCTGTCTATCCGCGAATACTTAGGTGCTTTAAAATAATTACTTATAATTTATTTAGTCAAAAAACGGTTCGGGTAATCTGTAAAAATACCGTTAACACCCCATTTTTGGAGCTCTTGAGCTCGCTTTTTATCGTTTATAGTGTAGGCATATACTTTATAACCTTGGTGTTTTAAGGACTTTACAAGTCCAGCCCATAGCCACTGGTGTTTAATATGCAGGCGCTTTGTTTGTAGCAGGGAGGCCGTAGCTACGGCACGTATACCGGACCAATTTTCTATTACAGCAATTTCACGGTTAGGCAATAATTCCTGGGCCTCTTTAAGGATATTGAATCTAAAACTAGAGATAACCACTTTGCCCGGGTATGTCTTTAACAATTTGGCAACCTTAGCTAGTGCTCTGCGCTCTTTAATCTCCAGGTTTATGTCAGTTTTACTCGCAATTTCTTTAAGAGCCATAGATAGCGGGCAATAGACTTTGTTTGTATTAGTCTGGTCATGAGATAGTACTGCTGTGCCTTCCTGTACTCTGACATCTAACTCAATCATGTCTAACTTTAGAGCAATAGCTTTACGAATAGCTTCTATTGAGTTTTCTGGGGCTAATCCACCCGCTCCACGGTGACCTATGATTTCCATATCACCTGCATTATACTCCATAGAGTACTTACAAATATTTCTTTGATGTCCATTTGTATATTATCTTCAGGCTTTTAGTGTACAATATTAACTAAAGATAACAAAGGAGAAGAACGTGGATTATAACGCGATTGTTAAGCCTTACGGCGATGGTAAAGCTATTCATACGGTGATAGAAATTCCAATGGGGTCTAACCACAAAATAGAATTTGATAGACGCCAAAAATTAATGATTTTAGACAGAGAAGAATCAAGAATATTCCCAAAGCCAGCAAATTACGGATTTATACCAGGTACTTTAGATGAAGATGGTGATGAGCTTGACACTCTTTTGGTAACTGAAGATCCTTTGCCCACCGGTATAGTTGTTACGGCAACCGTTTTAGGGGTATTAATTTTTGAAGATGGCGGAGATATGGATTATAAAATTATTTGTGTTCCAACGGATGATCGCCAGACAGGTAATCGGATCAAATCTCTCGAGGACCTAGGCGAACGCTGGCAAGCTCAAGTTAAGCATCATTTTAATCACTACAAAGATTTAAATAGACCTGGAACAACAAAAGTATCCGGTTTTGGTGATGCAACTAAAGCTCACCAGATTATAGGGGAGTGTATCGATAGATGGAATAAAGAGTCATAAAAAACATGATAGAAACTGATGTTATAGAAAAAGCTATTGTCGTTAACAAAAAAGAGCAAATTTTACTGTTAAGACGTAGTAAAACAGATACTAGACGACCTCTGCAATGGGATTTGCCCGGTGGAGGCCATCAGGAGGGCGAATCCTTAGAAGATGGGGTACTAAGGGAGGTACTAGAGGAATCCGGGCTTAAAGTGTCACGTTTAAGACCTATCTATACTAAAACTGAAATGCGTAATTGGGATGACAATACAAGAAATGCACTATTTATATTCTATACAGCTCGCTCCAGTACTGATGAAGTAGAACTTAGTTTTGAACATGATAAATACCGGTGGGTAGATATAAAAGAGGCTATTAATTTGATTTCATATTATCTACATAAAGAGTTGTTACAATACATTGTAAATAACAAACTTGCTCTATAAAGCATTAGCACTATATACTTATACTGAAATAATGGGAGGGAATATCAGGTATGAAGACAAGAGTAGCAATTAATGGTTTTGGAAGAATTGGACGAAATGCTTTTAGAGTAGCTTTTGAACGCAATGACCTCGAAGTGGTAGCAATAAATGATTTAACAGACACAAAAATGTTAGCACATCTCCTCAAATATGATTCTAATTACGGGATTTATGACCATAAAATATCATCAGATGAGCAACATCTTATTGTCGATGAGCAAAAAATACCAGTTTTTGCAGAGAAAGAGCCAGCAAGATTACCATGGAAGGATATAGGGGTCGATGTGGTTATAGAATCAACTGGTTTTTTTGTAAAAACGGAGCTTGCAAAAGGACACGTTAACGCTGGTGCCAAGAGAGTTGTAATAAGTGCTCCTGCAAAGGACGATGAGGCTGAGACAATAGTAATAGGAGCAAATGAAGCTCAACTGGATAATTCGCAAGCTCTGGTTTATAGCAACGCTAGCTGTACAACAAACAGCCTGGCAGCAATAATGGGCGTGTTGGATGCCGAGTTTGGAATAGAGAAAGCCATGATGACATCGGCGCACGGATATACCGCCGACCAACGGCTTCAGGATGCACCACATAGAGATTATCGCAGAGCTCGTGCCGCAGCCAAAAATATTATTCCAACAACAACCGGAGCGGCAATTGCCGTTACCAAGACACTACCAGGGCTGAAAGATAAATTCGATGGAATGGCGATTAGAGTGCCTGTTAGTGTTGTCAGTATTAGTGATATAACGATGTTATTTAGCCGAGATACCACTGTGGAAGAAATAAATAATGTTATTAAAAAAACTTGTGCAGATCCATTTTTTCAAGGTATTCTTTCTTGTACGGACGAGCCTCTTGTTAGTAGTGATTTTATAGGTAATAGTCATAGCGGTATTATTGATTTACTGCTAACTCGGGTAGTTGCCGGTAATTTAGCTAAAGTAGTAGTTTGGTATGATAATGAATGGGGCTATTCTAATCGTTTAGTGGAGCTAGTAGCTGACATTGGCAAGAAGATAAATGCTTAATAAATATACATCATCGTAAAAGGAATAAAATGAAGATATTTATTGGAGCTGATCATAACGGATATCATCTCAAGGAGAGTTTGTCAAAGTATCTAAAAGATATTGGCTATGATGTTGTAGATCTAGGTAACGAAGAGCTAGATCCAGACGATGATTTTACAGTTTTTGCTACTCGTGTCGTAAATGCAATGAAATCAAGCGTTGAAAAAGAACCAAGAGGAATATTAATATGCGGAAGTGGGCAGGGCATGATGATGGCTGCAAACCGACATAAAGGAATCAGGGCTGGGCTGGGCTGGAGCACTGAGGCAACAAGGTCTATTCGCAATGATGAAGATAGTAATGTTTTGGCTATACCCTCCGAGATTCTTGACGAGGAGCAAAAATGGCAGGCTATTGTGGATGTCTGGCTTAAAACACCATTTGCTAACTCGGTTAGATATAAAAGGAGAAATTACCAATTAGATAAGCTATAGGTAAGTACAGAACTTGTATATAGTTTAAAGACCCTTAGCGCCTTTACATAACCACAATTTATGTCGTTCCAAGGAGCCTCCTTGGAAAGGGGGTTGGGGTTTGATGTATAATTATATTAAGATGGTATCTAAAAAAATATTTCCGACTATAACTACTAATAATGTTCACGAATATCGTCAGCAAATGGAGACGATATATAAATATGCTAGCGGTGTTCATTTAGATTTTTCTGATGGAGTATTTGCACCTACCAGACTGTTGCCTATAGATAGAGCTTGGAGGATTGACGGTTTTAGGACTCATGTCCACTTAATGCAACAGAAGCCAATTGAGTCTGTCGACGATATAATAACTTTACTTCCAGACTTAGTAATTCTACACGCTGAGTCTGACAATGTTTTGGAGGCTTTAATAAAAATAAGAGTCGCAAGAATTAGATGTGGAATAGCTCTTTTACCTGAAACCGACGTAGATTATTTAGCAAGTTTAAAAGCTGATAAATTATTTGATCATATTTTAGTTTTTGCCGGTAATTTGGGCTATCAAGGTGCAGAGTCTGACCTTGAGCAAGTTAAGAAAGTAAAAAGATTAGTAGAGCTATATCCAGATATCGAGCTATCGTGGGATGGTGGTATAAATGCTGAAAATATTAAGGAAATATCCGATTCTGGAATTGATGTTTTAAATGTTGGCGGGTATCTTCATAAATCTAAACACCCTAAAAAATCTTACGATAACCTTCTAAATCTGGTATCATAAGCTTAATAGACTTGAAGTCTATTTTTAGCACTAGGAATAAATTTATAAATCATTAGATTGAGTTTTCTAAGATGAGTTCAAACAATTTTACAGATAAAAAATTAGCGATAGAAAAGCTGGAGTTAATTGCTAATGATGTTCGACAGGATATTATAAAAAGCTTAGAGAATGCTGGGAGTGGGCATAGCGCCGGGTCGCTAGGGCTTGCCGATATTGTAACCGCACTTTATTTTGATATTTTAAAACACGATCCGAATAACCCTACATGGGACGAACGGGATATATTTATGTTGAGTAATGGCCATTGCGTCCCTGTGCAATACGTGGTCATGGCATATGCTGGTTATTTCCCTAAAAAAGAGTTAATGACCTTGCGAAAGTTCAAGAGTCGCTTGCAGGGGCATCCAGAACGGTTGGTTCTACCAGGTTTGGAAACAACTAGCGGACCACTTGGATCGGGACTGGGTCAAGCCGCTGGGATGGCTTTAACGATGCGTATGAACAAAGATTCTCACAGATGGGTCTACGTAATTATGGGTGATGGAGAATTGGACGAAGGCAATAACTGGGAGTCTGCACTGTTTACCGCAAAATATAAGTTACACAATGTTATCGGTATCGTGGACAGAAATAATATCCAGATTGACGGCACGACCGAACACGTCATGCCTCTTGAGGATTTGCGAGCAAAATGGGAGGCGTTTGGTTGGCACGTTATAGAAATAGATGGTAATGATATTGAAGCGGTAATAGATGCCTGTGCTATGGCTCGGGCGATTGTAGAAAAACCAATTGTTATTATTGCTCATACAGTTCCGGGTAAAGGAGTAGACTTTATGGAATACGATTATCATTGGCATGGTATGCCGGTCGGTTTAGCTGATGTTGGTGGTGCACCACCCAAGAACGATCAAGCTATGGTGGCCTTGAAGGAATTGCGAACACTACGGGGGAGGATAAAAAATGAACATGAATAGTGCTCGGAATACTCTTTTTAGAGACCGTTTCACGCAGAGAGATAACCTCTCTGGTTGCACTTCGCTTTTAGTCTCTAAAAACAGTATTCCTCGCTTCTCAAGAATACAGACTATCTTTAGAGACCGTTTCACGCAGAGAGATAACCTCTCTGGTTGCACTTCGCTTTTAGTCTCTAAAAACAGTATTCCTCGCTTCTCAACTGTTTCAAGAATTTTAAAGAACGAAACTGGAGTATCAGGATGAGCAAGATGTATTTATTAGACCACGATGATTGGGGAAGCCAGGCTAATCGTAAAGGATTCGGTAGCGGACTTGTTAAGGCTGGAGAGTTAAACGATCAAGTTGTTGCACTTTGTGCGGATTTGACAGACTCTACCCAGATATCATTATTTGCCAAAAAATTCCCTGAAAGGTACGTGGAAGTTGGGATAGCTGAACAAAATATGGTTACAGTTGCTAGTGGTATGGCATCTATGGGCAAAATACCGTTTACTGCTAGTTATGCCGCTTTTAGCCCTGGACGTAACTGGGAGCAGATAAAAACTACAATATGTATGAATGATCAAAATGTTAAGATTATCGGGTCACATGCGGGTCTATATACTGGACCTGATGGAGCAACTCACCAGATGTTAGAGGATGTTGCATTGATGCGTGTTTTGCCTAATATGATAGTGGTTGTTCCTTGTGATAGTGTTGAAGCGGAAAAGGCCACTGTGGCAATTGCAGAATACGCTCATCCGGCATATTTGCGATTGGCAAGGGATAAATCACCAGTTATTACTACTATTAAAACACCGTTCGAGATTGGGAAAGCTTACGTGTTTGCTCCAGGTCAAGATATTACTATTATTGCGAATGGGACTATGACACCCATAGCGTTAGAAGCTGCTGAAAAACTTTTTAAAGACGGTATAGATATAGAGGTTATTCATTCACCGACCGTCAAGCCACTTGACGCTGCAACTATATTAAGTAGTGTGGAGAGGACAAAGAGAGTGATTACTATTGAGGAAGCACAAATTTGTGGGGGTTTGGGCGGTTCTGTCAGCGAACTCTTGAGCGAACATAGCCCAGTCCCTATTATCCGTATGGGGGTTAATG
Organism: Candidatus Saccharimonadota bacterium; assembly: GCA_003231925.1. Taxonomy (GTDB): domain Bacteria; phylum Patescibacteriota; class Saccharimonadia; order Saccharimonadales; family SZUA-47; genus SZUA-47. Next base: position 23,035 of record QIKK01000040.1, read on the forward strand.
ATTCCTATGGGCAGAGCGGTACCCCGTCTGAATTACTAGAGTACTATGGATTAACTGTAAAGCGTGTCATGTTAAATGCCCATAAGTTAATGGGTTGAATGCAGTAGTTTTAAAGATTTTAATGTAACTATATTCGAAATTTTAAGTTTTTTTAGATAAAAATATAAGAAAATATTGCTCTATTAAGCCTTAGCGGTTACAATAAACTTAAAGTTAGAAGGGTGGAAAAATGGCGTTATCATTACAACAGATAAGAAAGAATTGTCTAGATGCAAAGATGCTTTTTGAACGGGCAAAAAATGAAAAATTTGCTATAGGAGCCTTCAATCTTGATAATCAGGAGACATTAGTAGCTGTTTCTAGAGCTGCACAAAAACTTCACTCTCCTGTTTTTGTCGAAGTTAGTAAGAGTGAGGTTACCGCAATTGGCATAGATAATGTTAGAGACATGGTGGATAATTATAAACTTGAATATGGTATCGAAATGTATATTAATCTTGACCATAGCCCCAGCGTAGAAGACGCTATAGAGGGAATAGAGGCCGGTTTTGAGCTAATACATATAGATGTAAGCCAAGCTAATCATGACGCCACTCTCCAAGAGATAATTGATGCCACTAAAAAAGTCGTGGAATATGCAAGATTTACTGGTGCTTTGGTTGAAAGTGAACCCCACTATTTTGGAGGTAGCAGTAATGTCCACGAAGAAAAGTTTGATTTAGAAGAGATACGTAAAACTTTCTCTACTCCTGAAGGAGCGAAATCTTTTGTTGAGGAGACTGGAATAGACACCTATGCGGCGGCGATTGGTAATCTACACGGTTCTTACCCTATCCCTAAAGTATTGGACCTAAAGTTATTACAGACAATTAGAGATGCAATATCTTGCAGTATCAGTTTACACGGAGGTAGTGGAACCCCTGGACACTATTTTGAAGAAGCTGTAAAGATTGGCGTGCAGAAGATTAATATTAATAGTGATATGCGTAAGACTTACAGGGAAACTCTAGAGGAAGTACTTGCAGAAAATAAGACCCAGTACGCTGTTGTTAAACTAATGAGTCAGGTTGAGGATGCAGTTCAAAAAGTAGTTGAATCAAAAATAGCTTTATTTAATAGCAGTGGAAAGGCGAATATATAAATGTCAGATAAACATAGACAACAACTTGACGTGTTAAGTATAGGTGATGTGGTTACTGATGCGTTTATTAAATTAATTGATGACCAGGCCTGGGTAGAAGAACGTGACGGAAAACAAATTTTATCAATGGAATTTGGCACAAAATTACCCTTTGACCATGTTCAGGTTATTGAAGGTGTCGGTAATGCCTCAAATGCCTCGATTGCTTTTTCAAGAATGGGACTTTCTAGTGGTTTAATATCCAATGTTGGTGACGATTTATGGGGGGGCGACATCGTTAGAGCCTTAAAGAAAAACAGAGTTGACACAAGATTTGTACACGAGAACTCCGGTAAGGTAAGTAATTATCATTACGTATTGTGGTATAAAGAGGAACGAACAATTCTAATAAAACACGAAGAGTACGCTTATCACTGGCCAAGGTTTAGGAAGATTGATATTCCAAAATGGATGTATTTTAGCTCTATATCTAAGCATGCCATAGATTATCACGACGATGTTGCAGACTGGTTAGACGAGAACCCAGAGGTTAAATTGGCCTTTCAACCGGGTACTTTCCAAATGGAGGCTGGTGTTGAAAGACTAAAGCGTATTTACCAGCGTTCTGAGGTTGTTGTATTAAATAGAGAAGAAGCCGTTTTAGTTTTTGGTGGGGATCACGATAATATTCACGATTTACTTGATCGAATGCACGGAATTGGCATTAAAATCGCATTGATAACGGATGGTCCCAACGGAGCCTTTGTGTCTGACGGTACAGGTAGATGGAGTATGCCATTGTATCCAGATCCGGCACCGCCAGTTGACCGAACTGGCGCTGGAGACGCTTTTGCTTCAACATTTATAGCTGCATTAATGAAAGGTGCTGATGTACAATCAGCTCTACTCTGGGCTCCAATTAACTCAATGAACGTAGTCCAACATGTCGGTGCCATTGAGGGTTTACTTACTGATTCAAAGTTGGATTACTATTTACGAAATGCACCGAAAGATTATCACCCGAAAGAAATGTAGAAATGTCTAAAATTCTCGGTCAGTTACTTGGTGTAGATAGTCGCAACCTGGATAAAACTATCTCAAGACTTGAAAAGATGACGGGTAATTCTGGTATTGACGCACAGTTAATAGCAGAGATAATTACAGGGACGAGACAAAAAAGTAGGAGTTTAGGTTTAGATCCGGCTGATACAAACAATAAAGAACTATATTTTGCCCTACACTCAAAGGCTAGCCTGGATAGCGGGCTATTGCGAGAGAAATTAAATATAACTGACAAGACTAGTTCAGCAAAAGCTGCAAAGATTATTTCTGTAGCTGGCGAAAAACTCTTAAAACAAAATACAGTAGTCTGTCTGCAACCTGCTATTGTAAAGAGGGTTTTGATTGCGGTACCACCGAAGCGAACACTGCGGGTTTTAAGATTTAGGTCTGTAGAATCAGTAACAAAGCGAGAGAGTCCTCTGATACTATATGCACTTGCAAAAAACTTAGAGGACAAATCCTGGCATTCTCAGGTACAAGCCAGGTTGAAGCGGTTAGAATCACGTGACGTCAAGGAAAAGTCTGTTAATGTTCTTTCTTTACCAATTAGTTGGTTTGAAAAGTTATCAAAATGTCAGTTTAATACGGTGGTACAAATTGTACCAGAGATAGGTTCAGTTTTAATATTGCCATCTACGCCTTTGAGAGTTAAGGGGGCAGTATTATTAACATTAAGCTTGGTATTACAGGCTGGTCAAACCTTGATGGTAAGGTCGCTACCCTATAAGTCGCGGTCTCTATTTACAGGTTTAGAAAAGCAACTACCAGATATAGCCCTTGGTGTTCAATTAGAACTTAAACCTATCCATGGGCTAAAACCATCTTGGCATACCGTGTACCAGCTACTATCAGATCAAAGTAGTCACTTATTACCTGAGTTTGATTTTATTCTAGGAGACCTTAATTGGGTTAGCTCTGAAACACGCCTAGCCAGTCTTGTGCCTGAGCTAGATTTTTGGGTAGGGACGAACTTTTTGGGTACTGTTAACGATAAATCTCTGGTTTCATTACATCTTATCGATGTAACAGCTAACTTAGTAATGGGTCGGCACTTTACGGATAGTATCTCTAGGCATCTGCAATTTAGTTTATGGAATGAAATTCAATTGAGGTATCTCAAGCAGGAAGCCCTTGAGAAACAAATAATTTCTCAACTTACACAGGAGATAGTTTAGCCTAAGGCATGCTATAATACTTATGATAATAATTGACACCAAAAAGGTAAAAACTGAATGAAATATTCGATATGTATTTCTGGAGCAGCGGCCGGTAAGTCCGTCGATGAGTCCTGCGGTCTAGCTTATGAGCTAGGGGTACAAATTGCAGAGTTAGGACATACAACTACAACTGGAGCAACAGTAGGACTCCCACTATATGCGGCTAGGGGTGCAATGGATGCTAAGGGGACGAGTATTGGCTTTAGTCCGGCTGCCTCTTTGAGGGAACATGTCAAAAAATATCGCTTACCTATAGGATTTTTTACCTACATTAATTTTACAGGAATGCATTATATTGGACGCGATGTCCACCTAGTCCAAAGTAGCGATGCTGTTATTACTATCGGAGGTAGAATGGGGTCTTTACATGAATTTACAACAGCTCTAGAAGCTCACATGCCTTGCGGGGTATTATTGGGGTCTGGTGGTTTAGCAGATGTAATTCCTGCAATTTTAGAGAAACTTGAAGAACCAACTGGAAGTGTAGTTATTTATGATAGAGATCCTATAGCGTTAGTAAAAAAAATAGTTAAAGAATTAGATGACCGTAATTCGGACATGGATACTGAAGTTTATAAAGATGAGTGGATGGTTAAAGCTAGCATTTGCGACTCCTTAGCTGGGAAACATGGTTTCAAGACAGGGCGCAGTTCTTCAAAACACAGTGGTTAGCAAACTTTGTATTAATTGAAGTCGCAATTATTCTTGTATAATATATCTAGTATGAAGTTCAAATTAAAGAGCCACTATAAACCCACTGGGGACCAGCCAAAAGCTATTAAGCAGCTTGTTGCTGGGATAAACTCAGGAGAGAAAAGTCAAACTTTATTAGGAGTTACGGGGTCTGGTAAGACCTTTACTATGGCGAACGTTATAGCTCAAACACAGAAGCCTACACTTATTGTTAGCCATAATAAAACTCTCGCCGCTCAGCTTTATGAAGAGTTTAAAAATTTTTTCCCAGACAATGAAGTGCACTATTTTGTCAGCTATTTTGACTATTATCAGCCGGAAGCCTACGTTCCCCGTAGTGATACATTTATAGAAAAAGATAGTGCAATTAATGAAGAAATTGATAGAATGCGACATGCTGCAACTGACTCGCTATTATCCAGAAAAGACGTCATAATAGTTGCTAGTGTAAGTTGTATATACGGTATTGGGAGCCCTTCTGATTATTCAAATTTATCAATTAAAATTAAAAAAGGTGAAGTAAGAAAACGCGATAAACTTATCAGGCAATTAACAGACATACAATATTCAAGAAATGACCTGGATTTTCATAGAGGCACTTTTAGGGTTAGGGGCGATGTAATCGATATATTCCCAGCTGGTGAGGAAATTGCTTACCGTATTGAATTCTTTGGTGACGATGTTGACAGTATTTCTAAATTGGATGCTCTAACTGGTGAAATATTAGCAAAGCCTAAAGATATTACTATATATCCGAGTTCACATTACGTTACCTCTCAGGAAAAGCTCAAACTTGCTTTAGTCAAAATTGAAAAAGAATTAACAACTAGAATCTCTAAATTTAAAAGTCAGGGTAAACTTCTTGAAGCACAAAGATTAAAACAACGAACACGATTTGATATAGAAATGCTAGAAGAAACTGGCTTTGTAAAAGGTATTGAGAATTATAGTCGTTACTTAACGAATAGGGAAGAAGGGGAACAGCCAGCTACACTGCTTGATTATTACCCAGATGACTTTTTGATGATGATTGATGAATCGCACATGACTATTCCGCAGGTTAGAGGCATGTATAATGGAGATCGAGCCCGAAAAGAAGTCCTGGTGGATTATGGGTTTAGACTGCCAAGTGCACTTGATAATAGACCTCTTAAATTTACAGAATTTGAAAGACATATTAATCAGGCTATATATGTTAGTGCTACACCTGCAGAATACGAGTTAACTAGAAGCGACAAACCAGTTCAACAATTAATTAGACCTACAGGACTGCTCGATCCCCAAATAGATGTTCGACCAACAGAACATCAAGTTGATGACCTAATCTCCGAAATTAGAAGTACTGTAGCTAAACATCAAAGAGTTCTAGTAACGACCCTAACTAAAAGAATGTCAGAGGATCTAACAGATTATCTAAAAGAGTTAAACATTAAAGTTGCCTATCTACACAGTGATGTAGATACTCTAGACCGTGTGGATATTCTCAGAGATCTGAGAAAGGGTGTGTACGATGTTTTGGTTGGCATAAACCTATTGCGAGAAGGGCTGGACTTGCCAGAAGTAAGTTTGGTAGCGATATTGGACGCAGACAAGGAAGGTTTTTTGCGTAGCAGGCAAGCTTTAATTCAGACAATTGGACGAGCGGCTAGACACGAAGATGGCAGAGTAATAATGTACGCTGAAATTATCACAAAAAGTATCAAAGCTGCAATATCCGAGACTAATAGGCGTCGAAAGATTCAAAGAAAGTACAATATAGATAACAATATTGTTCCAACGGGTGTGTTCAAAGCCGTTAATGAGGGAATTAAAAGGCTAATACCTAAAAAGGAATCAACTAGTGAAAGAGTAGGGATTAATCTTCGTAAAATACCAAAAGATGAGTATTCTCGACTAGTAATAGACTTCAGGTCACAAATGGAACTAGCCAGTGCTAACTTGGAGTTTGAAAAAGCTGCTGAACTACGAGATTTAATTAAAGAAATTGAGGCAAAAATTTAGAATTCACCAGGCTAAAGCTGATTAAGTGGGCCAGAAGTAAAATCGTAGAATAGATATGACGACCAAACCGTTTAATTCAAGATTAAAAAAATAAAATCTAAAAGTGCTGGTGTTAAATGGAATAGCTTAGTATAATCAAGATATAAATAATAATGGGTGGGCTAAAGAAGAGAGGGAACACTCATAATGGAATTTTTAAAAAAAAATGCTCGCACAATAGTTATTGCGTTGCTTATCGTAGGGGGCATAATAGTAATATCTACAAGTGGTAGTGGAAAAAACAAGAAGACCTCAGATCAAAATACGACTAAGACTACACAAGAAAAAGCAACAAATGAAAACACTAACACGACTAAATCAACCAAAAAAGCAACAAAAAATGAAATATCTTCTCAGGAATCTAAAGTAAATAAAACAGACAATATCTATACCATTTCAGCGGTGAAGAATGACAATCAGACTACCATGGTACGAAAGATAATCGCTCTATATACTAAAGATTCTTCAGCTAAGCTTTCAGCAGAGCAGGAGTTGTATGCAGAGACTAATCTAGTCAACACGCTACCAAGAAATAACCTGATTTTTGTCGGTGATACTATAAAACTTAATAAATCTCAGCTTAAAACAGTAATAGACAACTCTCACCAGTTGACTGAATATCAAATCTCTCTTTGGGCTCAATATCTATAGGTCCAGCCTACTAATTATCGTAGCACTTCAGTAAAAAACTTCTGAAAGTTCCGACTATCTTAGCTATAATAGAGTTTAGATGCAAAAAATACTTACAACAAAAGATGTTATTGCTTTGGCGCAACTTGCTCATATAAAGTTAAGCCCATCACAGATAGTACAATATCAGAAAGAACTATCTGAAATATTAAAATACATGGAGCTTTTAAATGATGTTGACACAAGAGAACTGCTCCCTACCTCTCAAGTGACTGGTTTAGAAAACGTGGTCAGAGAAGATGAAGTCCAGGAACAACTAGTCACCCCTAGCCAACTACTTGATGGTGTGCCAAGAAGTAGGGACGGTTTTATCCAGGTTAAGAGGATGTTGTAATGATGGCTCCCTCTACCGAAAAAGGTCAATGGCCTCTCCTATCTACTTTGTCACAACAGGTCCATGAAGGTAGGGTCAAGAGTGTAGATTTGATTAATAGATCGTTGCAAGCAATTAGAGACCTTGATCCAGAATATAAAGTAGTTATTGCTACCTGTAGCAGGCGAGCATTAAAAAGGGCAAAGCAAATCGACTCTGATATAAGAAATGGTAGGACAGTGGGCCTATTAGCAGGGGTCCCTTTCATCGCAAAGGACAATATTTTAACTTTAGGGGCAGAAACTACTGCGGCCAGTAATATCCTAAAAGGCTTTAATTCTCCATATCAAGCTACAGTAATTGAAAAACTTGAAGCTGAGGGTGCGATATGCGTAGCTAAAGCTAATCTAGATGCTTTTGCCCATGGAAGTTCGACTGAGAACAGCGATTTTTTTACCACGAAAAACCCCTATGATAAGACACGAGTTCCTGGTGGTAGCAGTGGCGGATCGGCCGCTGCTGTGGCACTTAAAATGGTGCCATTTGCTCTGGGGACGGACACTGGTGGTTCAGTACGTTTGCCAGCAAGTTTCTGCGGGGTTGTCGGTTATAAACCAACCTACGGACTAGTTTCCAGAAGCGGTATTGTGGCTATGGCTAGCAGTACAGATGTTGTTGGTCTATTAACAAGTACTGTGCAGGACAGTGCCTCAATCCTTGATATCATTAGTGGACCTGACAAATTGGATTCAACAACTATTTCAAGAGACCCAAAAGCCTATACAGATATTAAGATGAATATAAAAAATAAAAAAATTGGTGTTGTTAAAGAATATCTAGGGGAGGGTCTAGACAAACAGGTTAAGAAAACTACAAAACTAAATATAGAAAAATTAAAAAATGCCGGTGCAACAATACAGGAAGTCAGCCTACCGACACTGCCATTGGCTTTAGCGGTCTATTATGTGATAGTGCCTGCAGAGTTAAGTAGTAATCTATCTAGATACGATGGTCAACGATATGGCTATAGTTATAAAGAGGCTAAATCACTTGACGAGAGCTATCTAGAGAGTCGCTCTAGGGGCTTTGGTGATGAAGCAAAACGTAGAATAATGATTGGTACACATGTTCTAAGCTCTGGATACTATGATGCCTATTATAAAAAGGCCCAAACTGTCCGGACTTTGCTAATCAACGAATTTAATTCTGCTTTTAAAAAATACGATTTTTTAGTTGGACCGACAGCACCAAGTGTTGCTTTTAAAATAGGTCAGAATATAAATAATCCATTAGCAATGTATCTAATGGACATAATGACCGTTTCAGCTAATCTTACAGGCATCCCTTCTATTAGTGTTCCTGGTGGCTCCGTAAACGGATTACCAGTAGGGTTTCAGATAATGGCGCCTCAACACAAAGATCGTGATCTATTGGCAATGGCTCTATCTTACCAGGAGCTAAGAGGATGAGTGCTGAGGCGATAGTTGCTATAGTTGGAGCGTCGACGGGGGTATTAGGCTTGGTATTTTTAGTTGGGCGGAAGATTCCAAAACGCCTAAAAACAACGAAATTCACTAAGAAATGGCGAGATCTACAAAGGTTATGTTCAGATAAAGAAACCTGGGCAGAGGCCATAATTATTGCCGACAATTTGCTAGATGATGCTATGAAAAAGAGAAAAAAGTCTGGGGGTTCCATGGGTGAACGACTTGTTGAATCACAGCATTCTTTTACAAAAAATGAGGAAGTATGGCACGCTCATAAACTAGCAAAGGCAGTATCTAGTGAAGAGAAGGCTCAAAAACTTAAGGAATCCGATGTTAAAAATGCCTTAATAGCTTTCAGGCAGGCCTTACGCGATCTGGGGGCTTTAAGATGAATGAAGTCAACCTAGAAGAGTATAAAATCAAGGGTTATTACCCTACAATTGGTATTGAGTGTCATGTTCAGTTGAAGTCTAAAACTAAGCTATTCTCCAGTGTTAGTAATGATGCAATTGGCGCAAAGCCTAATACTCTAATAAGTCATATTTGTTTTGGACTGCCTGGTGCCCTACCAGTTTTGAATAAGGAAGTAGTGAGACTCTCATCAATTGCTGCTTTTGCTCTGGGGACTAAGCCTCAGAAGTTTTCAAAATTTGACAGAAAACACTATTTTTACCCAGACTTACCTAAAGGTTATCAAATAACACAGCTAGACCAACCGATAATTTTAGGAGGTAGGGTCACGGTGTCTCTAGAAGATGGAACTACCCAGACAATCAACATAACACGTGCTCACATTGAAGAAGACGCTGGGAAGTCAACTCATCCATCAGGAGCAGACTACTCTCTAGTTGATCTTAACCGTGCAGGTACTCCTCTATTAGAGATAGTGTCAGAACCAGAGATACATAGTGCAAAGCAGGCGAAGGCTTATGCTAAAGAACTGTGGTTAATAATGAAATACGCAGGTGTTAGTGATGTTAATTTATTCCATGGTAATATGAGGTTTGATGTAAATGTTAGCGTATCTAAAGACCCTAAAAAACTGGGTACAAGATCTGAGACCAAAAATTTGAATAGTTTCAAAAGCGTTGAGCGGGCTGTAGACTACGAAATTAAACGTCAAATAGATCTACTAGAAAAAGGTAAGAATATAGCACAAGAGACCCGTGGTTGGATTGATGATAAACAAAAGACTGTTGGCCAACGTAGTAAAGAGGATGCGAATGATTATCGGTATTTCCCCGATCCAGATATTCCGCCAGTTACCATCAGTGATCAATACATTAACGATATAAAGAGAAATATGCCAATATTACTGGGTAAATGGAGAGATAAGTTACAAAAACAAGGTCTAAATTATTTACAAATAGAGGCATTGTTAGAATCAAATATAGAATTTAACGCAAATTTCCTGAGTTTAATAGCTGATTCTAGCAAGGAAGTTGCTGAGGTATATACAAACTGGATATTAAATATTGAAATACCACTACGTCACAAGCAGATTGAATCTAAAGAACCACTTGAGATAACCGCCAGTACTAGGAAAGCTATATTTGCAGGTATTCATGAATTGATACAGCAGGGTCAATTAAGCTCCAATAATGCTAGATTAATGATAATCTTTTTACTAAAATCGAGCAAAATTCCTGACGATTTCAAGGAGCTTGCACAAAAATTAGGATATATACAAATGTCCGATATTGGAGAGCTAGAAAGTCTGGTTGACCAAATTATTAAGAAGAATCCAACAGCTGTTGAAGAAGTTAGAAGTGGTGAAAAGAAAGTTATCGGGTTCCTAGTCGGTCAAGTTATGAAGGAATCTAAAGGACAAGCTAATCCAGCTGTAGTTAAAACAATAATTACAAGAAAGATTGAAACTCATGAAAGTTAGAAAAGCGGTCATAGCGGCGGCAGGTATGGGCACTAGGTTCTTGCCTCAGACTAAGGCCATGCCCAAAGAAATGCTTCCGATAATTGACAAGCCAGTAATTCAGCTGGTTGTCGAGGGCCTAGTAGAGGCTGGCGTTGAGGATATTATTATAGTCACAGGACCAACTAAAAGAGCAATCGAGGATCATTTTGATAGAAGCTTAGAACTAGAGGGTGAATTAAGGAGAAAGGGCAAAAATAAGATTGCTGATGGGCTGATAAAAATTGCTGAGATGGCAAACTTTACCTATATACGGCAAAAAGGTCTGCCTAGAGGCAACGCCCGACCAATTCTTAACGCCTCACATATAGTAGGCAAGGAGCCATTTTTCTTTTTCTTTGCGGATGATTTCTTTAGTGGTAGACATTCTGCAGCTTCACAGATGTTGAGTGTCTTTCAAAAAACCGGTAAAACTATAGTAGCACTAAGAAAAGTTCCAAAACCAGAGATTAGTAACTATGGTATAGCTGAAATTGACCAAAATTTAAAGAATGGATTGTTTAAAATTACTCGTATTGTGGAAAAACCCAATATTGATACAGCACCGTCAGATTTGGCAGTCGGTAGTGGCTATTTGTTAACTCCAGAGGTACTCCAGATTTTGAGAAAAGAAAAGGTTGGACCTGATGGAGAGATTAGAATTTCTGATGCAATGCAAGAATTAGCTCAAAAAGAAGACGTTTACGGTTTAGAAATAAAGGGAGAATATCACGATACCGGAAACCCAGAGTCTTATTTAAAAACACTCATAGATGTAACTTTGAAAAATCCACACCATGGTCCAATATTGAAAAGCTACATAAGAGACAAACTATCTAACGATAACTAGAAGCTAAGATTTAACTTCGGATCACCGCCTAAAATTGCTTAGTTGTGGTATAATTTATTTATGGAACCCTACAGTATTCTAGTTATTTTTCTAAGCATAGCTTTAGCTGTTTTTCTAGTAGCAGGAACTATCACTCTAATATTAGTAATAAAGTTGCTGTCTAGTGTCAAAGAGGCCACAAGAAACGCCAAACATGCCGTAGAGAACGTGGAGGATTTTACCTCACAATTAAAAAAAGTCGGTAAAGCAACAATAATTGGATCAACAGTGGCTCAGGTATTAAATATCTTTAAGAAAGAAAGGAAGTAAAATGTCTGATAAGGATGAAAAAAAGGGATTAGCAGTCGGCGCTGCTATTGGTGCGGTGGTTGGTGTAATCACAGGTCTATTATTTGCTCCCAAAAGTGGTAAAGATACCAGGAAAGATATTAAAACGGCAACTAGTACCGCTGTGAAAAAATGTGAGCTAGAATCAAAAAATGTCCATCAGGAGCTTAGTAAAATTATCGAGAAGGGTGAGCTCTATGCTAAAACAGCCAGTAGGAGTGCAATTGTAAGCACTAAGAAACTTCTAGAGCAAGCCAAACATTCCAGAGAATTACTTACGACAGTTGCGACAGCTTTTAAAAAAGGTAAAGCAGAAGATAAAGACTTAGATAAGGCAATCCAAGAAGCAAAAAAAGCTAGAGATGCTTTAAAGAAATATCTAAAAAGTTAGAGTTCTCCGTTATTTCATAAAAATTGTATCTGTTAGTTAGCTCTTTACGCTATACTATTAAGTAGATATGAGTTTAGAGAAAAGCGATGTGCTACAAGCAGGAGATTTTGTACATCTCCATAATCATACACACTACAGTCTGTTAGACGGTTTGCAGAAGGTTAAGCCAATGATTGCAAAAGTTAGAGAGTTAGGAATGTCTGCAGTTGCAATCACCGATCACGGTACTATGACTGGGGTGGTAGAACTATACAAAGAGGCTATATCTGCTGAGATAAACCCAGTCATTGGTATTGAGACCTACGTTTCTACAAGGAAACATACTGATAAAGAACCTGGTAAAGATAAGGCTAACTATCATTTAATCTTGCTGGCGATGAACAATACTGGCTACCATAATCTAATGCGACTAAGTACAATTGCTAATCTAGAAGGTTATTATTATAAGCCCCGTATCGATCGGCAGTTGTTAGAAGAATATAACGAGGGAATAATTGTTCTATCTGGCTGTATTGGTGGTGAGGTTGCTGACGCACTTCGCAGAGACCAATACCAGCAAGCTAAGGGTATAGCAGAGTGGTATAAAAAGATATTTGGTAATAGGTATTACATAGAATTACAAGATCATGGTAATCCTAAACACCCCAGTAAATGGAATGAGCAGGTCAGAGTCAATAAAAAACTCACTAAACTAGCAAAAGAGCTGGAGATAGAAACAGTTGTCACCTGTGATGCACATTATCTTGTCCATGAAGACAAAAAGGCTCACGAGATACTTCTATGCGTTCAGACAGGCTCATTTCTAGATGATGAATCTAGGATGAGTTTAAAAGATTTTGATCTACATTTGACGGATCCAAAGGAAATCATTGAAAGATGGCAAGATATTTCTCCTGAATCTGTATTAAATACAAAAAAGATTGCTGATAGGTGCAAAGTTACATTAGACCTTGGGAGAATTCTCATACCTAAGTTTCCGTTACCGAAAGGTGTTACTGAAAAAGAACAATTAACCAAAGCGGTTTATAGAGGACTAGCCTATAGATATGGCGAACTAACTAATGTTAAGTCTAAAGATATTAGCATTGAAGATACCAAAAAAATCTTGTCTAAAGAAGTGCTGGATAGAACAGTAATGGAAATGAGAATTATTAATCAGATGAATTTCAACGGCTATTTCTTGATAATAGCAGATCTTATGAATTGGGGAAAAAAGCAGGGTATTGTCTTTGGTCCTGGTAGGGGCAGTGCGGCTGGTTCTATTATTGCCTATGCGATGGGGATAACAGAACTAGATCCACTAAAGTACGATCTACTGTTTGAACGATTTCTAAACCCTGACCGAATAAGTATGCCGGATGTAGATATTGACATTCAAGATACTAGGCGTGATGAGGTAATCCAGTATTGTATTGATAAATATGGTGCTAATAGGGTTGCCAACATAGTAACCTTCGGAAAGATGGCTGCCAGAAACGCGATCAGAGATGTTGCGCGTGTCTTACGGGTTCCTTATGGTGACGCAGACAGATTAGCAAAAATGATACCACCACCTATTCAGGGTAGGCATACTCCACTAGAAGTTTCTTTAAAAAACAATAAAGAACTAGCAAAAGAATATAAAAGTAATGCTATCTCAAAGAAAGTTTTTGATCTAGCTATCAAGCTTGATGGCACCATTAGGAGTCATGGAGTACACGCCGCAGGTGTAGTCATAGCTCCGGACGATATCGTCAAGTATGTGCCTTTGGAAATGGCCCAGAAGGGGGTTGTAGCTACACAATATTCTAAAAGTCCAGTAGAAGAATTAGGGCTACTAAA
>QIKK01000074.1 GCA_003231925.1 Candidatus Saccharimonadota bacterium
TCTCCGGACTTTAGTAAACTTTCCAACTCTAGGGCTATAAAATCTGAAGCTTCTAGTGGTTTATTTAGATATTGGGTTTTCATGGATAACCAGCCTTTCTTACTTTTTTAAAACATATACCTGATATCATCGCTAGAAGTAGGGAAGGCCATAATTGGTGTTTTAAGCTGTTCTGTCGTTAGTCCTAGTTCAATAGCCAAACTGAATATATTAATCAGATCATCAGAGTGGTTACCGATTAGATGTGCTCCTAAAATTTTGTTAGTCTCTTTTTCTACTAAGACTTTACTTCTTGAAAATTTTTGTAAAGTTCTTGAACTATCAAACCACTGTGAAGTATTAGTATTTTTAACATCAAATTGTAGACCTTTTTGTATTGCCTCTTGTTCTTGGTAGCCAACACTGGATGCAGTCGGTGTAGTAAATATAACGCTTGGTGTTGATAGATAATTAGGTTGGACGCGATTGCCTCCAAGCAAATTATCGGCAACTATATCTCCCTGGACTCCAGCTACTGGTGAAAGGGGTGGTCCGGCATTTGCGACATCGCCGGCTGCATAGACATTGGGGTTTGAAACACTTCTCATGTGTTCATCAACAGTTATTCCTCTTCTTAAATCATAATCTATATTTGAGGCTTCCAGACTTAGCTCGTTAATAGCTGGTGGTCTACCAGCTCCATGAACTGCCAGTTTAGAAATATATTCTTTATTATCTTTAGTAAAGACAATAAAATTATCATCTGATTGCTCTATTTTCTGCACATTTGCATTTAGAACCAAGTTAATACCAGCTTCTTTTGTAGCTTTAAGTAATACATCAACAATATCTTTATCAAACATCGGTAGAGGTCTGTCGTTAGCGTGTAATATTGTAACCTTAGAACCTAGTCGTGAAGCTATGTGGGCAAACTCGAAAGAAATATAGCCTCCACCAACAAAAATAATGCTTTTCGGTAGTTTTTCTAAATCTAAGAAATCGTCACTAGTAATTAAGTAATCTGCTCCAGGTAGGTTTAGCTTCGCCGGTTTTGCGCCGACTGCGATATGGACTTTTTCTCCTTTAAGCATAGCGTTGCCAACCATAATTTCTCTGTCACCTGTAAATCGAGGAGAACCAGCATACACATCAATGCCTGCTTCTTGTAGGGCTTTTTTTGTATTATCAGGAACAGGATCCGTGAAGGTACCCTTAAAAGATATTAATTCTGTCCAACTAAACTCAGGGGCTTCTTTTATAATATTGACAGACTTCAAACGTCTATTTAAATCGGCAATTTCTGCTACGCCAGCGAGGAGTTTTTTGGGTATGCAACCTCGAACAGAGCAAGTTCCGCCAAAAAGCCCCTCATTTACTACTGCAACATTTTTACCAGATTTACGGTATTTTATCGCTACCTGGAACCCGGCTCCTCCTGTACCTAATACGATTAAATCATAATTTTTAGTCATAAAAACTCCTTATTTTAAACATTGGTAGAGGTCATACAAGGTGCTAAACTATATGCTTTTATACATTTCTTTATATTAACATAAGCTTAAACTTAAAAAACATAAACTTATACAAGTATTTTAGCAGATACTAAAACATAATACAAACTCAAAATATTTCTTTATAGTTATAATTTATTGCTTATAGTTTAACCTGACCTTTTTACTAAAGATTAATGAAGCTAACGGATGTTTTAATTAGTAGCCTTTAAGATTAATTTGGCGTAGCTATTGCTCCAGTTAGAATTAGATTTTTTGGTTGGGTTAGCCAGGCTTATCTTGAACAGTAACAAGGACAGACTTTTTACGGTATAGTTGTGTCCTAGAATGCTTGTAAAGTCAGTTTTTTCTAAAAGGTATTCAGCATACCATGTTGACCATTTTGTGTCTTTGCCATTTGTTTTCTTGTATTTATTATGATGCTTTTTGCTTGTAACCTTCAGTAGTAAGGATATCTCTTTTTCTATATTCATATAACTAAGTTTATCAGTATATTGTATGAATTTGAAAAAAGCGACGATGTTTATAATAGGTAACGGGTCTGACGGGCTATTTCTAGAGTTTCATTAGCAGGAATAACATAAATATCTGTTTTGGAGGAGTAACTGCTAATTTTATCTAGGGTTGAGTTAGTTTTCTTATTTAAGTTTTTGTCTAGCTCTAAGCCCAGGTAATCTAGATTATCACAAACTCGTTCTCTAATAATTGCGGATCGTTCACCAACTGTTGCTGTAAAAATCAAACAGTCTAGCCCATTTAGTACTGCAGAATACGCACCTATATATTTTTGTATTTTATAAATCATTGCTGAAAGTGCAAAAGCCGAATTGCTGTCACCTCGAGACTCATTTTCTAGTAAAACTCTGATATCGCTGGAAGAATTACTAAGCCCAAGAAGTCCGGAGTTAAAGTGTAGGTAGCGTAGTAGTTGGTCATTATTCATTTCTAGTTTTTTTGCCAGAATTAAAGCTGCTTCTACTCCAATGTCACCACTACGTGTTGACATAATTAGTCCTTCCAACGTGGAATAGCCCATGCTAGTGTCGACACTTTTATAGTTCTTTAATGCTGTTATAGAGGCTCCACTGCCTAAATGACAGAGGATAACTTTTGGGTAATTTTTATGTAAAATATTCTTTAGAACATTGACAGAAGAGCTGACTGAGAGCCCGTGGTATCCATACCTATAGATATCAGTTCTGTCGGCATCGTCTCTAGAAATGGCATAATTTCGGGCTTCATAACTAAGCGATTTATGATAGGCAGAGTCCGAAATAGAATAGACTTGGACGTTTGATAATAGTTTGCGAATATGTCTCAATTCATCTAGTACGGTTTCTATGTGTAGTGGTGCTAAAGGCTCTTCTTCAAGCAATTTTTGTTCGTACTCGTCGTCTATTAAACGATGCATCATAAAAAATCGACCTGGGGCTACTACTCTAATACCGATAGCACCTATTTTTAAGTTTGGCTTAACCTTTCTTAGTAATTGCAGAAAATGCCCTAGAGAATCTTTAAAGGTATCTTCGCCAATTTCCACACTGTTGTGACTATCTTTATAAGTAAACGATAGTTTATGCCCATTTTCTGCTGTCTCATAATAGGCTTCAATAATCTTTGTATTATTTAAACAGATTGCATATTCTTTAGAACTACTCCCTGTATTTATGGCTAAGACTGGTTGTTCCATTGCCAATTCTCAATCTCATCCATGTCTTTGCCGTGCTGATGGATGTAATTTTTATGCTCGATAAGCTTCTTTTGCATGTCTTCAACTAATCTTAGCCCTTCTTCACCTAAATTAGGAACTCTATGCACAACGTCCATAACTAAATCGAACCTATCTAGCCTATTCATAACAGTCATATCAAAGGCTGTGGTTATTGTGCCTTCCTCTACATATCCGCGGACATGCAAATGCTGATTTTTACGCTTGTAGGTTAGGCGATGTATTAGCCATGGGTAGCCATGGAATGCAAAAATAATCGGTTTATCCTTAGTGAATAGCTCATCATATTCATTTTCGCTTAGTCCATGCGGGTGGTCATCATCATCTTGAAGACGCATTAAGTCAACAACATTAATGTATCTAATTCTAAGTCGAGGTAGCCTCTCGCGCAAGATTGAGACGGCAGCTAATGTCTCAAGTGTTGGTGTGTCACCAGCGCTGGCAATCACTACATCTGGCTCTTCGCCGTTATCGGACGATGCCCACTCCCATTTACTGGCACCTACAGTGTTATGGTTGATTGCCTCTTCCATTGTCAGCCATTGACGGCTGTTATGCTTGTCACAAATAATTAAATTTATGTAGTTACGGCTTCGCAAACAATGGTCTGTAAGAGATATTAGTGTATTTGCGTCTGGTGGAAGGTATATCCGAATAGTTTTAGCTTTTTTATTTAATAAATGGTCTATAAAACCTGGGTCCTGATGTGTGAAACCATTATGGTCTTGACGCCAGACGTGAGAAGTTAGGAGGTAGTTTAGCGAGGCGATGTCGTCACGCCAAGAAATTTCTGAGGATATTTTTATCCACTTGGCGTGCTGATTGACCATCGAGTCGATTATTCTAATAAAAGCCTCGTAACTATGTAGGAAACCATGTCTTCCAGTTAGCAGGTATCCTTCCAACCATCCTTGTACTTGGTGCTCGCTTAACATCGAATCCAGCACCATACCTTCGGGTGCTAAAAATTCATCTGATTCTTTAATTCTAGCGTTCCATTGCCGATTAGTAACTTCAAAAATAGAGCCTAGCTTATTTGAAATAGTCTCGTCAGGTGAAAATATTCGAAAATTTCTGTGTTCAAGGTTTAGTTTAGTTACATCCCGTAAAAATTCACCAGTGACCTGCGTATTACTTACAATTGTACCACCTGGAGCTGGGACAGAAACAGCATAATCTCTAAAGTCTGGTATGTGTAATTCACGTAGTAGGCTTCCTCCGTTGGCGTGTTTGTTTGCACCCATTCTTAAATTGCCTCTAGGTGCAAGTTCGGTAAGTTCCTGGATTAATACGCCTTGTTCATCAAACAGCTCTTCGGGTTTGTAGCTTTTCATCCACTTTTCTAGTAACTGGACATTTTCTGGGTGATTGTCGTCAATTAGAATAGGGACTTGGTGGGACCGGAAATTTCCTTCAATCTTTTTTCCCTCAACCTCTTTAGGTCCAGTCCAGCCCTTAGGGGACGTCAAAATAATCATTGGCCAGCGAGGTCGTGTGCAATCGTTATTTTGCCGAGCATTTCTTTGGATTCGCTGGATTTCTTCAATTGCTTTGTCCATTTGAGTTGCCATTAATTGATGCATAACTAGTGGGTCATCTCCTTCTACAAAAAATGGTGTATAACCATAACCTCGAAAGAGTTGTTCCAACTCATCGTGCTCTATTCTTGCAAGAATAGTTGGATTGCTTATTTTGTAGCCATTTAAATGTAGTATTGGTAGAACCGCTCCATCAGTTATTGGATTTATAAATTTGTTAGAGTGCCAAGAAGTTGCAAGAGGTCCAGTTTCTGCTTCACCATCTCCGACTATACATGCAGTAATTAGATCTGGATTGTCAAATACTGCCCCGTAAGCATGGGAAAGGGAATAGCCTAATTCACCGCCTTCATGGATAGACCCAGGAACATGTGGGGATACGTGACTGGGTAGTCCACCCGGAAACGAGAATATTTTGAATAAATGTTTTAGACCAGCTTCATCTTGTGTAATTTCCGGGTAATGATCAGTAAAAGACCCTTCTAAATAGGTGTTTCCGACTAAGGCAGGGCCACCATGCCCAGGCCCGGACACATATAGCATGCTTGTTTTATATTTATTAATAATTCGGTTTAGGTGTAGATATATAAAATTTTGTCCTGGAGTTGTTCCCCAGTGTCCTAAGAGGACATTCTTAATATGCTTACGTTCCAAGGGTACTCGTAAAAGTGGGTTATCACGTAGATAAATTTGTCCAACGGAGATGTAATTAGCTGCCCTCCAGTAAGCATTCATTTTATGAAGCATTTCATCGGAGAGAGTATTCACGGGGTCCACCTTTTTCAATTTGTTTTTAATCTATTAACTATCTTATCATCAAGTTGGGTATCAAATCCATCTTATGCTTATAAACTCTGAGATAATCACAAAAAGTTGGATCAAGGAGCTAAAGTATAGACAGGGTACTTGATGCTTAAAATTGTAGTGTGACTTATTGACTTTTTGAGCCGTTAGTCTCGCTGTCTTTTTCTTTTTTAAACGCGATCCAGGCTCCTAAACCGCCTACTGCAATCATTAACGGCATCAGATATATTGACTCACTTCTAAGAAGTTGTCGATTTAAGTTTAATTGATCTGCGGAAGCTTTTTTATTAACTGAGGAAGTGGGGGATGCTATTTCTGTAGTTGTAGTAGAAGCTTCGAGCCCAAGATGGTCTTCCGCAACGTGCACTTTAGAGTAAACACCCAACGACACGGTGATTATTATGAACAATAATCCTAAACTTAATACAATTTTTCTCTTGGCATATTCAATGTATTTACCTCTATCTAAGAATGGTACGGATGCCAGGATAGTGAAAAAGCCAGCCATACCCCATACAAGTCCTTTGAGGCCGAAGATATCTTCTAACCCAAAGAATGGCCAAAACATCCATAGAGGTCTAGTTACTTCTTGGTTTAATAACCCTGGGTGTCCGATGGGCACCGGGAATATCATGGCAAATATGCTAGCTGCTGCTAAGAATATGAGTCCAAAACCGACCAGCTTCTTTAAATGTACAAGAAATGTCGAATTCCCTGTACCAGCAGTAACTGTTGAGACAGAGCCTTTTGTAGGCTTTGAAGATATTCCTTTGAATTTAATTAGTGCTATGTGCATACCAACGAGGCTGATAAGTGCTAGCAACAGTATCGTAGTATGCCAAGCATATAATTGAGTAATTATTGGTACTCCAAAGTTAGTTAGTCCTAGATGCAGACCGAAGAGACCAAAACTTTCTCGTAAATGCCCTAAAGCTTCAATACCTTCTTGATCTGCTTTTAGGACTGTTCCAACGAATATGTAGATAACAACTATGCCAAGTAAGGCTACGCCTGTTAGCCAAGTTGACCTTCGTGGTTTCTTGTAAGAACCAGTTATAAACACTCGCAAAAGATGGAATAGTAGTAGAATAACAACTAAATTTGCTGTCCAAAAATGCAAGCTGGTCATAAAGTCTCCAAAAGGAATACTTTGGATGGAATTAAGAATACTGCTGTGGGCGCCTGCAAAGGTGGGGATGTATGCCTGGCTCATAAATATCCCTGTCACTATCAAAATAAGAAATGCAGTAGCACTTATCCCTCCAAACATGTAGGCAATATTATTGGAATATCCTGGTACTGGATAGCTAATTTTTTTCAGAAGTGACTGTTTTATTCTGTGCATATTCCTTTTTCTGCTTTTGTCATGTTGATTGTACACCTTATCGTGAAAGATAAGCAATTAGCATAATTTTATTAAAAAGAAAGTTTTTGATAGTCTTCAGGTGATCTTTAGTTTTGTGGTTTCTCGTCTGAGTCTCCGGGTCGCTGTTTGTACCTGTAATAGCCAAATCCACTCAATATAGCAAGTATCAATAGCCACCAGTACCAGTAGATACTAAATATTTTTAAGGAGGTATTATTTTTACTGTTATCGTTAGTTTGAGTTTGGTTATTGTCCGCAAGTACACTGGCTTGATTTTTATTAGACGGAACGGTGGTTTCTTTGCCTAGTACATTTGCGACAGCGGGTGGGGTTGCAGGAGTAACTGTCGGTGGTAGTGGAGTAGTAGGGGTTGGTAATGCTGGAGTAGGTGGAGTAACTGCCGGTGGTAGTGGAGTAGGCGGAATAGGTGGAGTGACCGTAATGTTTGCTCCCTCTACGGCTGGGATAGTCCACATGAATGTAAATTCATCAAAGGCAGAATTACCAGCTTGATCTGTAGCAGTTAGTCTGACAGTGTAAGTCCCGGCTACATCGGCACTAAAGGTTGTTGTTAAATTAGTGAGACTACTTGCTGAAATTGTACCAGGTCCAGAAGTTTGGCTCCAAAGGGTGCTGGCTATACCACTTCCACTACCATCACTGGCGGTCCCAGTATGGGAAAAAGTACTACTTTGGGCTCCCTCGTCTGATCCGGCGTTTACAATCTCTGGTGCCGTATTGTCTATTACAACAGAAATTTCTGGGGTTCTATTCCAATTGCCGGCTAAGTCTTTAGCTGCTGCATAAAAGTAATAGGTACCATCAGACATCGCGTAGCTTGGGTCGCCACCCCAACGCATTGCATTAAGGGAATCTAGTGACCAGTCAAAGGTAGTGCCATTAGTGTGTATGTAGTGGTAGTTTTTTTCAGGTGAGGTGTTTGAATAGGGGTTGCCGTCTTTTCTCCACCAGAAATTTGTATAATCACAGGTTTCATTACAGGTAGCCTGGAGGTTGATTATACCGCTAAGAACAGCGCCATTTTCAGGAGCGGTTAGTGTTAAAGTTGGCGGTGTATTGTCTACTTTTACGGTTATCCATTTTATAGAGCCAGCATCTTTATTGTTTGCAGAATCTCGAGCTTCAAGTTTTATTGTATATTCTCCATCTCCACCAGGTAACAGGGTAGTATCCCAAGAGAATGATGCTAAGATATTGGAGTTACTATTGTAAACAGTTCCTGGGCCTGCAACAGTTGTACCGCTTGAGTCCTGAACCACAAACCAATAGTGGTCGTTGTTAGAATCGGTTATGGTACCCTTAATATTTACTGTATTTCTCAACGTATCGCTATCGCTAGGAGTAATTATGTCTACAACTGGCGCCTGCCTGTCCAGCGTTACGTAGCACCAGTCTGAATATACGCCTGTGTTGTTAGCTTTATCTACGGCTTGGACCCTATACTTATATAGCCCATCAGCGTTCGAGATTAAACCAGACCGTTGCGAATTAGTTAGTGTTGTATTCCATCCGCTTTTTGTTATATATCTATAAAAATCAAAATTTGCATCGGTGCTATCATTCCAATCCACAGTAATAGAACGATCATTAGTGTATCCGGAACACCCTAAGTTTGTACCGAATGTATTAGTACCCTTAAAGATTGTCAGGCCATTAACTTGACCTGGGGCAACGGAGTCATATATATAATGACGGGTATTACTCCAGTTACTAATATTTCCGGCTGTATCGTAGGCTCTTACGCGTATCGTTACACCACCTTGTTCACTAGGACCTGGGGTGTGGTTTCGCCATGATTGTGTCCCGGGGGTTTCTCTATAGGGTGCTCCTGAGAATGTGTGCCCATCATCATATACATATTCAATCTGATAATGATCTATGCCATTTATGTCTGTTGAATCCGTCCAGTCGTCCAAAATTGGTTGTGAATTAAAGTATTGATCTGTTGTCGGTGCAATAATAGCTGGCACAGTCGGATTAGTTGTATCGATGACTACTTTTGTAAGCTCGCTCCAGTTACTTAGATTACCGGCGGTATCTTCAGCCTTTACTTGCCAAAAGTATTCTCCATCATTTGTACTGCCAGCTTGGTATTCGGATGCAGTTCTCCACAAACCAGTAGTATTTGGGTAGAGGCTAGAACAACTATTAGGGATATTACTATTGTCAGAACAATTGTAATAAACCCGGTAGTAATAACCAGCTAAAGCAAGATTATCAATTGAATCATCCCACTGCATTAGCGGTGTATTGTTATTAATATATCCGACAGGAGATGTTAGAACCGGGATTGATGGAGCGGTTAAGTCTAGTGTATATAACCTATCAAAGGGTTGTGCTCCTACGTGGACAAAAGTGTATTGAGGTAATGTATCATTGACTACTACATTTTTTGTGGTGTCATCAACGTAAATCTGCGCGGTATCTGTTTGGGAGCTATGTCCTGTAATTGTCAACAAAGACTGTTTAGTAACTCCAGAACCCTGGTCAACATTTATCCCATGCCAACCGTTACCTGCCGTAGTGATGTTGTTTACCGTTACAGAAGCGCCATTAACTAATAGCCCGGAATGGTCGTTATTAAGGAGCTTAACGTTATCTAGATAGGTATTGTCTGATAGGTAGGCATGTATGCCATGCAGGTTTGTACCATCTGTGCCATCAATAGTAAGGTTTTGTATTGTGACATTGGCAGCAAAAATGCCCAAAGACGAATTGTTAGAATCAGAAGTTTTGGTGAATGTAGGGTAAATTGTAAAGCCATTTCCATCGATAGATATTTCCTTATTGATTTGTACTTGTTCTGCAACCTTAAAATTGTTAGTAATTTTTAAGGTATCGCCGTTTATCGTACCTGGACTGTCTATCGCCTCTTGTAAACCTGTAAATAATTCGTTAGTTCTAGTGTTGGTTACAGGGGTGGAGATATTTACTATTCCTGGGGTTCCAGTGTTAGACCCTGTACCGTAAGGAGTTGTGCTGTTTTCTACCAGCGACGTTATTGTCCCGCTATTGTCGTGAATAACTTCTGTAGAACTTCCTGGTGTTGAGGAAGTGTAAGTAACACTGTCGTTAAGTACAGCCGAAGGGCTGGTAATAGTGATTGTATCTCCTCCGTTGGCCAAACCCATAGTGGGGTCTTCATAATCACAAACTACACCACCATTTTGGCTAGAGTCGCCATTAACACATATTGTGTACTGGCTGTAAGGATAGATAATCAGACTTGTTAAAACAGTTCCATCAGTCCCAAGAGTTATAGGTGTACTATCATCAAGTACCCATCCTGTTAGATCCACTGGGCTTGATGTGGTATTTCTTAGCTCTATCCATTCTCCATTGGCATCACTGACCACAACAGGGTTTGCCTGAAACTCGTTGACTATGACATCACCGATTGCAGCGGCGGAGGCCGTACTAAAGTTCAACCCCATTATTGTTAATAAAATAAACGATAACTGGAAACTTTGGCTAAGCTTCCGAAGAATGCTTTTACGCATAAGACCCTCCTTAATAAAAAAACTCACTTACCCACGACTATCACTAACTTGAATTATATCATAGATATTTTTTAGATTAAAAGAGCCTTTTTATTGTTTTGATATAGACAGGTATCTCTAGAAAACTAGAAATGTATGAGGTGCTTCTCTCGTACAAATAGATTTTTTATTATTATATATAAACTACCAAAATCGGTTAGGCGTGCTTGTTATTTGCTACTTAGCCAGCGTCTTAAATAAAGGATATGCTAATATCTAATGTAAACACTTTCCTTCAAGCACTATCATTGTTATACTAACAGGAAAATAATGACTTATTTTAATTAGAAAGTTTATATGCCGAAAGTAAGGAGTACAACCCGACACTTACATACTTTAATGCGAAAGTCCGCTAGAGTAAGTTCTAAAAGGGTCAGGCATGTCGCTAGACGCCTTCACCATCATGTAGCTAAGAGACCTCACGAATACTTATCACGGGTCTCTTTACCGTACGCTAAATGGCACCAACACAGACACCACAATAAGGTTCATTATGGGGTCTTAGCCACTTACATAGTATTAATAGTAGGTTTGTCTATTGGGGCGTTGCAACCTGTTTTTGCTGCTACTACCTGGACCCAGTCAGATTGGAGTGGTGGTGTTGGTACAAGTTCGACCAACCAATATTCATCATCTAGCGGTATAACAGTTAACGGTACAAAACAACTTGAAATCACTCCTTTAAATGGCTGGCCAGTAAGCTATAATAACTGGGCAAGAAGAAAAAAAATTACAGTCAATAATACTAATGGCGTATTAACTAATTATCAGGTTCGATTAGTAATTCCGTACGATACTGATATGCAGGCTAACTTCAATGATTTACGGTTTACTAATGCGTCTGGCACAGCATTAGATTTTTGGCTCCAAGATAAAACCGATAGCACTAGTGCGATTGTATGGGTAGAAGTCGACACCCTTGTGGCTACAGGCAACACAGATATTTATATGTATTATGGTAATACTGCAGTTGCTTCGGCTTCAAATGGCGTTAATACTTTTATATTTTTTGATGACTTTTCAACTGGCTCTCTTGATATGACAAAATGGCAAAATCTAGGTACGCCAACTTCTAGTGTTGTTGGAGGTGAGCTCAAAATCTCCACAACTGCCAATGGCTGGAATAAGGGATTGGCTACAATACAGACCTTCCCTCGGAGTGATTTATCTTTAGAAATGAAATATCGTTGGACAAGTAATAATGCTGGTTATGATGCCTTTATGATGGGTTGGCATGATAGCAGTGCATCTGCTAGTTATAATGCTCTGCCTTATGCTAGCTATAATGCTGGTGCGGGTACTTGTTCAAGCAACTGCCCAGTTCGTGTTTATGAGGATGGATTTTATCGTGCTACAGGAAACGGTTCCTGGACTCAAAACTTACAGTACTTAACTAGAGTGAAGATGAAAGCTGCTGGTGGTGCAATTTACCAACAGAGCACTGACGAGGGCAATACCTGGGTTACAATATATCAGAGTAACTATTCAAACGAGAGTAACCTACGGCCGGGTTTTGCATTATATGCTGGGACACATATGATAGATGATTTAAGAATACGAAAAACGACAACTGGTACAGAGCCAACTCCAACAATAGGATCAGAAGTAAACAAATACTCCTCTGGCGGTGTACTTACCTCTAGTATTTTTGATGCAACATTTCCTGCAGACTGGAGTACGATTAGCTTTGCGACATCCGGAAGTGGAACTGTAACCGTAAAAGCACGGAGCGACTCTAACTCTAATATGAGTACGGCGGCTAATTGGTCAACTTGTGGTTCTATAGCTTCAGGTTCAGTACTGGCTAATGATGTTTGTGTAACAGATCAGGACCAGTATCTACAATATCAAGTAACACTGAACTCAATTACAGCTACATCAATAGTTTTTCAAAGTATTAATTTTGTTCATTCAGCAAGCGACCAGATTGCACCGATTACTAACGCCAGTAATCTTATTATGCTAAAAACTGCTGGTGGAGCTAATCTACTTTCCAATAGTTGGACTAATGGTCCTACACCTTACTTCTCCTGGTCAGCTGGGGCTGATAATTCCGGCGGTTCAGGGGTTAAAGGATATTGTTTGTATCTAGGTCAAGATATCGCTGGTGATCCCGTGACTACAAAAGGGAACTTAGGCACAAGTCCATTAAGTACTGAGAACGCCTGTCAATTTGCAGTTGCGACTACTTATATTGATACAGCATTATCGGGCTATATCGGTAGTACTCTGACAAGTTCTAACCTACCATATTATCTAAATGTTAAGGTTATAGATATTGCCAACAATGTCTTTACGGGCAGTGTTGCTCAATTTAAATTTCGCTATGATAATACAGTACCAATCAATCCAACTTTTATATCTGCACCGTCTAATTTTGTCGCTACAAAAAACGTTACTTTAACTTGGCCAACCCTAAACTCATCGGCAGCTAGTGATGCTAATTCTGGGGTTGCAGGTCTGCAATATCGTATCGGTAATAACGGTATATGGTATGGAGATGGGCATACTGGGTCCCAAGATAACAGCGATTTACTAGCCGATGATGGTAGTTATACTATGGTAGACCCGATAGATTACGATAAGCTTATTGAGGGTAATAATTTAGTATATTTCCGTACCTATGATAATGCCGGTAATGTATCCAATATACATATTAGTACTGTAATAAAACTCAATACAGTCTCACCTAGTATGCCACAGAATCTAGTTGCAACCCCAGTTACCAACACAACAAATAGCTTTGCTTTTAGCTGGGTTCCGCCGGCAACATACACTGGGCCGTCCAGTAATATTACTTATTGTTATACAGTGAATAGTCTCCCTACGGTCAGTAACTGTACTTTTACTTCAGCTGGGGCTACATCACTACCTGCCGGGCCCTTTGCCACCCAACCTGCTGACAATACTTTCTATCTTGTAGCAAAAGATGAAGCCGGTAACATTAATTACGCAACCATGGCTACAACGACTTTTACAGCTAATACTAGTGCTCCAGGGATACCATTAGATCTAGAAATAGCTGATGTATCTACTAAATCTACAGCTAACTGGAAGTTGGCGATATCATGGAGTAAACCGTCAAATATAGGCGCTGGTATCGCAAATTACAGAGTAACTCGTTCTAATGACAATGTTGTTTTTACAGAGATAGCCTCTACAGCAGGATCCAGTTATGTTGATAGCGAGCTTAGCCAAAGCACTTATTACTATAGAATTATTGCTTGTGATTCTGCTAATAATTGTGGCGTCGGCTCTAGTACAGCCAGCGATTTCCCTACAGGGAGATTTACATCGCCAGCAAGTATAGTGACAAATCCATCAGTCCAAATTAGTACGAGATCTGCATCAATAGTATGGGCAACTGACAGGGATAGTGATAGCAGAATACAAATCGGTACAGGTAGCGGACAGTATCAGAGCACAGAGGCGGCAACATCGACTCAGACCAAGAATCACACCGTGGATCTTACTAACTTGTCGGCAGGCACATCATACTATTACAAAGCAAAATGGACTGATGAGGATGGTAATACAGGAACGACTACGGAACTATCCTTTAAAACTCTCCCAGCTCCTACTATTAAGAATGCTGTCGTGAAGAGCGTTTCTTTAAGCAGTGCAACATTGCAATTTGTTGCTACAGACGCTATCCAAGTTAAGGTATTTTATGGATTGAGCGATAGTTTTGGTGGGCTAAAAGTAATTAATACATCTACTCAAAAGTCTACTTATACAATCGAGTTGCCTGGGCTGAACGATGGCGTAGAGTATTTTTACAAGATCAATACGGTTGATGTTGATGGTAATGAATACGATAGTGGGCGTATTGATAGCTTTACTACTCCTGCTCGTCCACGTATTTCTAACCTTCGTTTCCAGCCCGTAGCTGGCGAGCCAACAAGTACTCAGAAAGTAAGCTGGACAACAAATGTGCCAGCCAGCTCACTTATCCGTTATTCCACTGCGGGTGTTCCAGCAAGAGAAATTGTCGACACTAAACTCAAGAAGGAGCATGAAGTTATTATCCGTGCCCTGCAGGACGATAGCAACTATACATTAGTAGCAAGATCGCGAGATAAAGACGGTAACTTGGCTGTTTCGGATAACCAAACATTCAGAACGGCACTAGATACTCGTCCCCCTAAGGTCTCAGCACTTCGAGTTGAGACTACAATTAGGGGGGTAGGGACAGATGCTCGTGGCCAATTGATTGTTGCCTGGAAGACTGATGAACCTGCGACTGGACAAGTCTCATATGCCAAAGGCGTGTCGGGAAGCACCTACACCTCAACAAGTGTTGAGGATGGCACGCTTACAACAGACCATACTGTGGTAATCTCAGACCTAGCGACCTCCCAGGTCTATCATGTCCAGGCAATTTCTAGAGATAAAAGTGGAAATACCGGTAAAAGTAAGGACAGCTCTGCAATTATAGGACAAGCCAGCGATAGTATCATGGACATAATATTTAGTGCATTATCGAATATATTTGGCCTATGAAACAATTAAACGACAACAGTCTAATCAAAGTTGAAAATATCAGTAAAGAATTTGTTAGTGGTAACTCAGCTATTAAAGTACTCGACAATGTTTCCTTTAGCGTGCCAGAGGGAAGTTTTACAATTATTCATGGTCCTTCTGGCAGTGGTAAAACTACTCTTCTCAACACGATAGCTGGATTAGAGAAACCAACACAGGGTGAGGTACTGTATAAATCAAAACCAATCTACGACCTTACTCCAGGTGAATTAGCCCATTTTAGAGCAAAAACTCTGGGTATTGTTTACCAAACAAATTATTTTGTAAAAAGTTTGAATGTGCTTGAGAATGTTGCATTACCTCTATATTTCTTAGGCTATACTAAATCTAATGCAGAGCACGAAGCTCTGGAATCGTTGAAACGAGTAGGTATGGAGGCTAATGCAAAAAAACTCACCTCAATTCTCTCCGGCGGTGAGCAACAACGAATTTCAATGGCTAGAGCCTTAGTTAGTAACCCGACATATATCGTGGCTGATGAACCGACCGGTAATCTTGATAGTAAAAACGGACGAGCAATAATAGATTTGCTTAAATATTGTAATGAAGATCTTGGGCGGACTGTTATTTTAATTACGCACAACCTGGAATACCTACCAATGGGGACTCAGACAATTGAAGTTTTAGATGGAAAAGTAACTGCCTCACGCCAACGGGCAGAGAAGATTGATTCAGTGAATAAACATGTAGTGCAATCTCGAATGGGAAATGTTACCAAGGGGTTAGCTTTAGCTAAGGGTGCTTTAAGCCCCGTTAAGCTTAGGATATTATTCCACATGGCACTCGTCAATCTTAAGTTCAAACGACTTAGAAGCGTATTGACAATACTCGGTGTAGTCATTGGCGTCGGGTCAATATTTTTGCTTCTTACCTTTGGACTGGGGCTACAGCAATTAGTCCAAGGGGATATAATTGGAGCGGATTCAACAAAAATCATTGATGTTAGTAGTATAAATACTGATTTACTAAAATTTGATGAAAAAAGTATCAGTCGTATTCAAAACATACCTCATGTAGAGAAAATTGGTAGGCTAAATACTTCTGCGGGAAAAGTACAATTTGAGGGTGCAAACTCTGATGCCGTAGTGTATGGTGTTGATAAAAATTATTTAAAACTTACGAACATGACTATGATAGAAGGTCGAGCATTAGATGTGACCACCAACGATGAGGTTCTTATAAATAGATCACTACTAGACACTCTTGACTATAAAGATTATAAAAAGGCTTTAGGCCGTCCGGTCACACTATCTTTAAAACTTATTGCAGGAGACAAGGCCATTAAGCATCCATTTAAAGTAGTAGGGGTTATAGAATCGGGTAGTGGCTCGGTCTTGTATATCCCGGGCAATGTTTATCGTACTGCAGGAGAAAAAATCTTCCAGCAGGTGAAAGTCTCTGTAGATAAAACTGGTAACATCCCGAATGTTCGCCAACAGCTAGAAGGGTTCGGCTATAAAACTGTTTCGCCCTTAGACACAATAGATCAAGTTAACCGCTTTTTCCGCTTTTTTAACGCTATCTTAGTGAGCTTTGGTGGGATTGGTATGCTTATTGCGGTATTAGGAATGTTGAATACTCTAACAATCTCACTATTAGAGAGGACTAAAGAAATAGGACTAATGGTGACACTAGGTGGTCGACAAAGAGATATGAAAAAGCTCTTTATAACAGAATCGCTATTGCTTTCATTTATAGGGGGAGTTGTTGGTATTATTGGGGCTACACTTGTCGGTTTTGCTGTCGATGTAGTATTAAACCAAGTTTCCTCATCACGAGGCGTAGCTGGTAGATTTTCGTTATTCTCAACACCACTTTCCTTGATAGTTATAGTCTTGGTGTTTGTTCTAGTCGTAGGACTTTTGGTGTCCTACATCCCTGCTAAACGAGCTGCCAAGATTAGCCCAATAGACGCTCTTCGTAATGAGTAAAATAACGGTTCTTGTTTAGGCTCTAGCTGTTCTACATTTCCATTTCATTATTCTTTTGATGCACAGATCGCAAGTAGTACTTTTCTAATATAAAGACCGCAACAACTACAATTATAGTCGAGTAGATAACTAACATATCAGACCGAGCTTTTATAACAAGGAAAGTGACCAGTACAATGCTGTCTAATATTATTGCCGTAAGAATTGCCACTGTATTTGCTTTAATTTTTTTTCTAAGTTTTCTAAAAACCCCCCAATGGACTGTAATATCCATCATTAGATATAGAATGGCTCCGAGCGAGGCTATTCTACTTAAATCAAAAAATATCGTTAAAAACATCGCTAAAACCAGAGTGTATACAAGAGTGTGTTGTTGAATACTTCCAGGCATCCCAAAATGTCGATGAGGTACTAGCTTCATATCTGTCAGCATTGCTAACATACGAGATACTGCAAAAGTACTGGCGATAATACTGGAGACCGTGGCAATTATTGCTAGGAAGATAGTAAACCACTCGCCAAATGAGCCTAGGGCAGGTCGAGCAGCTTCAGCTAGAACAAAGTTCTTAGATTTTATGATTTCAGCTATCGATAAGTTACCAGAGACGGCTAAAGCTACAAGAAAATACACTAATACACTAATAGCAATTGATATAGCTATTGCTCGACCAATATTTTTATGAGGGTTTTCTATCTCTGAACCACTATTGGTAATTGTGGTGAAGCCCTTATATGCCAAGATAGCTAGGGCCACGCCTCCGATAAAACCAGTAAGAGTTGTCGGGGTGCTGGAGTTTGCTGTTAAGGTGCTTAACGAAAATCCAGCTAGCCATAGCCCTAAAACACCAAAAAGAGTGATACCACCGATCTTTATTATCGACATTACTAGAGAGAATTTACCTATAAAATTATTACCAGATATATTTATAATTAGTGCAAAAATAAGCAATAAAACACCTAATACAATAACTAAAATGCTTCTATCACTAATACCAAAAATTCGTAGCGAATAAGTACTGAAAGTTCGGGCTACAAGGCTCTCATTAATAACCATTGAAAAGTACATTAGCAAGGCGCCAGCTGAAGTTATGATACCAGCGCCATAGGCTTCTTTTAGGAAAGTAGTTATTCCACCAGCACTTGGAAAGGCATTAGATAGTTTAATGTACGAATAAGCACTAAACATCGTAACCACTGCAGCTACTAGAAAAGCCAGAGGGAACAAAGGTCCTGCAAGTTCGGCAATTTGTCCGGTCAGGGCAAAAATACCAGCGCCAATAATTACCGCCGTGCCCATTGAAACGGCACCGATTAGTGTTAGGCTGTTGGATTTATACTGCGAAGCAGGGATGCTTCTATTTTTTTCTTGTGATGACACGCCTTAGCTCCTTTTAATCTAAATAACCTTTGAAAAAGTACAATGCAATACCAAGTATAGACTATTAACAGGACAAAATTCTAAATTAGTATCACAACTAAATTATATACCCCAGTGGGGTATATGGTATACTTAAAATTAGAGTTTTAAATAATCTGTAAAGAGCATAATTTAGATTTACAAAAATGTTAGCACTAGCCATAAAAAATCTAATCCACGATAAATTCAAATTTTTTATTGGTATTTTTAGTGTTGGTATCTCAATTGCTTTAATTTTTGTATTAGTTGCGGTCTATGTCGGATCAGTGCAACAGGCGGTGGCGGTACCCAATAATAGCGGTGCTGATTTCTGGATAACTCTTGAGGGTACACGAGATATGTTTCATACTGTCAGCATTTTACCTGCGGGTAAAGAAAAGGCTTTAGAGAATTTATCATCGATTAGTCTGGCGTCGGCAATAACAGCTCGCCCGACGGGTATAACCGTAAAAGGACAAGAGGTCACAGTCGGTATTATTGGCTTTAATAGCGATAAGAAGCTAATGGAGCCCTGGAAGATAATAGCTGGAACTAATAAACTAGGCAAAAATGATGTCGTTATAGATAAAGTTATAAGCAGACAGCGGTCTTTGTCTCTTGGAGACAAAATCAATTTGGGTGGAACGGATTTTAAGATAGTCGGCATATCATCTGGTACTAATGCGATTGTCTTCCAGTATATTTTTGTACGTGATCGAGATTTGGCGGAAATTGCTGGCTCTACGACCAACACGGTTAGCTATTATCTGATAAAATCCAACCAGTCTCAAGCAACCATACAAAGGCAAGTTAGTACAATTTTACCACAGGCTCAAGTTCGTCCTACAGCTAGTGTATCGGCCGACAACAAGCAGGTAATTGCAAGTAGCTTCCTGGGAATTATCCTCTTAATCGTTATTGTGGGTACGACTGTCGGTATTTTGGTGTTGACCATCACAGTCTATAATTCAATAAACGATAAAAAAAGAGATTACGCCACACTTAAAGCTATCGGTGCTAAGAATATAGAATTAATTAAGGTGTCCTTAATTCAGTCCGCAGTAATTGCACTTGCTGGCTATCTGTTAGGTGTGTTGATCTATCTGTTGGTTGCTAAGATTGCTCCATACTCCATACCGGCAGTGGAGCTTAATCTTGGTATCCGATGGTATATTATTATTTTGGCTGGTTCTATTGTGATGACCTTGATTGCTGCAATAATTCCTGTCCAGAACCTTAGAAAAATTGATCCAGTAACGGTATTTAAGTCATGACCAACAAATCTAAACCAATAATTTCTCTTAAAGACGTATCCAAGACATATGGTTCTGGACATTCTAAAGTTGATGCGCTAACAAACGTTAGTTTTTCTATTCATGCTGGCGATTTAATTCTTATAAAAGGACCCTCTGGGAGTGGAAAGACCACTCTGTTGACAATATTGGGTCTTCTACTCTCACCAACCAGAGGAAAATTATTGCTTGGAGACAGACTAGATACTAGTGTTTCTACGCCAGCAGCTGCGTCCTACAGATTAAATACTATTGGTTTTATATTCCAGTCCTTCAACCTAATGGACTCCCTAAATGCCTGGGAGAACGTAGCTTTACCTAATATTATCTCTAAAAAAGCTAAAAAAAAGGCGAAAGCCAGGGCTTTTGAGCTACTAGACAGTCTTAATATGAAGAAAAGGGCAGAGCATTTCCCGAATCAACTTAGTGGCGGTGAAAAGCAAAAGGTTGCGGTAGCTAGAGCTTTAATTAACAATCCGCAGATAATCTTAGCTGATGAACCAACCGCTAATCTAGATTCTAAGACTGGTGCGACTATTGTTACCACACTCTGTGAGATAGCTTGTCGGGATAATCGAGCGGTAGTTATAGTTAGTCATGATGAGCGAATTGAAAAAGCTGTAAAACGGATTATTTCTATTGAAGATGGAAAACTTATCCACGAAACTGTGGGAGGACACGATAATTATTGCCAACACAACCATCTATGAGAGAAACGGTATTGACGACCTGTTGCCTAAAATATCCTGCATAGCATCGTGTACCATAAACTTAATTAAAAGGAGCAAAACAGAATGACCAACAAAAAAATAGTTCAAGAACTACTAAAAGAAGCCGGTATAAAGATAAATGGCAGTAGCTCTTACGATATTCAAGTTTATAACGAAAAATTTTACGACCGGGTCTTAAATCAGGGATCTTTGGGCCTTGGTGAATCTTACATGGAAGGATGGTGGGATAGTAAACGGCTCGATCAATTTTTTTATAAGATTTTTAGTATTGATATTAGAAAGAAGCTTAAGAAAAACTGGCGTATTTTATCTCATCTTGCTCTACGTTCTTTCTTCTATATGGGCAAAAAAATAAAGGCTTTCGAGATAGGAGAGCGACATTATGACATTGGAAATGACCTATACCAGGCAATGTTGGATAAGCGCATGACCTATACTTGTGGATACTGGAAGGATGCTAAAAATTTAGACCAGGCTCAAGAGGCAAAGCTAGACTTAGTTTGTAAAAAAATAGGACTAAAAAAAGATCAAAGAGTCTTAGATATTGGGTCAGGTTGGGGCAGTTTTACGGGCTTTGCTGCGGAAAAATATGGTGCAAAAGCTGTTGGTGTTACCGTATCCAAAGAGCAAAAAGAACTTGCAGATAAACTATACAAAAAACTTCCTGTAAGCACCAAACTCCAGGATTACCGCGATATAAAGGGTAAATTTGATCATATTGTATCTCTGGGTATGATTGAGCACGTTGGACGTGGGAGCTATCGTAGATTTATGAAGATTGCCCACAACTCACTAAAAGATGATGGATTATTTCTGCTACAGATGATCGGTGGAAATAAATCGGTAATGGCGACAGATCCTTGGATAGAAAAGTACATTTTTCCAAACTCTATGCTACCTTCGATAAAGCAGATTGGTAAATCAATAGAAGGATTATTTGTAATGGAGGACTGGCACAATTTTGGGAGCGATTATGATAAGACATTGCTAGAATGGCACAGAAATTTTGAAAAGAGCTGGATTGATCTAAAAAACAATTATAATACTAAATTTTATAGAATGTGGAATTTTTATCTATTAGCTTCAGCTGGGTCATTCCGCTCTAGAAAAAATCAGTTATGGCAAGTTGTGCTTTCTAAAAAAGGTGTTTCCGGAGGCTATAAACCCGTTCGTTGAGATTTTATAACTGATTTGTCGGGATTTACAGTTAAAGTTTAAATTTTTTGTTCTGGTTCTAAGATCCAAATGGTTCGGGGCTTTTAGAAACGTTTGTTTTATAATAGTCAATCATTGTTTGTTTATCAAATTTATCAAGCTTTAAAGATCTACGCCAGGATGACATGATTATTGGAGAAGCATCTGCGGTGCGTGGTGCCATAATTATTTTAGTGGGTGCAAAATTTTTGTCGCTAAAAGGTGCAAAGAATAGTGCCGTCATCTCATCAACCTCTTTTTTTGGTATATCCGGTCGGTAACTTATGTAGACGTAACCGTGCTCTAGGTTGTGTATTATGTTTCTGTCTGGTAGCTCTCTGGTGTAGACACCTTTATT
Organism: Candidatus Saccharimonadota bacterium; assembly: GCA_003231925.1. Lineage (GTDB taxonomy): Bacteria > Patescibacteriota > Saccharimonadia > Saccharimonadales > SZUA-47 > SZUA-47. The sequence continues at coordinate 21,932 of QIKK01000074.1, forward strand.
TACAGGTTCCCCGTGGCTACCGGAAGTAGGTGGTTCAGGCCCTCCGTAGTTTACTACGTCGGTCGGTCTTAAATGACTCCGTCCTTTGTCAGGTTGTTCTGTACCTGTTCTCTTTTCCACTGGGGTTTTCTTTGTTGTTGCATAGCCGACTGCGCCCAATATTATTACTGCGACTATGATATAGAATAATTTCTCTCTCATGTGATGCCTTGTTTAGTAGTATTTAATTATAACGTATGCGTAACGACAAACAGAGTTTTTTAAGCTAATATACGGATGTAATAATAATATAAAAACTTTAAAAAAACCGTAGAGTAATATTTAAATTCATAGCACCTCTTGGTATAGTCGATAATAAGTGTCGTGTTTTCCTTACCTAAGAGGCCTTTATACGTCTCTGACATTGGTCTTATTGAGAAGTAGGGAGCTGAGCACCACAGAGACCGAGCTAAAAGCCATTGCTAACCC
>QIKK01000001.1 GCA_003231925.1 Candidatus Saccharimonadota bacterium
TTAAGAAAAACAACGCTGTAATGTGGGATGATAATGGTAATATTGGTAAACGTTATCGTCGCCAGGACGAAATTGGTACACCGTATTGTGTGGTAATAGATTTTGACACGTTAGAAGACGATACGGTAACAGTGCGTGATCGCGATACAACAGACCAAAAACGTGTAAAAATAAAAGATTTAGTATGAAAATTACAAAACTCGGGCATGCCTGCGTTTTAGTAGAAGCAGAGAATCAAGTTGGGCTTTTTGATCCGGGTGTATGGGCGGATAAAAAATTAACTAATACTGTTGAGCATCTTGATTGCATAATTTACACTCATGAACATGGAGATCATTTTGATATAGGTATTCTCAAAAAGTTTGTAGATAAATTTCCTGAGGCAGAGGTGATTTGCAACAAGGAAATCCAGAACTTGATAAACAACGCAGGGATTATGGCAACTGTGCGTGAGGAATCACAATATACTCGTAAGTTTAAGTCTCCACATGAAAAGTTACCAATACCAAACGCTGTTGCTCCAGCAGAAAACGGTTATCATTTCAAGGGCTTGGTTACCCATCCAGGCGATAGTCATACGTTCTTTGAGACAAAAAAAGTGCTTCTGATGCCTTTTGTGGCGCCATGGGGAAAGATTGGCGATGCTGTGGATAAGGTTGTAGAGTTAAAACCTGAATATGTACTGCCGATTCACGATTGGTTTTACACCGACGAGGCACGCGAATGGTTGAATAAATTCATAGAACCTTACCTTAAGGATAATGCCATTAAACTATTATCAGCAAAGTCTGGTATTATCCACGAGATATAGAGGAACTTTCGCTAAAATGTGTCGATGAGTGTTAAGAAGACGCCTTTTGATATCAAAAGGCCAAAGAGATAATTACCCAGCATGGGAGCCCAATTTATATCTATGACGAGCAAAGGATACGTCGTGCTTCAGATAGTTTGAACAACTATTTTGAACCTCTTGTGTGGTAGGCCAGTCAGATTTGTAGAAAACGGTACCTATAGAAGTTTATAGATAGCTAAATAATTCTATGGGTTAGTTTTTTTAAGTTAGAAAAATCATCCTTAGTTAGAAAATCAGGTAAGCCGGTTTCTTTTTGAGGAGTTTATATAACTCACTTCTGCTATTTCTTTATTGCCAGAACCAAGAGGAGTAACATAACATCGGAGCTTGTTTTTCTAATGAAAAATGGCTACAAATTTGTGACAACCCAAAAGGACTAGAAAATTTTGTAGCCCTAATCGCTGAAGGCAAGTGCGATATTTTAAAAAACAATGAATGGCTAGAGGAACATTCAAAAATATCAGGGAAGAATACAATAGATTAAAGAAAATAATGCTGTAATAGGGGAGGATAATGGCAATACTGGTAAAAAATCGTTACCAGAACGAAACAGGCGTATCATGCTGTATTGTTATATGTTTTGATATGCTTAAAGAATTGAACTGTTAGGGTGCAGGGTAGGAGATAACAGCTTAAAAATGATAAAAGTAGAAGGAATATAAATAACTTAACGTAGATTTATTTTACTTATGCTTTGAGAGTGTACCTCACTGCGACTACTATGTACCTATATGAATTTTATTCCAGAGATAGATCAGCATGCTACGAATGAGGAATTGGCGTTTTTTACTAATAATTTACGGCGCACAACAGTTGCTACTGCAGGCACCGATTTATTTGAAACAGTTTCCAAAGAGATGGGCACAACAACTTTGGAAAGGGAAACTAGACGCATGGGTCTCTATTCATCTATGGGCTATTATGATGGGTTTCTTAATGAAATATTCGAGATACAATTGGTAGAAATAGATCCGTTGTCGAAAGATTCATATCACACAGATCTAGTGTCATATCCATATTTTGCCGATGATCCCAAACTACCAGTAGATACAGATGATGACGATTATGAGCATTTTCTGAAACAGGAATACCTGTTTACTTTTCGGAGAGAGGCTGGATATGAATATCCATATGATTATTCTGGGCAAGAGGAAACGACATCAACGGTACATGCGGAAAAATATCTAGACGTTAGTATTTGTGATGAAGACGAAATTGAAGTACTTTTCCTTGAAAACGTTAAAGCGTCCACTATCAAAATGGAGAAGTTCAGTGAGGATCTGTGCGCACCAACTCGACGTGACCTATTATTTTTAAACCATGAAATGATTGCTGCAGGTGTCTTAGCCTTAGAGGTAACTGCATACGATACAGCGCCGAAGTACATTCCCGTCAATGTATTTTTTGAGTGAGTAGCCTCACTTAGCTTTGTGCCTTGCAAAAAACTATAAACCATGTTACCCCAAGGAGCCTCCTTGGAAAAGGAGGGGGTGCGGTATAATAGTTTATATGTTAGTTTTTTTTACAGATGGTAGTTGTAGCCCAAATCCTGGTCCGGGAGGGTTTGCTGTTGTTGTTAAAGAAGATGATGGTTTTAAGCCAGTAGTCCTAGGGAAAGATAAAAATTCTACTAATATTCGAATGGAAGGGCAAGCCTTGATAGCAGCTATGAAACTTGCAAACAACCAAGAATGTCAAATCCATACCGATAGTGAATTCTGGATTAAGGTCATTACAAATTGGTCGATAGGCTGGGAGGCTAAAGGCTGGAAAAAAAACAGAGGCGAAATAAAAAACCTAGATCTTGTAAAAGAAGCCTACCGACTGTACAAGGACTCTCCTTGTACAGTAAAGTTGGTGTGGGTTAAGGCTCACGTTGGTCATGATGGTAACGAGTTTGCCGATGAATGGGCTAACAGAGCTAGAATGGGCGAAACATTGAATAAGAATTGAGGTAGAAGGGTCCAGAACCTCTATAGTGACGGCTAATACACAAACCTGACGTATATTTGGATTTACCTGGTATCATGTATGCATGAGTGCACAACAGAAAAGACGATTTGGCTTTAGAAAATCGAGAAAGCAAAAAATTATTAAATCTAACTATGCTTTTATAGACTCACAAAACTTGAATTTAGGGGTACAGCGAGTCGGCTGGAAGATGGACTGGAAGAAGTTCCGCCAATATTTACGAGACGAATTTAATATAGAAAAAGCCTATATGTTTATCGGCTATGTGCCAAATAACGAAGACCTATACAAGCAAATGAAAGAAGCTGGGTATCTTGTTGTGCTAAAACCGACTGTAGACATGTTTATGACTAAAGAGGAATTAGAGGACGAAAAGCACGTAACTAAGGGGAATGCCGACTCGGAGCTGGTGCTATACGCGATGAAAGAACTGTCCAATTATGATAAAGCCGTGGTTGTATCCGGTGATGGCGACTTTTATTGTCTTGTAGAATACCTTAAAGAGCAGAATAAACTACTAAAGATACTAGCACCTAATTCACACCATTCTACGTTGTATAGACCGTATTCTGATTATATTCTAGTGCTAGAAAAATTGAGACAACGCCTAAGCTATATTTCGTTTAAGAGGACTAGAGGACAGAGCTCTAAGTAGCTCGTCTGAGCTATAAAGAATGCAGGAAGAGTTAGGGTTGTCAGTGAGTAATGCGTCTGCAGATTGACACGGGGTGTCAACTGTCTTACTATCTTAACTAAGAAACTAAAACGGAGGAAAGTACATGCCAGAGGAGACTAAAGACTTAGCTACACAAGAGGATATAAAGAAAAATAAGGTAAATGCTGTCCTGAGTTATTTGGGTATATTTATAATAGTGCCATTATTATCAGAGTCGGCTAAAAAATCAAAATTTGCTAAATTTCATATGAATCAGGGCTTAGTGTTCCTAATAGCTGGTTTAGTAGCTAAATTCTTTGTTTTCATTACTTTGTTGGGCTACGCTGTCGTAATAGCACTGTTTGTATTGTGGTTGGTTGCGATAGTAGGAGCTGTACAAGGAAAAATGAAGAAAGTGCCTTTACTAGGCGATATCGTGTTAATAAAATAGTAGTGTAAAATTATAAATGTCAAAATTAATATATGGGTGGTTCTACGGCGATCTTCACAGGTTTTATGGTCAATAAAATCTGGTATTCTAAACCCATATAAGGGGAGCAATGGTCTAAACCTGCGGAAGAAGATAAAAGACTGTTAATAAGACTTACGTAAAGCACTATCTTGACAAAGTTAAACCAACTATTAAATAGCTAAAACCTATACGGTTTAATACATACGAGCCCATTTTGGAATCTATTTTTAGATTCTTATAAAAAATAGAGAATCGCAGAGTTTTTACAAAATTACAACAACTAACGGATGGGGTATATAGATTCTTATAAAAAATTAGAGAATTTAATAATAGGTGAAAAAATAGTTTGAATAGATAACAGATTGAAACATAGCTGTAAATAATACTTAGACTGAAGTTCTAAAAAATAGTGAAATGTAGTGACTATGAATATAGAATCACGACTGGAACAAGAAAACTTAACAATAGTTGAATATAAAAATCCCCAACAATTGGATTTTTCTTCAGCACATCAACTGGTGAAAAAATCAAGACAAGAGCACATACAGGAGTTCGAATTTGAAGATTCAGAGCCAGGTGGCAGGTTTTTTAGCATAGATTGTCTTAAAAAGTGGATGGAGGTAGAGCGCGTTACAAACCTCATGGTTGATAGTGATGACAATCAAGTCGCAGGAATAGATTGGTTTAGTCCAAGAATATACCCAAAAGATCCAGACAAGATTATCCCCATTGGGTACTCAATAACATTTGGGCTCAGGCTGTATGAAGGCTATATCGGTCGCGGGTTGGCTTTGCCATTTATGCAACAAACTCACCGTTCATTAGTAAGATATGCCCAGGGCAGGGGTTTGTGGTTATCGGTAAAGAAGAATAACTATATAGCGATGAACTTATATAGAAAATTTGGCTATAAATATGATTATGAAACCGATGACCTAATATATATGGTCAATGACGATGCGTTGGTAGTATGATAGACGTAATGCACAATCAACCAAATATGGTAGTAATTGGGGGTGGAACGGGTAGTTTCACGCTGTTAAACGGTCTTAAAAGATATACCAGTAACATCACAGCACTTGTAAATATGTCTGACGATGGAGGCTCTACTGGTATTTTGCGAGATGAGCTGGGAGTTTTGCCACCAGGGGACGTCCGCCAGTGTCTTGTAGCACTGAGTGAAACACAGAAAGTTAGGGATCTATTTACCTATCGATTCGATGGAGGATCTTTTGATGGGCACAGCTTTGGTAATTTATTTATTAGTGTAGTAGAAAAAATGACTGACAGTTTTGAGCAAGCCATAGAAGTGGCTAGTGATGTTCTGCGAATTACTGGGCGGGTATTGCCAATAACACTAGATAAGATTGAGTTGAAAGCTAAAACAGCTAAGGGTACAGTGATAAAGGGCCAACATAAAATTGGTAATATGAAGTTGGATGATAAATATCCTGAAATATACCTGGATACGAATGTGACAATTAACCCCAAGGCAAGAGACGCAATCATCAATGCTGATGTGGTGGTAATAGCGCCCGGAAATCTATATGGCACACTTGCACCAGCACTGATAGTAGGTGGTGTGGGTGAAGCTTTAAAAAAGACTAAAGCAAGTGTTGTACAGGTAGTAAATTTGGTTACAAAACCAGGTCAAACGGACGGATTTAGTGTCGCGAATTATGTCGAGGAGATAGAACGTTTTTGTGCATCTGGAAAAGTAGTTAATTATGTTATTTTCAACACCGATGAACCGACAAAACAGATGCGCGATAAATATGTGCGTGATGGAGAATATATGCTTGAGTTTAATCTTGAATTGATGGGTGGAGCACACTATAGAGCAGTAGGTCTGCCCCTAATTGATAAAACATCTGTAATAAAAATAGATAAAAACGATAGAATTGCCCATGTTAGGTCGTTAATAAGACATGAAAAAGATGTATTGGCTAGAGAAATAATGAAGATTTATTTTTCATGAAAAGACAGCAGATGCTTTTTATAGATTTTGACGAGACGCTGTTTCAGCATAATAAATTTCAGGAATGGTTTTCTGGATATATAACCAAAAAATATTTGGTTGATACAGCAAAATATTTAAAGACTTTTGGAAAATATAACTATGTTAAAGATGTAAAAGGGTTATTGAGACTATACAAGCATAAAGAGCATCTATTAAATGAGACAGGATTATCATGGCAGTTACTGAGCGGAGAAATCCAGGAGGCTGTTAGTGAGCAAGGACTGGATTTTTGTTATTCGGATGCTCATAAATTTCTAACTGATGCACAGAATTCTGGTATTGAAAAGGTACGGTTGCTAACTTATGGTGACCCAGATTTTCAGAGATTTAAAATTAGTTTATGTAGGATTGCACGTGATTTACCAGTGCATATTGTCGGAGAGCCAAAGGCAGAGTTCCTGAATAAAGAATTTGGAGGGGCGTCAGTTTATGGTGTGTTGCTTGACGATAAAGCACCTCTAAATCTCCCTAAAAATTGGCAACATCTGTGGTTGAACCGATATAGTGGAACCCCCCCAGAGGATACTCGTCTGATAGAGATAAATGAGCTGGATTTTCAAGATACGCTTCGTAGGACGCTGTTAGATGCTACAATCAACTAAGACATGAAGTACAAAAAAAGATTATTTCCAAAGAATTTTTTATGGGGTTCCTCCACAGCTTCTCATCAAGTAGAAGGAAACACCTATAACCAATGGACCGTCTGGGAGCTAGAGAATGCTTCCAGGCTTGCTAAAACTGCCAAAAAGAGGCTAGATTGGTTGCCCATTTGGGATCAGATAAAACAAGTCGCTCAGAGTCCTAATAATTACATATCTGGGCAGGGAATTGAACATTATTCAAGGTATAAGGAGGACTTTCAACTTGCAAAGAAGTTAAACCTAAATTCTTTTAGGTTTGGTATAGAGTGGTCTCGTGTGGAACCAGAAGAAGGTCAATGGAATAATCTGGCTTGGCAACACTATAAAGATTACATCCAGGAATTGCTTGATTTGAACATAGAACCGATACTTAACCTTTGGCACTGGACAATGCCGGTATGGTTTATAAACAAAGGAGGCTTTGAGAAAAGAAAGAATGTAAAGTATTATGAGCGATTTATAAAAAAAGCTTGTGAAGAATTACAGTTTGATAAATTAAACTACGTTATTACTATCAATGAGCCTAATGTCTATAGTAGTTTTAGCTATGGTACGGGCGAGTTTCCACCACAGAGAAAAAATATATATATTATGCTAAAAGTTTATTATAACCTCGCAATAGCCCATAAAAGGAGCTATAAACTCATAAAAAGTACTAATTACAAAATACAAATTGGAATTGCCAATCAGCTTGCTAATGTTCAATCAAAAAGACCCCAAAATATTTTTGATATTATTGCAACGCACTGGATGCGCTATACCTGGAACTGGTGGTTTTTAAATAGGATTAAAAAATATCAAGATTTTGTGGGATTTAATTATTACTTCACTGATTATTATAGATGGGGCAGTTGGTCACAGATTATAAGAGGCAAGCTATTTTATAAGGTAAATCCAGAAGTACCAAAAAATGATTTAGGATGGTATATGGAACCTGAAGGATTATACCCACTATTGGTACGTGTTTGGGCACATTATAAGAAACCAATTATGATTACTGAGAGTGGTCTTGCAGACCAAAATGATAAGTTTAGAAAGTGGTGGATAGACGAATCGATAATTGCAATGGAGAAAGCTATTAGTGAGGGTGTGGATGTAATTGGTTATATGCACTGGAGTTTACTAGATAATTTTGAATGGGCTTACGGTTGGTGGCCAAAGTTTGGTCTTATTGATGTTGACCGAAAAACTATGAAACGATCAATACGAAAAAGTGCATTTTTCTATGCAAATGAGATAAAAAAACTTTCCTGAGCTATTGGTACAAAATTGTTTCAGTAATATACAAAAACAAAAAAGCGATTGCCCTAGTGTCTAAGGAGGGTGTAGTTACACTATATGTTGTGGATAAATAACAATATTGTCGCATACTGTGGATAAGTGGGAAATTAAGGATAAAAAGTAGTTGCATGTGGGTTTAAGTGGGTAGTATATTGTTGGCAGTGGGTAGTCGTGGTAACCAAAATAGTTATCATAACGATAAAAAACAAAAAACCACTGCAAATTAAAAACAATAGGGACCAATGGGAAAAACAGACTACTTTGAAAGAAAGTTAGATGAAAAGCATCGACTTACGATTCCACCAGAATTAAGGGATCAACTTTCAGGTGGTGTAGTCGTTACTCGTGGTTTTGGTAGATATCTCCACCTATATCCAAAAAAGGTATGGGACACAGAGGTAGAACCAAAACTAGAAGGCGATATCCTAGACGAGCGTATAGCAGACCTAAACGTCCAGTTTAGAACTGGTAAGGTTGAAATTACCCTCGATGGTAAGCAAGGAAGAATTACGCTAGAACAACACCATTTAGCGTATGCCGGAATTGACAAGGATATTATTGTCGTTGGTGTCGGTCATTATTGGCGGATAGTCGCCAAGTAATAGTTTTAATTTGGAGTACATTAAAAAGTAGGCAAAATCGATTAGAAAACCAGTCCAAGACTCGAGGTTAGCTAATTGGCAGTTAATATGTGGACGAAGGTAACCACATAAAAAACCTTAGTACTTTTCTCAAAAAAACACCTCCCAAAACTCCACCTCACACATAAGTCTCTCAACTTACTATTTAGATCAGATGAGAAAGAAGATTATATGAGGATTTTTTAAATCTTTTTAGTAAAAACTTCTGAAATTCGCATCAATCTATAAACAAAAACAAAAATATATCAAAAACAAAAATATTAACTGCTGATTAGGTGACCTTGTAGCTTAAATTGAATAATTCTAAAAATTCAACTTTAGGTTTAAAAATAAAAAAAGCAAGACCAAAAACATGCCAAAACAAAAACAAAAAAATCATATTCCGGTATTATTGCAAGAAGTTTTAGAGATGCTTGCCCCAAAACAGGGCGAGAAATATCTAGATGTGACTGCAGGATACGGAGGACACGCAAAAGAGATATTGCAGATGACAAAGGGTAGAGCAACGCTCATTGATCGCGACAAAAATGCGGTTCAAGAGCTAAGTAAAATCTTTAAAAGCAATGATGTATCTATAATTCATAAGGATTTTTTCACAGCATCACAAGAAATGATGGAGAAAGAGAAAAAATTCGATATGATATTTGCAGATTTGGGCGTGTCGTCACTGCACCTTGACAAAGCGAGTCGTGGTTTTTCGATTCATAAAGACGCTCCACTGGATATGCGAATGGATCAACGGCAGAAGCTAACTGCTTCAGAGTTGGTGAACACATATACAGAAAGGGATATATCCCGTATTCTAAAATATTACGGCAATGAGCCTAAGGCTAATAGGATAGCCAAACTCATTATAGAAAATCGTCCAATATCAAATACGACAGAACTCGCAAATATTGTAGCTAAAGTCTGGCCCGGCTATAGTCGGATTCATCCAGCAACCAGATCATTTCAGGCTATCCGCATAGCTGTAAATGAAGAACTAAAACAGCTGGGAGAGTCATTAGGGATATGGCTTCAGTTGCTAAATGCTGGAGGACGCTTAGCGGTAATATCTTTCCATAGTCTGGAGGATTCTATTGTAAAGAATTTTTTCAGAGAAAATGGAGGAGATAAATATGATGCTGAACTTATGGTTCTAACAAAGAGACCCATTCAGGCATCATTCAAAGAAATAGTTAATAATCCGCGATCTCGTAGTGCAAAACTGCGAGTCGCAGTGAAAACAAAAATAAAAAAAAGAAAGGGGAATTGAGCTTATGCCAATTCAGGTTAAAACAAGTTCACGCTCCTACAAAGTTAAAGTCAGAGTAGTCTAGCCTCTTATTTGTAAGAGAAGCTCAACTAACGACTTAGAAACGCTTAAAAGGTAGGCGTAGGTAATGTAGCCAACATAAACGTTAGAGTGCAATGTGTATGCACTTGCACTCTTTCGGGGCTACAATTAGCAAAAACAAAAATAAAATGACATATTCATCAGCAGTAAGTATAAATAGGCAGCGTTATTCAAAAAGAGGGCATAACGCCGTTAGCTTTAAAACAGCAAACAAGAGATTTGGCCCAATATCCAATATAATTGTATTGCTAACTATGGTTTCTCTCATTGGGCTTGTTTATCTAACACAAGTCACAAAAACAAATTCATTTAGTTATAATATAAACAAACTAGAACAACACCAGTCCGAGCTAAAGGAAGATCAAAAAAATCTCGAACTAATAACAGCACGTCTTCGTTCTATAGACTCTAAACAGGTGGCTGATGCCGCAGAAGGATTAATATCGGTAACACCGTCTGGGACTATTACCAACCAGTAACCTGTCTAGAACGATATTATGCGTAGTTATATAATGAATAAATCGTTCCTTGTATCAACTCACAGCAGAATACGATTATTATATGTGGTCATTATATTGATGTTAGGGACCTTTATAGTCAGATTATTCTATCTTCAGGTTGTTCGTTATGATTATTATCAAAATTTAGCACAAGAAGCGCAGTTAAAACGATATGAAATACCTGCAACGAGAGGCACGATATTTGCAAGTGACGGCGAGAACTCGGTACCCTTGGTATTAAACGAAAGGCGATATAATATAGTTGCTGATCCTCAAATCATTACTAATAAAGAACAAACAGCAACAAAGTTATCAGAGGTGCTGTCCTTGTCAAAAGATAATATCTTGAAACATCTAAATGCAAAAAATAGATATGAAATTCTTGCAAAAAAGCAAACTACAGCTGTAAAAAAGAGAATAGCTGACATGATGACGCAAGGTACTATCACTGGTATATTTTCAAAGACAGTAAGTCAAAGGGTATATCCTAACGGAAGTCTTGCATCACAAGTTTTGGGTTTTGTGAATGATGATGGCGTAGGAAATTACGGTATCGAACAAGCTCTGAACGGTGTATTATCTGGTAAAAACGGTAAGGTGAGGGCACTTACTGACTCTAGAGGTGTTCCACTTTTGGCGAGTGGTAAGAATGTATCAATAGATCCAGTAGATGGACAGAATATTACTTTGACTATTGATATAGCTATGCAAAAACAATTGGAAGGTATTTTAAAAAAGGGTTTGGAACATGCAAAGAGTAAGTCAGGAAGTGCTCTGATAATGGACCCTCATACTGGTGCAATAAAGGCAATGGCTAATCTGCCAACATATGATCCAACTAATTTTACGAAAGTTAAGGATCCACAGGTTTTTAATAATGCTACAGTAAGCTCTCCTCTAGAGCCGGGATCAATCATGAAGACTCTAACTACAGCTGCCGCTCTAGATCTAAAAGCAGTCAAGAAAGATCAATCTTTTTTTGACCCAAGTTTCTATATAGTTAATGGTTTTAGGATACATGATATTGCTGAGGACGGTGGAGCGAGGACTCGCACTGTATCAGATATTTTGCAGTATTCACTGAATACTGGGGCAACTTGGTTGTTGATGCAAATGGGCGGTGGCGAAATAAATAAACAAGCACGCGATAACTGGTATAACTATATGACTAATCATTTTCAATTCGGCAAAATAACAAATGTCGAACAAGGGTTCGAAGAGCCTGGAATAATCCCAAACCCTGACAAGGGATATGCTTTAAATTTGAAGTTTGCAAACTCAGCCTTTGGTCAGGGCATGTCGGTTACTCCATTGCAGATGGCTAGTGCTGTATCGGCAATAGTGAACGGTGGTACTTTCTATCAGCCGACGTTAATAGCCGGTTATACGGGGTTAGATGGAATTTTTGTTGCTAATTCTCCTAAAGTTGTTGAAAAGAATGTTGTTTCAAAGGAGGTATCAAAAATAATGATAGGTTTCATGGACAATATAGTAGAGACTAATAATTTTGCTGCAATTAGAAAAGGCTATCAGGTTGGTGGAAAAACTGGTACCGCACAAGTTGCTCGGCCAGGCGGAGGTTATTACGATGATATATTTAATGGTACTTATGTTGGGTATGTTGGTGGTAATACTCCTCAGTACGTAATAATGGTTAGAGTGGATAGACCAAAACTTAGAGGCTATGCCGGTTCACAAGCGGCTGGCCCAATATTTGCTTCACTATCTAACATGCTAATCGACAACTTTTCAGTAGAAGCTATTTCTAGATAATAAGTGATATAATATACTAAGGAAGGAATATAAAATAAAAATATGAACAATATGATAATTCAAATATCAACTGATACGTTTCTGAAGACTTTACTATTTGCTGTTTTTGGGTTTGCTCTAGCTATGGCAATTACACCGTTGTACACCACAGCTGCTTATAAGTATAAATGGTGGAAAAAGCCAAGGACAAACGCTGTAACAGGAGAGAAAGCAACAGTTTATCAGAGATTACACGCAAAGAAACACCGTGCAAATATCCCTACTATGGCTGGTATAATTTTTGTTTCTGCTGTCGCTTTGCTTACTGCTCTTGCCAATCTAGAAAGAACAGAAACTTGGTTGCCATTAGCTTCAATGTTGGGAGCGGGAGCTGTTGGTTTATTAGACGATATATTAAACATTCACAGCGGTGGCTTAGGTGTTGCTGGATTAAGAGCAAGGACTAAATCTATCTTAATATTTCTTATTTCTTTAATTGGTGGGTGGTGGTTTTTTGCGAAGTTAGACGTAACGTCTATAACGGTTCCCTTTGTAGGCCAATGGACATTAGGGTGGTTAATCGTGCCACTATTTATACTAGTAGTAATCAGTACTGCAAACGCAGTAAATATTAGCGATGGTTTGGATGGTTTAGCGGGTGGTTTAGGGGTTTTAGCTTTTGGCACCTATGCATTTATTGCATTAGTTGAAGGGAATGTCGGTATTGCGGCCTTTTCGATGACTGTTGTCGGGGCGTTAATTAGTTATACATGGTTTAACGTATATCCAGCAAGGTTTTTTATGGGAGATTCTGGTTCATTTGCGTTGGGGACTGCTTTGGGCGTCATTGCGATGCTTACAGACACAGTACTGTTATTACCAATTATCGGTGCTGTATTTGTGGTAGAAGCAGGTTCTAGTTTAATACAAATATCGTCAAAACGTCTGCGTAAAGGGAAAAAAATATTTAAAATTGCTCCTATACACCACCATTTCGAGGCTAGTGGGTGGCCAGAATCAAAGGTTACTATGCGTTTTTGGTTACTGGGAGTAATAGCATCGATTGTTGGTATAATTCTATTCCTATTGGAAATATCCTTATCATGAGCGATGCTAGGTTCGGGTTAAGACGGGGGAGAAGGAAATTACAGACCAATAATAAGGATTCAGAGCAACTTTTGCGAAAACATCGTCCTGATTATAAACTTTTAGTACTAATGACAGCGTTATTAGTGCTCGGTGCCGTCACAATATACTCAATAAGTCCGGGCGTAACAGCTCTTAAAGGTCTTAGTGAAAACTTCTATAACTATAAGCAACTTGTCGCTATTTCATTAGGATTTATTGCATTTATAGCAGCATCTTTTATGAATATTAGGTTCTGGAAACGCCTAGAAATACCATTAATAGTGTTTGCAGCAATTGTAGCTGTTTCTGTGCGTGCTTTCGGGGCTCCGATAAATGGGGCTTATCGATGGCTAGATATTGGGGGAATGTCTTTCCAGGCTGCAGAGTTGATAAAATTTGCCTTGATAGTTTGGCTAGCTGGATTTCTAGCTCGAGCCAGAATAAATAATACTATATCAAACTCTAGTACTCTAAAAATGGTTGGCGCGGTCGGTTTAATTATAATAGTGGTTGTTGCTGGTCTTCAAAGCGACCTGGGTTCAGCAGGTGTGATGATTGCAATAATCGGTTTTATGTCCTTTGTCGCAGGCATGTCCATGAAAAAACTTATTTTGGTATCCGGTATAGTTATAATTCTACTGGGTCTAGCAATCATTTCTAGCCCTTATCGTAGAGAGAGAGTATCTACGTTTTTAAACCCGACCGCTGATTGCCAAAATGAGGGTTATCAAGCCTGCCAAGCCTTGATAACAGTGGGGTCTGGCGGGTTGGTAGGGCGAGGACTAGGAAAGAGTGTTCAGGCCTATGGCTACTTACCAGAAGCAGCAAATGATTCTATTTTCGCTATCATAGCTGAAAAGTTTGGTTTCCTGGGCACTACAATAACCATAATTATGTTTTTGTGGCTATTTAAACGCATAAAAATGGTCGCAGAGTATGCGCCAAATGACTATTCTAGGTTATTAATTAGCGGTATTCTCACCTGGTTGAGCGTACAAATGATTATAAATGTTGGCGCGATGATCGGTCTTTTACCCCTTAAGGGGATTACTCTGCCATTTGTTAGTTACGGCGGTACGAGTATTATATTTGTAATGATGGCAGTAGGGCTGGTTTTCCAGGTTTCTCGTTATACGGATTTAGCTATGTATGAAGGATCTACTAAAGCACCAAGAGTCCACCGTATGAAGTCGTCTGGTCCGGTGGTACGCAGAATATGGAGCCGAAGCCGATGATGGCAAGAACTATTGTTTTAGTCGGCGGAGGGTCTGGAGGGCACCTTACACCCCTTGTGGCTGTGGCAACGGCCTTGAAGAAAGCCGATAAATCGACGTGTATTATATATATTGGTCAAAAACAAGAAGATCTACAAAAGGTCATGGACTCTAAATTTATTAGTGGTAGCTACAAAATTTCAGCAGGCAAATTTAGGAGATACCACGGCGAGAGTCTTATTAGTCATATTTTGGATTTTAGAACGGTATTCCTTAATATCAGAGATTTATTTAGATTTATTTATGGCTTTATAGAATCCTGGTTTTTGTTGGGTAAAATTCATCCGGATGCGATATTCTTGAAGGGTGGTTTTGTCAGCGTTCCTGTTGGTTTTGTAGCTAGACTTAGGCGTATTCCTTATATTACCCATGACTCAGACGCTATTCCGGGGCTTGCAAACAGTTTAACGGCTAAAGGAGCCAGAATGAATACTACCGCTCAACCAATCAGCATTTATCCGTACGAAAGAGAAAAAACAGTACAGGTAGGCATACCCCTACACCCTAAATTTAAAAGAGTCACTAAGTCAGATATGGTTGCATCCAAAAAGGCTCTAGGAGTGTCATCTCATACCCCGATATTGTTTGTTGTTGGTGGTGGGCTTGGGGCAAGACGCATTAATATGGCGCTTGTTAAGGCAAGTAAGAAAATACTCAAAGATATTCCTAATTTAATAATAATACATATAACAGGTAAGAAGCTGTTCGATGAGACACTACATAGTTACAAAGAGACCTTAGAAAAAATAGATCTAAAAAGGGTTAGATTAGTAGATTTTAGCACTGAATTATATAAATTAAGTTCAGCTGCTGATGTAGTGGTTACTAGGGCGGGAGCCACAAATATTGCCGAATTTGCTACACAGGCTAAGCCCTGCATAGTTATACCTAACCCGGTTCTAACGGGTGGACAGCAACTACACAATGCTAATGTTCTCAGAAAGAGTAAAGCCGCCTTAATTTTATATGAAACGGAGCTTGATTCTTTGGATGAGGCCGTCTTAAAAGTATTGTCAGATAAGCAATATGCACAATCCATAGCTAATGCATTAAATGAGCTGGCACCTCATGAATCTGCGAGAAAAATAGCAAATATACTCCTTGATATAGCTCAAGATAAACAAATAGGGCATTAGCCATGAGAAAGTATTCTAAAACTAGAGGTCCGAGAAGACCTATCTTTAGTCTAGGGAGAAAAATACCTACAAAGAAGTATTATCGGTCTACAGATGAAGTCCCAAACGTTTCACGAGAACAAAAAAGTAGTTCAATAAAAACAATAATTTCCAATATTATAAACTGGGTCATTGTCATCGTAATTGCTGGACTTTTGCTTAAGGCGAGCACCTTATCTACAAGGCCTATTATAAAAATGCAGAAGAATAACTATTCTTATCGAAACATTAAAGAATATCAACTATACAGTGAGAAAATTATGAAAGAATCTATATTCAACAGGAGTAAATTATTTTTTAAGAGTAAAAAGTTCGAGAATAACATCAAACAAAAGTTTCCAGAGCTTAGTAGTGTTAACGCTGTAATACCTCTCGCTACTAGAGATTTAACGGTGTTTATTCAGACATCAAAACCAACGGTTAAACTAATCAACGGAGGAGAATCCGGTTTAGTCGATGGGGCAGGGGTACTGGTAGATAAAGGAGATCTATCTACGTATATTAATAATCGTAATCTGTTGAATGTTAGCTTTACAAAACCTCAGTCTAACTTCACTGTTGGCTCAAAATTATTTACTAAGGAAGAAATGAAATTGTTAGGTTTATTAAATAATGAAGTTCCTAAGATTAAATTGTCAGGTATCGGTCCTATGAAGATTGGTGTTATAAAATTCAATATTACTAATAGACAAATGGAAATACATCTGACAAACACCCAGTTTTATGTAAAAATAAATACTCACGATAACTCAAGAGAGCAGGTCGGTGCCCTAAAAGCAACTCTACTCCAACTTGATAGAGAGGGGAGTCTTCCGACTAAGTATATTGACGTGCGGGTGCCAGGAAGGGTTTTTGTCTTGTAACTCTGTAAATTATTAACAGGGAATCGTTGTCGAGAATTCATTTTTTTGCTGTACCCCCCCTGTTCCACCACTTCTCTACTGTTCGTAAAACGTTCTCTAAAACAGTACAAAATACAAAAGCATATAATACAAGAGTATACGCATAAAAGCAAATAGGGGTAGAGTATAACAGGGGAGGTAGCTATATTAATATAGAAAACCGTGAAAAAGCAAGTCTTTCACGAGTAAAGCTGTGGAAAACTTGTGTAATAAACTAGAATGATACGCTAAGGAGAAAATAGAGCATACCTATGTAGATAAAAACTACTAAGATCTATATAGTGCAGGTGGCTATACATAGTTTTTTCTACAAAAATAAAGAAGCCCCTGCCTTGCCGAGAGGTAAAGGTAGTCAACTATCCAATAATATAGCGTGTCGCAAAATATACATTGTACGACATCTTCTGTGTATACTCATCTTACCCTTTTTAACTCAAATTACCATCCTCTTATCTTAAATTATCCTTTAGCTTAGGCTTTTCTGGCAATGCTATGTAGTTCTCTTCTCTTCACAGCTGGACTATCATTGTTGTATGACGATTTAAGCATATATTCAAAACAATAAAAATTTAAAAATAAATGTTCGTAAAATGTTCAGATATAGATTGCTTTCTTTTTTTTCAACGATAAGCACAAAAACTAAACTTATATAAAATTAGGCTGATTATCTATTGGTGTGTTTTTACTTTTTGGTTTTGGTCTAGTGCGTATGTAGCTTTTGCAACACGCTTAAATTGATCCTTGCCCTGCAGGTTTAACAGGATTGTCGTTTCTTTAACAAAGCGTTTCTTTAATACTCTCTTAACTATCTCGTCACGATGGAGAGGCTCGCCAGAATGTTTTAGTACTTCTGTTATTACGTCAGAAACATTCCCTTTTTTAAAGCCCCATTCTTTTAGCGCGTAGATCCCCCGCCCTACTAATACAAATCTAGCGTCTTTAATAAGTTCATTATGAATTGCTTGAATGGTAATATTTTTACGTTTAAAGTTTGATTCGGCTATAGCCTCGGCTATTTCACTAAAATGCATTTGTTTGCCTTTTTTGTAGAGAATTACATATATTTTATCTCGGATATTTTTTGGATTAACCATTGGCCACTTGATGAGACCCCATAGCCCATTTAGTGTTGCAAGCTTCTTGCTTGTTGAGGCTAGCGCCTCTATCTCTATTGAATTAGGATGACCCATCGCTCCAGCTATTTCTTTAATTACAACCGGTTTAGCTATTTTCTTAATTGCGTCTACGATGTATCCAACTTTTTCTCTTACACCATCTTCACTATATTCTGAACTTAGGGCGGCGGAAGCGTAAAAATTATCGTTCTCACTTACAAATGTTGTTGCAGTTGCTAATTTTGTAAAGAAAGCAATTCTAGATTGATCAATTCTGCTATTTTCTTTTGTTAGCTTCTCTGACAAGTCGATAATTTTAGAAACTCGTCCTGTCTCAACTAATAGTTCTGTCAATACTTTGTTAAGTTCTTTAACATGAGGTAGGTCTTTTTCTGCTTGAGCCAATAACTTAGTTATGACGGCTTTCTCTAGTTGTCGAACACGTTCTCTTGTAATACCAAGCAACTCACCTATTTGTTCTAGGGTCTCTCTTCTATCGAATAAACCATATCTACGAGAAATTATCTCTCGTTCGCGTTCTCGTTCTATAGAACCAAGAATATCTTTTATAATAGTTTCCACCTGTAGAGTTGTTTCTGCTATCTGTGACATATTACCTCTTCAATCTTTATTCTACAACATTAATTTATATAAGTCAATTAATGTTTTATTATAATACTATTGTACCAGTAATTAGCAATCATTGCACATAAAAGGTATGTCAATATTACTACAAAACATAGATGGCTGTCCAACAACCTATAAATGATTATTTTTTGGTTTTTTTGGTAGTTTTCCGTCCAAAGCGTTTTTTCTTAGGAGCGTTTTTGATTAGTTCTATGCATTCTTCTTCTGTTAGGTCTTTAGGATCTTTATTTTTAGGTATGCGGGCATTAGTTTTACCCTTTTTTATGTAGGCACCATAAGGCCCGTTTAATACTAGGATTCCATTTTTAGGGAATTCTTTAATAGGCTTACGTTTTTCGTCTAATTCCTGGATTATTTTATTGGCGTCTTTTAATTCTATGGACAGAGGGTCCTGTCCTTTTATTGAATAAAATTTTTCGGCGACTTGTAGGTATGGTCCAAATCTACCTATATTTGCTCTTATTTCTTTGTCTTCTTTTGTTTTTCCAATCACTCTAGGTAATTTAAACATTTCCATAGCTTGCTTATAGCTGATATTCTCAATGGTTGCCCCTTCTGGTAATGGCGCAAAACGAGGTTTTTCATCGTCGGTCGCCTCACCTATTTGTAGCATTGGGCCATACCTACCAAAACGTGCGATTACTGGTTTGTGGCTCTTTGGGTCTTCACCAATTGTGCGTGCTTGGGTACTTTCACTACGGCTGATGTTGTCAGAAGCACCGACTAAAGGACTAAATTTATTATTATAAAAAGTAGCTATCATAGTATTCCACTTTTTATTTCCTTTGGCAATTTCATCAAATTCTTTTTCTACTTTTGCTGTAAAATCGTAGTCTACTATAGGTAAGAAGTTTTTAATCAAAAAATCGGTGGTAACTTTTGCGGTATACGTTGGAACTAATTTCTTGCGGTCTGCTCCGACAGTCGCAACAGTTCGCTTCTCTTTTATATTGTTGTTTTGGAGGGTTAATTCTGTAATTTCTCTGTCTTTACCCTCTATATCTCGTCTTTCTATATAACCTCTAGCTTGAATAGTTCCGATAGTAGGTGCATAAGTACTTGGGCGACCTATCCCCATTTCCTCTAATTTTCTAACCAGACTAGCCTCGCTATATCGAGCTTTTGGTTTACTAAATACTTCACAAGCGGTCATGCTTTGTATTGTTAGAATGTCTCCACTGGCTAATTTTGGTAGGATTTTATTGTCTTTTCCTCCTCCATATACACTCAAAAAACCGTCGAATATCAAGACCTCGCCCTTGCCTTTAAGTTTTGTGTCGCTATCATCTATGTCTACTATTACTTCGGTTTTTTCTACTTTGGCGGGAGCCATTTGTGATGCTACGGCCCGTTTCCAGACCAGTTCATATAATTTACGTTGTTGATCATCATCTCCAGCACTCAATACCCCAATATGTGATGGTCTGATGGCCTCGTGGGCCTCCTGGGCACTCTGGTTTTTTGTAGCATATTGTCTATATTGATGATATTTTTTACCATATTTTTGTTCTATATAATTGCCGATGGCGCTAGTGGCTTGACCAGACAGTATAGTACTGTCAGTACGCATGTAGGTAATGTGACCTCTTTCGTAGAGCCTTTGAGCTAGAAGCATAGTTTGTTTTACTCCGTAACCAAGCCTATTAGAGGCCTCCTGCTGTAGTCCAGAGGTAGTGAAAGGTGCAGATGGGCTACGGGATCCAGGTTTTTGGGTTACACTACTTACGGTCAGTTTAGCTGTTTTGCAATGTTCTAAAAGTTTTTTTGCCGTAACAATATTTTTAAATTTATGTATAGCTTCTGTTTGGAGCTCATTATTAGAGTTTGTCTTTAGAATTGCAGAAACTCTAACAGATTTCTCGGCATTAAAGGACGTAATCTCCTCTTCTCTTTCTTGAATCAACCGTACCGCAACAGACTGTACCCTACCAGCACTAAGCCCAGGCCTAATCTTTTTCCATAATACAGGGCTAAGCTCGTAACCTACTAAGCGATCCAATACTCGTCGAGCTTGTTGGGCATCAACAAGCTTAATATCGATAGTTCGTGGATTTTTAATTGCTTTTTCGATGGCAGACTTAGTTATCTCATGGAAGACAATTCTCTTGGTGTCCTTTACGCTAAGTTTTAGAGCCTGACATAGGTGCCAAGCAATAGCTTCTCCTTCCCGATCTTCGTCGCTTGCTAGCCAAACTGTTTTAGCTAGTTTGGCATATTTTTTTAATTCGGCGATTATCTTTTTTTTATCAGAGGTTATCTCGTAAGTAGGCGTAAAGTCGTGTTCTTTATCTATGTTTAACCCTTTTTTAGGTAGATCGCGGATATGTCCAAAGCTACTCTTGACAATGTAGTCTTTACCCAGAAATTTCTCTATAGTCCTGGCCTTTGCGGGGCTTTCAACTATTACTAAATTCTTTACTGTGCTTGCCATTAGCGTTAAGTATACCTTATTTAAGCGTTCAACATTCTACCCTAACTTATAATATAGTCTCTCGCAAGTGTTTTTTAGCTTAGATGCCAGGTTCCTACAGAATTTATAGTAATTCTGCCTTGTATTTCTAGCATTGTAACAGCAGTCTGAAAATCAGCAGTGTCTAGCTTTGTGTGGGATTGTATGTCATGCGAGCTGTTAATACCCATGGATAGAGCATCTAGTATTGCTGTCTGATTTTTGTCGTTTCCTGTTAGTTTTGTAGTTACTTTAAGGACATCTTGTTTAATTCCTAGTATTTTTAAGACATCAGTTGTCTCAGTGATAACCCCTGCCCCGTTTTTTATTAAATAATTTGTTCCTGCACTCATCGGACTGGTTACCTCTCCTGGGACTGCAAGGATAGGAATTCCCATCGTTTTGGCATGCCCTGCAGTGTTTAAGCTACCCGATCTGGCTGCTGCTTCAGGGATTATCACAGCATCACTAAAAGCGGCTATTAATCTGTTTCTTTCTAGAAACTCTGCTTTTCTTGGACGATGATTCGGGCTGTATTCACTAACTATAGTTCCATTATTTGCTAATATTTGTTTTACCAATAGGGTGTGCGAGGCTGGGTATATATTTTTTAAACCACTTGGTAATATAGAAATTGTTCTACCTTGAGATTTTACAACTGCTCGATGTGCAAGGCTGTCAATACCGAGAGCTAGACCACTAACAATAATCACACCAGCCCTGCTCAGCTCTGTCGCTAATTTTTCTGTAATTAATTTACCGTAAGGTGTTGGCCTACGGGTTCCTACAATAGCTACAAAAGGACTATTTTGATAGGAGTTTAGGTCTGCACCGTCATAACTTAACTCTTTGGCCTCTTTTTTAAGCCGTTTCAGCTTCTTTAAAAATCTAGTGTTTAAGGATAGGGTTTGCATAATATATAATTGCTAAAAACACAAAATAGTAAATTAGTATTGACTTTAGGACATAATCTTGCTAGAATTACAACTTGTAAGCATCAATTAAGATGCATTACGCACCTTTACTATTAGATTCTACCACTTTATTGTGGTTAGAGTTTACAGTTTTAGAGTCTTGTCATTAGTCGTAGTTACCCTCCACGTCTTTTAGCTTTCTATCTTTTACAGATAGGGGCTCTAAAACAATTAACTGGTTATCATTGGTAAACTTTAATAATTAGTTAATTCCCTTTAACCCCGTATGCTAACCTCGTTTTTTTATTGAGCTTGGTCATAACGGACAATCCTTATAGCGTGGGCTCTAAAGCTACTTTTGCGAGATAGCTTTAGGATAAGCCTTCAAGGTGGGTTGAAGGGTGCAATGAGCCTACAGCGGTGCCCACCCCCTCTGTAGGCTCTTTTTATTGGGGGTGGACAGCCAGGTGCCCAGTCACGTTCCGTGACCTCGAAACTACATCTTTCAAAACAAGTTTTG
>QIKK01000046.1 GCA_003231925.1 Candidatus Saccharimonadota bacterium
GGGGTACCTATTCACAAGTCAGTATCTGTTGTAGAATATCCTTATGGCAAAGGCATTTAAAGGGCAATACGACAATGAAGAACTATTGTATGTCTTTAGAAAACACCCAGTAGTAATGCGTAAAGGTTTAATTATGTTTATGCTGGCAATATTGTTAGGCACGATACCTTCATTTATTAAACCAGAATTAAGCTATTTCTATGCTGGGATAGGCGGAGGAGTAATACTGGGATTTATTGTGGCTTTTCCTTCTTGGGTCTATTGGTATTTTAGTGTCTACATCGTGACGAATCAACGTTTGATTCAGATGACTCAAAAGGGGTTTTTCCATAAAAAAGTAGTAGACTTAGCGCTTAATCAAATTCAAATGGTCAACTTTGAAATATCCGGAATTCAAGAAACCTTGTTAGGTTTTGGTACAATAATGATACAGACTTATGTTGGTAATTTGGTAATACACAATGTTCATAAACCAGCACATGTCCAACATGAACTTCTAGCTATACTGCGTGAACGTGGGATAGCGATTCATGACGAAGATTCTAAAAATGAAACACCAGGTATTTTTAATAAGTAATAATAGGGATTTATGAAGAATATAATTAAAAAATTACGCGAGAGACGACGGCTGAAAAAAGAAGAGAAAGAGAAAATAGCTACTCCCCGTATAACTAGCGAAAATGTTGCCGAACATAGAGAAGACCTATTGTCTGGTGCGCGGAAATATATCTATCCTCTGCAACACTCTAAACACAAAATAGTCATTATCAGTACCTCTCTTTTTTTGACAGTAGTTTTACTCTTTTCTTTTATAACAGTGCTCTTTTTATATAAATTCCAAACAACATCGAGTTTTATGTATAAAGTTACAAAAGTTGTGCCTTTTCCGATCGCCCGTACTGACGGAACGTTTATAGCCTATGAAAATTATCTATTCGAGCTGGGGCACTATATGCATTATTACGAAAACCAACAGCAACTCAGTTTTGAGTCGACTGCCGGTAAAGCTCAATTGCAAAGTTATAAACGGCGTGCAATTGACAAAGTAATTAACGATGCTTATGTCAAAATAATCGCCAAAGAGAAGGCAATTAGCGTATCCAATAAAGAAATAGATAATCAAATTAGAATTGCAAGGGATCAGAATAGGTTGGGCAGTAATAATCAGGTATTTAAGGACGTCCTACGTGAATTCTGGAATTGGTCGCCGAGTGATTTTAGGAGAAGTTTAAAAAGTGAAATTCTTGCTCAAAAAGTAATTAAAGCTATGGATCCTACCGCAGAGATTAAAGCCAAAGAAGTTTTGGCTAAGATAAAATCTGGAGAGGATTTTAGCAAAGCAGCCGCTCAATATTCGGATGATTTGAGCACAAAAAATAATGGTGGTGAGTTTGGACTTGTAAATAAATCCAATAGAAATGTTTCTCAGCAATCCGTGGATGTGCTGTTTAATCTGCCTGAAGGCCAAGTATCCGGTATTACTACCGTTCCGTACGGTACAGGATATGCATTATCAATAATTAAGAATTTAGAGATAAAGGGCGACCAAAGAAAAGGCGCACATATTATTATTAGACTTAAGAGTCTGGACGAGGTCTTGAATGATAGGAAAGCAAAACAACCCTACCGTCTTTATATGAACCCCGTACGATAATTTTTATCTAGTAAATATACTGGACGATAATTTTTAAGTATCTGTGCTATCATGAAGTCAGGTCACATCTAATAGAAATAAAAAAAGCTATGGTAAAAAACAAGCCTAAATTATCTGAATATCTGGGGCATCAAACAAAAAGGCATTCTCTGATTAAATTTTTAGGACTAGTAGCAATTGTTATTTTCTATTTGGTTTTGATGTCAGTTAAATTAGGTACAGGAAATGGCATTCTTGTTACTGCTCTGACCTGGTCTTTTTTCATCTTTTGTACCCCTATCGCTGACGCTGGGTTTGTACTAGCTTTTCCTACCCGTATGCTAACTGGTATAAGGATGATGTATACCCAATTATTTTCATTTGTTCTAGCATTTGGGCTAAACTTGTATGCTTACTTTCGTGTACCGTCTATCTACGATACTACTGCTATCCTTGATTTATTCCATCATATTTTGTCTCAGCCCTATCCTTATTGGGGGATAATTGCCCTGTCGTTAGTTGGGACACTTTTTTCTATCTATTTTGGAGACGAAATGGTCGATGTATCTTCTCATAAACAACGCACAAAATATCATCGACACTTTAATAAATTTCAAATAATTATTTTTATTTTTATAATCTCTATCACCATAACTTTGTATAATTTTCTTTTAAAAAAGCTGGGTATGACAATACCTTTGTAGGCTTCTAGCTAAATATAAAGAAGCCCCATCATGAATGATGAGACCTTTATCTTGGCGGGCCCGACCGGATTGCGCCCAGAGGGCTTGCACGGTAATAAATTCTTTACGAACTAAGAGGTAGTTCGACAGAATTTTTACCTGTAGACCCGGGTTGCTTCGCAACTATCCGGTTCTAATCCGGCGGAGCCTGGGCAATAAAAAAGCCCCAGACTTCAGTCTGAGACGTTTTTTATGGCGGGCCCGACCGGATTTGAACCGGCGATCTCCTCCGTGACAGGGAGGCGTGTTAGGCCAGCTACACCACGAGCCCAGATTTAGAAGATACGCTAACCTGGATAATATTACCAGTAAACTACCTTAATGACAAGTGTTATACCGTCATTCATGTATAAATAAAAAAATTAATATTAATGGGTTTAAAAGTTACAAAAACATGGAATAGATTATCCTGAAAAAGTGTATAATCTACCTAAATAGATGATTAACAAGATAAAAAAACTAACTTTGAAGGGGACTATTCCTTATATTTACGTAGTTGGTGGCGGTCTGGGATTAATATCTTCTTTTATTTTAGTATTGGACAACATTAAGTTACTTGAAAACCCCGAAGCAACGTTAAGTTGTAACTTAAATCCTATTATTTCTTGTGGTTCCGTAATTAGTACAAGCCAGGCCAGTGTCTTTGGTTTTCCAAATCCAATAATGGGGTTAATGGGATTTGCGGTTTTAATTACTGTTGGGGTGGCGTTAATAGCTGGTGCTAAGTTTAGAAAATGGTTTTGGCTGGGGTTACAAGCCGGAGTAACAGCGGGCGTTATATTTGTTCTATGGCTAATTTATCAGAGTATTTTTATCCTTGGCACACTGTGTCCTTATTGTATATTAGCGTGGTCTGTTATTATTCCGATTTTTTGGTATACAACGGTGTATAACTTACAGGAGGGTAGAATAACCTTAGGGGGTAGACTAAAAAATACCCAGGAAATTATACTAAAAAACAGAGATTTCATTTTATTCATCTGGATTTTAGCCATTATTGGGCTAATCCTTCAGCATTTTTGGTATTATTGGTCGACGTTAGTCTAAGCTCATAAATAGTCTAGCCCATTATGCCTATAGATACATTGTTTGCTATAATTACCCCTGAAAAGTTCTAAACAATGCCGAAGTAGCTCAGTTGGTAGAGCAGCTCACTCGTAACGAGCAGGTCGCAGGTTCGATTCCCGTCTTCGGCTCCAGCGAGTATCGTATAGTGGTTAATATGTAGCCTTCCCAAGGCTAAGACGAGAGTTCGATTCTCTCTATTCGCACCACAAGTTTAGTAATATGTTTTCTTACTTGTAGTCTTTATACTACGTGCTAACTTAGATATAATGTATTTAACATAATGAAGATTTCAAAACACTATTTTCGTAATAAAACAGTTCTGGTGCTATTAGCTACTAATGGGGCTCTATTTGTGTTGGCAGTTGCTAATGTACTATTGAACGTAGATACAAAATTAAACAGTATTAGTATCGTATCTTACAGATCAAGCCGTGCTATCCAGGTCAGTGGTCCAACAAGTGATCTATATCAGTTTGCTATTTTTGCAGTAATCGTGACTGTAGGGAGCATTTTACTGAGCATGAAGCTTTACAATCATAGAAAGCACATAGCTGTCAGCCTACTTGGTCTTAATATTGTCCTTTTAGTCCTATGTTTAGTGGTTTTTAACGCACTAACTAGAACTATATAGGCTATTTTCATGAAATTTCCGTACGAGATTCCGTATCAGAAAGATAAGAAACTACAATATCGAATATTTGAAATATTACCAGGATTTTTAACTTGGTCTATATTGCTGTTGCCTATATTCTTAGCATTTACAGATGTTGGCTTAGCTACAGTACTGATGATAAGCTACCTTCTTCTTTGGTTTATAAAAGCGGTTGCTCTTAATATCCGTTCAATTCAAGGTTTTAGAATATTACAGCAACATCAAAAGATTGATTGGCTGGAGTTGACAAAAGATCTTGATCAAGAAGATGTTAAGAGTAGAAGATTCCCTAGCTGGCATTACGAGAATAAAAAACGACAAGAATGTAACCCGAATGGTATTTATAGTAAGAATGTCTATCATGCTGTAATTGTGGCTACTTACAACGAAGTACTTGAGGTGCTAAAACCAACTCTAGAAAATATTGCCAATAGTCGTTACGACAAAAAGAAGATGATAGTTTTACTAGCTTATGAAGAACGCGGAGGCGATGTAGTAGAAAAACAAGCCATAAAATTAATGCAAGAGTATAAAGATATATTTTTAGTTTCCAGAGCCATTAAGCATCCTGCAGAGATTGAAGGGGAAGTAATAGGAAAAGGTGGCAATATTAGCTATGCTGGGCGTAAGTTACAAAAAATTATTAAGAGGTTAGGCATACAACCCAAAAATGTGCTGGTTACAACTCTAGATGCCGATAATAGGCCACACGAGTCCTATTTTGCAGGGTTAACTTACGTTTATGCAGTTTGCCATGATCCTGGGAATATGTCGTTTCAGCCGATACCTATGTTTACAAATAATATCTGGGACGCACCGGCTCCAATGCGGGTTATTGCAACGGGGAACTCCTATTGGATGATGATTCAAGGCCTTCGACAGCACATGCTTAGGAATTTTTCTGCTCACGCCCAGCCTTTAGACGCCTTGCTTAAAACAGATTTCTGGAGCGTTAGAACTATTGTTGAGGATGGTCATCAGTTTTGGCGAAGCTATTTTGCACTTGACGGTAAACACGAAGTTATTCCTATATTTTTGCCTATTTATCAGGATGCCGTATTAGCAGATGGCTATAGAAAAACCCTGGTAGCTCAATTTATACAGCTAAGGCGTTGGGCATGGGGGGCCTCAGATATTGCTTACGTTGCTAAATTTGGATTTTTTACCAAAAATAAAATTTCAAAAGTAGATTTAGTGTCCAAATTTTTTCGTTTGCTAGAAGGCCATATAAGTTGGGCTACTTCTCCGTTAATTCTTGCTTTTGGGGCTATTCTACCTTGGATTTTTAATCAGACTAACTTTTTAGCTAATCAGCTTCCACAAGTAGCTAGTCGTATTCAAACAATCGCTATGGTAGGAATACTCATTACTCTATTCTTAAGTTTTAGGATTCTACCACCTAAGCCAAAACGCTACAAAAATCACAGGACCATATTTATGGCACTTCAGTGGGTATTGTTGCCACTAACAACGATTATTTACAGTTCTTTCGCGGCCATAGACTCACAAACCAGACTTATTTTTAAGCGCTATCTTGGGGAGTTTGACGTGACAGAAAAAGCTGTTCGTACAGATCATGGAACTATCAGCTCACACCGCAACTAGTTGGTATACTCCGTCTACAGAGAGTAGTAAGGATTAATTTCTATGTTTTTTTTAAGGTAATTTAAGTCGATATATTAGCGTGTTACATAAGGCTAGAAAAAGTATTACAGGGTTCTCCGCCCCTATTTAGTTGAAATGGGTGGCGTTATATACAGCCGCTGCTGTCGGATCAAATAACCGCAGGGTCTTATAAGTAAGTTCTTGTATCTTTGTAGTTTTGATTATTGCTGTCCTGTCATGCAGTATCTTGTTGATTATGGTATCTGTAATAGCACCAGCTTCCTGTGTACGGCGTTTTCTATGTCTTAATGAGTCTAATATCGAAACAAAGAGTTTGTCGCGTTGGAACGGCTCAAAATCGCTGGTCTTGTCCTCAAAGACGCGGTGGGTGGTTGATAACTCGTATTTTTCATCTGTTGTCCAAATTGAAAGGCATTTTATACACTCTCTTCTACGCCAAACAGCATCTTGTTTAGAATGTGATCTGCTATTAACGACATGACTTTTGTATCCGCAGTATGGACAAATCATAAAAAAAACTCCAGAAACCCTTTATGCCTGTTTAAAACCAAAGAGTGAATACAGATTTTTGCGTAAAATAGCTTACCCATGTCAATATATTGACATACCCCAAGAGAAAAAACTAGTGGATAATTATTTATTTTTTGTGGGTAAGTCGTTATATATAAAACCCAGCTTGGAATAATCAAGCTGGGCCGGTCCGTATCCACTCCAGGTTTCCGTTAAGTTCTACGTTTGCGGTTTGTTCTTGGTCGGCGTATTCTAGCTCTCTGTGGAGCTACCGACGTTAACTCTTCATAAAAAAGTGTAAAACCGCTAAGCGCTGTTGTTGTGTTACTCACACATACCTCTTCTTAACCAGAATAAATTATCATATTACTATTACAGTGTCAATACCTATGCTATACTGTACCCCTGTTATGAATAATACTTTTACCTTGAATTCTAGTTTTGGAAAGTATGCCAGGAGCGGAGTTTTGCATACCAGATGCGGTGATGTTCAAACGCCAACGTTTATGCCAGATGGTACAAGGGGTGCCGTCAAGGGGCTTACCCCGCAACAAGTGGTAGGTACTGGCGTTGCTATAGTGCTTGCTAATACCTATCATTTACATCTAAATCCTGGCGAGGAAATTATTAAAAACCTCGGAGGGCTACACCTATTTACTAATAGAAAAGGACCGATATTAACTGATTCTGGAGGGTTTCAAGTATTTTCTCTTGATAAACATGCCAAAGTTAGCGAACAAGGAGTTGAGTTCAAAGACCCTAGCAACGGTAATAAATATTTTATTACCCCAGAGAAATCTATTCAGATTCAATTAGATCTTGGGGCCGACATAATTATTGCCTTTGATCATCTTATTGGGCTACAAAATAGCAATCCAAAAGACGTAGAAGACGCATTCTCTAGAACCCATCGGTGGTTAGACCGTTGTATTGTAGAGTTTAAAAGACTTACTAAAGGACTGTCTAAGAACAATAGGCCTTTATTATTTGGTGTCGTTCAAGGTGGTCTAGATACCAAGTTACGTAAAAAAAGCCTAACTCTTGTTCAAGAAAGTGAAGTTGACGGAATTGCAATCGGAGGTCTATCAGTTGGCGAGACAAGGGAGGAGATGGCTATAATCCTGCGTGAACTTGCACCCCGCTATGATGTCAGTAAGCCTCGGTTTTTATTAGGGGTAGGTACTCCTGAAGATCTAAGAATAGCAGTCGATAATGGTATAGATATGCTGGATTGTGTATTACCAACTAGGAATGCTCGGCACGGTGTTGTATGGGCTACAAACGACCAAAAAACTCACTTAACTAATAATAAATTTAGTAAGGACAAAGGTGTTATCGAAGAAGGATGTGATTGCTATACTTGCAAAAGTGGCTTTTCTAGGGCTTTTTTGCGACATCAGTTTAAAGTAGGGGACCCATTGGCTGGGACGCTAGCGTCAATACATAACCTTCGTTATATGATGCGAATTTGCGAAATGCTACAGAAAAAATAAAAATATCGAAATACTGGCACTAATTATAAATGGTGGATCCGGAGGGACTTGAACCCCCGACTTCGTCAACGTCAATGACGCGCTCTAGCCAGCTGAGCTACGGATCCAAAGAATATAGAATACACTATTGCGAGTATACCTTTTTAAGGTGTTCTCTGCAATATTATAGAAATCTTATATCGCTTATGATATATTTCTACTTACCCACATATGTGGAAAAATAAGTAAAAATTTACTAGCATTATAGTACCAGTATGCTATTATGTGTTTGTAGGAAGAGTTTTGGGAGAGGTTTTACCGCTCCAAATCAATCAACATCGTGTCTATTTGCGAGAGGGCACGATGTTTTTATATTTTACGACCTAGTCGGCTTTATATATTGGGTAATTCCAAGTGTCTTTTTAATTTAATGCTATACTTAATAATGAGCATTGATATGGATTCACCAACCATAGAGCTCCGTTTGACGAAGTGAGCGTACGATAACGTGGACCAAAGAGTAAAAGATTTCGGTGGAACCTCCGCTTTAAATGCGGACCGAAACGCACTATTTAAGCAGGATTATCCCTCAGAAGTGCGTTTTTTATTTAAAACTAGGAGCGACTAAAATGTCACAAGAAACCACTACCAATAATGATTTAAAAGCCCTTAGGCACTCTACGGCTCATATCATGGCCACCGCTATAACGACTCTATGGCCAGAGGCTAAATTGGGTGTCGGTCCGGTAGTAGAAAATGGATTTTACTACGATGTCGACGTACCCAATACGACAATTTCTGAGGACGATTTTGAAAAAATTGAAAAAGAAATGCAAAAAATAATTTCTCAAAATCAAAAATTTGAGAAAACAGAGATGCCAATTGATTCTGCAATTAAGTGGGCACGAAGGGCTAATCAACCCTATAAAGAGGAATTACTAAATGATTTAAAGCGTTCCGGCACTACAGTAGCACAGGAACTGACCCCAGTAGAAATGGGGACGTTATCAGAAGGGAGCTCAAAGATAAATACGGTGAGTTTCTACACTAATGGTGCCTTTACGGATCTGTGCAGGGGGCCACACGTAGAACATACTGGTATGGTCGGGGCTTTCAAGTTGATGAGAGTTGCAGGGGCTTATTGGCGTGGGAATGAAAAAAACCCTCAAATGCAACGATTATACGGGGTTGCATTTAAAACTACGGAAGAACTTAAAAAATACGTTAACATGCTCAAAGAAGCAAAACTGCGTAATCACCGAAAAATTGGCAAGGAATTAGATCTGTTTCTATTCTCTGACCTGGTCGGTTCTGGGTTGCCAATCTTTACTCCTCGGGGCACAGTTTTAAGAGAAGAATTGATAGGATTCAGTAATATTTTACGTGAAGAAAGGGGTTTTCAAAAAGTATGGACGCCCCATATGACTAAAAAAAGTTTGTATGAGACAAGTGGTCACTGGGAAAAATTTGGTGACGAGTTGTTTCTAATCAAGAGCCAGGAGACCAAAGATGAGCTGGTTTTAAAACCTATGAATTGCCCGCATCATACAAGAATTTATGCCTCTCGGAAGAGGAGCTATAAAGATTTACCATTACGATATTTAGAAACGGCAACAGTCTATAGAGATGAAAAAAGTGGTGAATTGGTTGGTCTAAGTAGGGTTAGGTCAGTAACTCAAGATGATAGTCATGTTTTTTGTCGTCCAGATCAAATAATGGACGAAATAGGTAATCTTCTCAGTGCCGCTCAGGAGCTCTATAACACTGTTAATATGAAACTACGAGTGCGTTTATCTTATCGGGATACAACGGATGCTTATTTAGGTGATAAAAAACTATGGGAATCTGCTCAAGAACAGCTTAAAGAGGCTGTTGTAAAGAGTAAATTAGACTACTATGAAGAAAAGGGTGAAGCGGCTTTTTACGGTCCAAAGATTGACTTCATGGCAACCGATGCAATTGGTAGAGAACACCAAGTGGCGACAGTCCAATTGGATTTCGTGCAACCAGATAGATTTGGGTTAGAGTTTACCAACTCAGAGGGGCAAGCTAAGCAACCAATCATGATACACTCGGCTTTATTAGGATCTATCGAGAGATTCCTGAGTCTATATATTGAACATACTGCTGGAAAATTTCCTGTTTGGTTGGCGCCAGAACAGGTTAGAATTATTACCGTAAATCAAGAGCCTAACACTCTAGACATGGCAGATGAAATTACTAAGATAGCAAAAAAATGGAGTGTAAGACTATCCGTTGATAATAATAACGAATCTGTTGGTAAGAAGATTCGTTTAGCTGAGATTGCCAAAATCCCATACGTGCTAGTGATAGGTGAAAAAGAAATTGCTAACGGGATAGTAACTCCAAGAATACGTAAAGATATAGAGGTTATAGCGGCACATCCAGAACTCCATTACGAACAGTTTATAAAAACCGTACGGAACGAAGCATTATCAAGGGTAGGTAAATCCAGTCTGTAGGAATCTTAAATGAAGGAGAAGGTAGAGCTACTGGTTGGACAAATACCTAAAAGAAGAGTGATGACGTACGGGCAGATTGCGGCATTAATAGGTAATCCCAGGGCAGCTAGAATAGTAGGCGGGGTAGCCCATTATGGGAACAAGAAACTACCTTGGCATAGAGTTGTAAACAAGAAGGGTGGTCTTGCCAGTGGTTATCCAGGTGGTCGCAGGGCTCAAAAAGAATACTTAGAATTTGAAGGATATAAAATACTTGGTAAAGACGGGGATTACTGGGTTGATGTGGATAAGCTTATCTGGTGGCCTGATTTAGTGGGTGGAGAGAGCGGTAAATAGGGTGGTAGCTACTCTGACTGCCAATTATAGCTCCTTAGCTACTATTTTTATTGTAGGTCCTACAGCAAGTGGTAAAAGTGATTTAGCTATGGACCTAGCGAGGGCTCTGGGAGGTGAGATTATAGCTGCAGATTCTCAGACTATAAGAAGGGGTTTAGATATAGGTACAGCTAAGCCTTCCAAGAAAGACCAACAAGAAATACGCCACCATTTGATAGATATAGTCGGCCTACGTGACGCTTTTAGTGTTGCGGACTTTAAAGAACGAGCCCTAAAAGCACTGAAAGACATTAAAAGTAGGGGGAAGCTACCAATAATTGTTGGTGGAACAGGTCTGTATATTGATTCACTATTTTTTAACTACGACCTACAAAAAACTTCCGACCAAGAGAGATCCGACCTTAACAAAAAATCAATACCAGAGCTACAAAAGATTATTAAAAAATTAGAGTATAAATTACCCATAAATCAACAAAATCCAAGACATTTAATAGGGGTAATTATGCGTAAAGGTAAAAAACCTAAAAATAATACACCAATACACGGAGCATTAATTTATGGGGTTATATCTACAGACCAGCAACTAAAAGGTCGTATAAAAAGACGAATAGACATTATGTATAAAAAAGGCTTAGTTAAAGAAGTAACCAAACTTTTAGAAAAGGACAAAAAGTCTGTAAGTAAGGTTGACGCTATTTGTTATTCAATAGTGGAACGTTATATAGATGGTAAGATTACTCTCGAACAAGCTAAAGAAGAGCATATGACTGCAGAGTGGCACTATGCCCGTAAGCAAAAATCATGGTTCAGACGCAATCCCTATATTAAATGGATTAATAATAAGCCAGAAGAAATCGAACAAATAATAAAAGAATTAAATAGCATTTGAACAAATCTGATACAATGTAGCTAAAGTAGAAAGGTAATATGATAGATCAGCTTTTTGGTTCAAAAACTCGTGCAAAGCTTCTAAAGCTTTTCTTTAGTAATCCTAATAGGGCTTTTTATGTACGTGAAATAACACGTAAGGTAGAAGAACAAATAAATTCTGTGAGGAGAGAGCTAGCAAATTTGCTTTCTCTGGGTTTGATTACGTCAGATAGCACCAAACATAAGTTATATTACGAGGTTAACCAAACTTATGAGCATTATGATGCACTAAGAAGTATGTTTTCTGAGGTTAAGATAGAAAAAGAAAGTTCTAAAATAGAATTAGACAAGAAGACTTTCAAGGATAAAACTGGCAAAAAACGAAATCTCTCCAAGGCAGAAGGTACTAATCCCAAAGACAAACAAGACGACGGTATCGCTTTACCTGAAGCACAACACTGGCAAAGGGCTGGGAATATCGATGGCATAGCGTATAGTGGAGTATTTACTAGAGATTATTCTACGGGTGTAGACGTTCTAGTGATAGGTGATGCAATCCAGTCCAAGATAGAATCTGTTATTGCAGATCTTGAAAAAGAGAAGAATAAAGAACTTAAATATGCCATCATTAGCTCTGAAGAATGGCTATATAGAAAACAGGTTCATGACAAGTTTTGGTTACAATTTTTGTCATCTAAAAAACAAATTGTACTGGACAAGGCTAACATTTTTGTAAATAAATAGGAGAAGAAATGGAAATTGAATTTTTTGGTGCGAACTGTTTTCGAGTTAAGACAAAAATAACCTTTCTAGTGGTTGACGATAATTTGGATAAGCTCGGAGCAAAAAATATAACAAGAGATAAAGATACTTTGTTATTAACTAACAAAAACTTGAGGTCAGAAAAACCAGTCAATAGCGCAATGCTTGTCCTAGATACAGCAGGAGAATTCGAGATAGGAGACGTCTCAATAAAAGCCATTCGAACTCGAGGACATATGGATGACGAAGAAGAACATAATGCTACCGTTTATCAATTTAGGGCTAATGGTACTAGTGTGGTAGTTTTAGGTCACATTCATCCAAATTTGTCGACGGACATCTTAGAGCTAGTAAGTGGTACGGATGTGCTAATTTTACCAGTGGGCGGTAATGGATTTACGCTTGATGTTATTGGAGCGATGTCGGTGATTAAGCAAACTGAGCCAGAGGTTGTTATACCATCTTCATACAACCTACCAAATCTAAGATATGAAGTGCCAGTTGCATCTCTAGAGGAGTTTACAAAGGCCAGCTCACTATCTGTAGGCGACCCACAAGATTCT
Source organism: Candidatus Saccharimonadota bacterium (assembly GCA_003231925.1). GTDB lineage: Bacteria > Patescibacteriota > Saccharimonadia > Saccharimonadales > SZUA-47 > SZUA-47. Next base: position 12,719 of record QIKK01000046.1, read on the forward strand.
TATAAAGTTGGCGATATAAATCCGGAGCTTACTGGTCAAATAAAGGTGGTAATTCTCAACACTAAAAAAATCTAGGCTTCGTAGCGAGATTCTTTTTTGTAGATACTCCAACCGGAGAAATTTATTTTTCCAATAAACCCTTTTTTTTGAGAGTTCTAAGAGCGCTGGTGCTTACTTTCATTCTTACTTTTTTACCATTGATGACAAGTGTCTTATTTTGAAGGTTTGGCTTCCATACTTTTTTAGTGTGACGTTGCGAAAAGCTGACGTTATTACCGTATTGTTTGCCTTTGCCTGTGATTTCACATTTTTTCATAGTTTTTCTCTGATTAGTTACTCGCAACATAATACTATTATTTATTACTTTGGTCAATCAGCTACTCTAACATCTCTATTGTGGGTAGCTAGATGCTATACTTGTCATATTAATTATGATTGATTTTACACACATTCTTATTTTCTTAGCAGTTTTACTTGTCTCTGTTACTGTTCACGAAATGATGCATGGATATATTGCCTATCGTCTTGGCGATGACCTAGCTCATTCTAAGGGGCGGATTAGTTTAAATCCACTCGTACATATAGATCCTTTTTTATCTATAATATTACCCGCAGTATTGTTATTGATGGGCCAACCGCCGATATTAGCTGCTAAGCCAGTACCAATAAACACCTCCAGTATCCAAGGAGGAGATGCTGGGCTTGCCGTAGTTGGTATTGCTGGCCCATTGACCAACCTAGTGCTGGCATTTGTGACTGGAGCAATAATTAAGACCATAGTCCTCAATGGACTTGTTTTTGATACTATGCAATTAGCGGTATATATTAACGTGAGCCTGTTTGTGTTTAATATGTTGCCAATACCTCCCTTGGATGGATCCAGAGTCCTCTATTCAGTGGCTCCGTCACCAGTGCAGGCAATAATGAGACGCATGGAAAGTTTTGGCTTATTTGGACTAATCATAATTCTACTGCTTGCCTATCCTGTCATTTCTCCCATTTTAGACACTACAAATAATTTTATATTACGTCTAGTCAGTTAAATTAGTGGCAATGTGGCTTGATAGCTATAATATATGATATCGACCGTTCTAATTCTTGCTATTTTTTACAATAGTAAAGTGTAAGATTAGTTTAAGTGACTTGTTCGGTGGAAGTAATGTATGCTTAAGTAGTTTGTAAAAGAAAAAGTTAAATGTAGGTTTACGCTGGCATGAAACAATTAAAGTTTGAACATCACTTCGCGAAAGCTATAAAAAGTGGTCTAAAGACTGCAACATTTAGGGTGAATGATGACAAGGACATACAGTTCGGAGATACTATTCAACTTGTCGATAAAGTTAATCGTGATAAACCCACTACTTGGGAAATACCAGGTGAGCTGGTTATTACCCATGTATCAGTAATACCTTTAGAAGATCTAACAAAAGATCACATGATGAAAGCTGAATCTTTCACAGACAAAAATGAAATGTTGCAAGTATTTAGGCGTTTTTACGGAGAACATATTAATTTAAAGACAAAAGTTTCGGTGCTTTATTTTCAATACAATGCGTTACCCGAACCACAAAAATATCTCAATGGTCCAACTGATCCAATACATAAGATTAAGCAAGCTAAACTATTTACAGATGGAGGTTCTAGAGGAAATCCAGGTCCTTCATCTCTTGGCTTTGTAGTTTTAGATCTAAATGACAAGATTTTACATACCGACAACAAGTATCTTGGCATTACTACCAATAACCAGGCGGAGTACCACGCCCTAATAGCTGGGATGGAATGGTGCCTTAAAAATGGCCTGCAAGAATTAAAGGTATTTTTAGACAGTATGCTAGTTGTAAATCAGCTTAAAGGTATTTTTAAGGTAAAAAATCGTGATTTATGGTCACTTTATGAGTCAGCCAGCAATCTTGCTAAAAAATTTCATAAAATTAGCTTCACACATGTCCCAAGAGAATTAAATAAACTAGCCGATAGAGAAGTAAACAAGGCATTAGATGCCGTAAAGGGCTCGGATATTGTACAATAGGTATGTCCTAGTCGTCTGCGGCTAATCGCCCGCTTATCAATAGTGGGAGGAAAGTCCGGGCAGCATCGGTAAAGACAGTTGCTAACGGCAACCAAGAGTAATCTTAGGGAAAGTGCCACAGAAACGATACACCCTACTTCTCTCTGAGGAGTAAGGGGATAGGTGAAAAGAGTGGGGTAAGAGCCCACAATCACTATTGGTGACTATAGTGAGTAGGTAAACCCTGTCTGCTGCAAGGAGGTGAAATCGCCGTACTTCGGTATGGTCAGCAAACCACTGTTCACCGTTGATCCGCTTGATCCTGACGGTAACGTTAGGGCTAGATAGATGATTAGCACTAGATTATTTCTTATTGTAGATTTAGTCTAGTACAGAACTCGGCTTATAGCTACGTCTAGGACACCTTAAAAACGACACTGAGCAAAAGTCTCAAGTGTCGTTTTTTAATAGACAACTACATTAATAAGTAAGTTGTTAAATGGCAATTTTCACTATTTTAGTAAATGCTTCTGGGTCATTTACTGCAAGTTCGCTGAGTATTTTTCTGTCTATTGTAATATCTTTTTGCTTCATTCCGTGTATAAGCTTACTGTAAGACGTGCCATTTTGGTGTGCTGCGGCGTTTATCCTTGTATTCCACAATTGCCGGAAAGTTCTCTTCCGGTTTCGACGGTCATTGTAGGCATTCTCTAGGGACTTGATAATAGCCTGCTTTCCTCTACGGATACTCGATCTATTAGATAGGGTCATCCCCTTAGTGGCTTTGCGTATTTTGTTGTGTCTGGCTCTGGTTGTTACACCTCGTTTTACTCTCATCTTTTATACTCCTAGGTTTAGCTTAGCATTTTTAGCTTGCTTACCAGTTAATTTATGCACTCCTGCATGGGTTCGTTTGCGACTCTTGCTCTTTTTCTGTAGTAAATGATTTGCTGTAGCTTTACGACGCAGAACCTTACCGTTCTTGTTTACTTTCATTCGGTCTTTTGTACCGCTATGAGTTTTTAGCTTTGGCATGTGCTCTCCTTATGACGAAGCTTAGTTGTCTGCCCGCAAACTGGGGTGCCTGGTCAACTGTAACTTCTTCTTTAAATGATTCTATTATTTTTTCTGCTAACTTGAACCCAAGATCTCTGTGAGCTAACTCTCTACCTCTGTAGCGCAAAACATACTTAACTTTGTGCCCTATTTCTAGAAATTCTCTAGTTTTTTTTGCCTTTACTTCTAAATCATGATCACTAATCTTTAATCCTACGCGGATCTGTTTAAGATCTAGAGTTTTAGAATTCTTCTTATTCTTCTTAAGTTGTTTAGTACGTTGATAGTTGTATTTACCCCAATCAATGATCTTGGCAACAGGTGGATTTGCTTGCGGTGATATTTCTACAAGGTCAAGCTCAGCTTGCTTAGCTGCTTGGAGTGCCTCTGATCGCCCAAGAATACCTAGTTGGTCTCCTTCTTCATCGATAACACGCAATCTCGGCGCCCGAATTTGTTCATTCAGGCGAGTAAACTTACCTATGATCTGCTCCTTTTTAACAAAATAGTCCAAGTAATTTTATCAGAAAAAAATTAAAAGTACAAGAGTTACCCAGGTGTTAGTAATCGATAGGTGCTGGGCGATACTGCAGGGCTTCAGCAATGTGTGTTTTAGTAACTGTATCTGAACCTTCTAAGTCTGCTATTGTTTGAGCAAGTTTTATCATCTTCATATAAACTCTCGCAGAAATATTAAGTTTTTCTGATGCGGTATCGATGAACTCCTTAGCGTCTGTGGCTAGAGGAACTTTTGATTTAATCTGGCGATTGCTCATTGATGCGTTTAGGGTGTTACTCCCTAAACGCACTTTCTGGCGATTCTGAGCTTTCGTAACTCTCTTTCGTATATCTTTAGATTTCTCCTCGTCAGAGTCTCTATCTAGAAGTCTTTTATGTTTTATATTATCCACAGTGACGTGTAAATCAATTCTGTCTAAGATGGGGCCTGATATTTTTTTCTGGTATCTTTGTAATTCTAATGGCGAGCAAACGCAAGGTTTAGAGCTTCCATAAAAACCGCAGGGACAAGGGTTTTTTGTAGCTACTAGCATGAAACTAGCCGGATATGTCACGCTTCCTTTTGCTCTAGCGACGGTGACAACACTGTCTTCAAGTGGTTGACGCAGGCTTTCAATTGTAGATCGTCGAAACTCAGGAAGCTCATCCAGAAAGAGTACTCCTGTATGTGCTAGGGATACTTCTCCTGGTTTAGGTCTTTGCCCGCCTCCTATGATTGAAACATCACTTGAACTATGATGTGGCGCGCGGAAGGGCCTTTCCTGTATAAGATTAACCACCGTGTCACTAGTCAGACTGTGTAGATGTGTTACAGCTATAATCTCATCTTTACTTGGAGCAGTCATAATTCCTGGCAAGGCTTTAGCCAACATGCTTTTCCCAACACCTGGGGGGCCATTTAGAAGTACATTGTGTCCACCAGCTGCAGCTATTTCAAGGGCTCTTTTTGCTCTTTGCTGACCTATTATTTCTGAAAAATCTACGAGTTGTTTATCGACTGAGCTTATCCTAGATTGTTTAGTATCTGTGATATGCAAGAAGTGTTCTTCGGTGTTCGTAGTGAGTTTTGCACATAAATCTCGCAATGAGACAACGGGCAAAACACGGATATTTGACAACAAAGATGCTTGTTTAAGATTGTCCTTAGGGATGATGAAATCTGTGTAACCCTCATCAATAGCACATAAGAGCTTGCCAAGTATGCCTCGGGTCGGTTTTACCGAACCATCTAGCCCGAGTTCTCCAAAAACAACGGGGGTTTTTATCTTAGAGGAGAGCATCTTGGCATTATCAAGAATCGATAGAGCTATAGCTAGATCGTAATGTGCTCCGTCTTTTGGAATATCTGACGGCGAGATATTAACGGTAATTCTTTTTCTAGGTAGAGTTAATGATGAACTTGAAAAAGCACTACGTATTCTTTCACGAGATTCGTCTAGACTTTTGCCAGCGAAGCCTACAAGTACTATCACGGGTAGTCCGTTAGATAAATTCGTCTCGGCGCTTACAACAACCCCTTTGCCCCCAGTTTCGTGTACTGATTTTACTTGCATATATGGTCATACTTTAGACTTGGAATTGATATTTTGCAAATGTTTATGGATTAGATGGAGGACTTATATGTAGGTGGTAAAAAAAGAACAACGACCTGCGAGAAGCCGTTGTTACTGATACGTTTTTGTTTTTGAGTACTTTTTTTGTTCAAAGTACTAACCATAGATTACTTGGCTATTATGCTTATGTCAACAGTATTTTTTATTTTTTTTGGAACATCCTTATTATTACCTGTATTTATACCCTTTTATTTACACAAAAAAAGACAAAAAACCTATCTTTTTTTTAAGTATTTTTTGTATTAAGAGCCTAGAGGCAAGCAAGCATTGGTAGATTGGAAAATATAAAAAATAACGAATTATATATAATTTGCAGAGTTATGGCACTGGTGGATTAACTAGCTACTACTATCAAAATATATAGTATGTTTTATCGTTCGTGTATTAGCATAGAATAATAGATGGAAGTATGATCAAATTATTACCTGTATAGTCGAAAGTGAGCCTAGAAAATCTTAATTATTATCTATTTTTAATCATTTTAGCTCCAAGGGTTTACGGTAAAAAATGTACTCGAAAAAATAGATGAAAGACAAAAGAGTAACAAACTATATGTTGTGTTAATTAATTAGTACATAATGCGTATCATAGAACTTATGAAATGGGCAGACTCTGATAATTGTGATAAATACAACGTAGAAATTAGATGATAACGCTTGACTTTATGGACTTAGCATGATAGATTAAGGGTATGATTCACAAAAAACAAAAAGGGTCATAAAATAAATTATCACTCAGCAGAGCCTAAAACTCTGTCGAGTGGTCAGTCATAAAAGTCTCGGGGACGATAAGCGCTATAAAAGTAATTTAAAACAGCGGATTTATCGTCCTGGACTTCTCTTATATTAGTAGCTAACTGCACTTATTCTCCTGGTGCAGTTTTTAATTCATAGTGTATTCTAGTAACTATGAAATACTTATCTAATAGACGTTTTCTTCTAGTACTAATACTTGTCGATATAATTCTGCTACTAGGTGTCCTACTGTTTATTAACCCAGAATCTAAATCTCTAATCTACATTTTTTTGCCCATTTTACTGGTATGGATAGCTGTATTCAATATTCTAAAACTAATAGATACAATATTATTTAAAAAAAATAAAAAGATACACACAGTTCTAATTTTTGTCGGTACTTCTTTACTGGTATTGTTGCTGTTACTATCTGGTATTGGACAGCTTACTTTAAGGGACGTTTTCTTGTCTAGCGGTCTTGCCGTGGTAAGCTCTTTTTATTTTTATCGATCTTGGGCATAAATTTTTTAGTTATTTTGCTATAATTGTTTTGATATGACTCCAAATAATATTTTACCAACACCAGAAACAAGCGACAACATAACGTCGCAAGAAACACCTGAATCTGTTAATGAGCTTGACAGTAGCAAAGCTATTGAACAAAAAATTTCTTCCACGACAGCTGTTCCAAGTTCTGTTACCACAAAAGATAAGAGTACTACTCAAACTAACCCACAATCTCAGGATACCGCATCTGATATAGGGTCTGCTAGTACGGCGTCTGTGGCCCAGCTGGACCTACCGGATGTAGCCGAGGACATAGATTTAATAGAGAAAGAATGGGTACTTAAGGCTAAGAGCATAGTAAGGGCTACCCAAGGAGACCCTTACGACCAAAATACTAAGTTAAACAAAGTAAAGGCTGATTACGTAAAGAAACGATTCAATAAGGATCTTAATTATAAAGAAGAATAAATATGCCTATAGTTTTAATCATAATAGTCATAGTATTGTTTTTAGTTCTATTGGTGGGTCTTAGCCTTTATTACCATTCTAAAAAAATATTAAGAGAACAAAAAAATTATGAACGGGGACTAAAGATGATTCCGTTATTAATTCATTTGCCACCACAAAGTACAGATACTGAAGTAGGATCTAGGGATAAAAGAGATGTTGCGGAAGAAACAATTTCTCAGGCTCAAACTTTGTACAATATCATCGCAAGTACTACCAAGAAGGGATTTAAGAGTAGATTTTACGGACAACGCCATATTTCTTTTGAAATAGTCGGGATTAAAGGTTTTGTATATTTTTATACAGCTGTACCAGTCGTGTTAGTAGAAACCATCGAACATGCAATCACTAGTTCTTATCCATCTGCCAGGCTAGAAGAAGTTGCAGAACATAATATTTTTAGTCCTGTCGGGCGAACTACTGGAACAATGGGGGGTGAATTATCTCTAAAAAACGATTCTTCCTATCCGATAGCGACGTTTCAAGAGCTAAAACGTGATACTTTGCAGTCATTGCTCAATGCGCTGTCTACACTTGAAAAAGAAGATGGGGCAGGGATTCAGATTCTACTAAGACCGGCAAGTGATGTATGGCGTAAAAATGCTCTGGCTAAAGCTGACAAAAAGCGCAAAGGTAAAGATAAACATAACAGTAAAGTCAACCTGGCTTCGAGCTACTTGGGCCAAATAATTGTAGCACCCTTTAGACCTCCTGAAGTAAAAGAATCAAAACCAGAAGATAAACAGATATCCGGAGCTGATCAATCTATTGTTGAGGCAATGGAGGAAAAAGCAAAGCACGTTACTTACGAGGTCACTATTCGTCTAATTTCATCGTCAAACGTCCCACAAAGGGCACAATCAATATTAAATAAATTGGTTGCTGCTTTTGCGGTTTATGACTATCCAGGTAGGAACGGCTTTAAATTTGCTGCTGCTAAAGATATCGATAGCTTTATAACTTCGTACATATTAAGATTTTTTCCTCCAGAGAACAATAAAATGATACTTAACTCCGTAGAGCTAGCAACTCTTTTCCATTTTCCTAGTCAAGAGAGCATACCGACTACGCAACTAGAAAGGCAATCCTCTAAGCAGGTAGATGGACCACGGAATGTTCCCGACAGTGGGCTTACATTAGGCTATAACGTATTTAGAGGAGCAAAGAAAAAAATTACCCTAGACTTAAATGATCGTCGGCGTCATATGTACATCGTTGGACAAACAGGTACAGGTAAATCAACTTTTTTAGAGAATCTTGCACTTCAAGATATGTTGAACGGCGATGGCTTCGCATTTATTGATCCGCATGGCGATACGGCAGAGAAGTTACTATCGATGGTGCCTAAGGAACGCACAGAAGATGTCGTTTACTTTTGCCCAGCCGACATGGACTATCCGCTAGGACTTAATCTATTTGAGTTTGAAAACGAATCCGAGAAAGACTTTCTGATCCAAGAAGGTATTAACATGCTATATAAATTATATGACCCCCAACATCAGGGAATAATTGGACCTAGATACGAGCACTGGTTTAGGAACGCAGCTTTAACAATAATGGCTGATCCTCAGGGCGCAACGTTTATTGACATTCCTAAAGTATTTACAGATGATCAATACGCAAAAAATAAACTAAAATTTGTAAAAGATAAGACTGTACTGGATTTTTGGAATAAAGAAATGGCCCAGACTAGTGACTACCATAAAAGTGAAGTTCTGGGTTGGTTTGTAAGTAAGTTTGGTGCCTTCTTGAGCAATGAAATGATGCGTAACATTATTGGCCAGACCAAGAGTGGCTTCAATATCCGAGAAATAATGGATAATAAAAAGATTTTGCTAGTAAATCTTAGCAAAGGTCGAACAGGGGAGCTAAACTCAAAATTACTTGGTATGGTTTTTGTTATGAAGTTTCAGGCGGCGGCTATGAGTAGGGCCAATATCCCTGAAGCTGAACGAAAAGATTTTGCTTTATATGTTGATGAGTTTCAGAATTTCTCAACAGATTCGTTTGCGGACATTCTAAGTGAGGCAAGGAAATATAAACTCAATCTAATCGTAGCTAACCAGTTTACAACTCAACTAACAGAAGAGATACGAGATGCAGTCTTCGGTAATGTTGGAACAATTATTTCATTTCGTGTTGGGACAGCTGATGCTGAATTTTTAGCTAAGCAATTTGCCCCCGTTTTTGATATCGATGATCTGCAACGTATACCTAATTACAACACGATAGTAAGAATGTTAATAGGAGGTATCCCCACTCAGCCCTTTAGCATGGCCGGTTTACTACCGCTTGGGAACCCTAAAAAGGAGCTGGGTGATGCATTAAAACAACTATCAGCAGCTAAGTTTGGTCGACCAAAGGCAGTTGTCGAAAAAGAAATTTTTGCTCGCCTTAGTACACCAGCAGTAGAACCTAACACTATAAAAAAACCAAATTTTGGTAGAAATTTTAACAATGGTAAAAATCCACCACCAAAAAAGGCAACAGGGTCTTTCTTAGATGAATGGCTTAACAAAAAACAAACGGATAATTTTAAAACCCCCCGATCTCCAT
>QIKK01000064.1 GCA_003231925.1 Candidatus Saccharimonadota bacterium
CTAACCCGACTGGCTGCTGAACGCTACACTCAATTTAAACTAAGAAAACTGTAATATTTCTAGGACTCTTTAAGGTTTATCGGCTAGTACTTCCTGAAGACCTACAAAACACACCCTAACAGCGGGAAGTCTTTCTTTATTCATAAATTCTTCTTCTCTAGGCAACAGTTGCTCTAGCGTATTTACTTCCTGAAGCTCTGCAACAACTCCATACTTTGTTAATATTACGCCTAGGACTTCCTCCAACGGTTGCTTTGGGCCTACACAAAAAGCAGTATTAAATCCAGCTTTCTCGCCCCTATCTTGCTCTTCACTGGTGCTAAACAACACAGGTTCTATACTTTCAAGATTATCTCCTGCTTCCAGCTTCTTCTCTACTGCAAGAGCAATGTCTAATCCTTTATGATAGCCTTCTCCATAAATTTCCTGTTGACCGAATAACTGTTCCGCTGCTCTACGGGGACCTAAGCATTCTCTTAGATTGTTCAAAGTTGTACTCATACGAAGTAATATAATAGCATACTTTATATATTATTACAAGAGTAATTTTGTGTTTTTTGACAATCTCTACCGTTATAGATACAATAATATTATGAATTTAACTAACAGACTACAAATAAATACATCACTGCTTATTCTCATTGAGGTTGTGTTGCATATTGGAGGCCGAAATTTGAAACGCATTTAGCAACTAACAACCTGTAACATTTACAATTTCGGCTTCATACAAAGTCGATTTTTTAATTTACAGAAAGAAATTTTATGTCTAATAAAACCTTAGAGAAAATAAGCCCAATTACTATTGGCGACGCTTTTAGCCATAGCGGGGGTAATGTTGCAGTAAGCTTTATTTGTGACCACACCAACGCTATTATGGCAAATATCAGGAATAACCAGTACACGTGGGAAATAGGGCAGGAAAACCCACGGCTTGTTGCTATAGCTGATCATATTAATACTTATTTACCTAGCTCAGTGGGAAGGCAGAGCATTGAAGTTTCTTGTGTCACTGAGTTGTATGAGTTGCACAAGGAGGAGTACACCGAGAACCCTGTCTATGCCAATATTGCTTTGACGGCAATAAGTGCCTTAACCTATACGCTAGATGTATTGAATGGAAACGCAAAAAGGCAGGCAATAGGGCAGTACGCCTGCTACGAAACAACTCAAGACTAAGAAAAATATTGACAGTAACAAAAAAGAGATTACAATACCAGACATGTTCTTATTTACTAGCCCTTTATCTATCATTAAGAATATTGTTCTCCGTATGGAGGCTAAATTGCTTAGTGGGTTGAAGCTAGCAAAAAAATAGACAGTTTAGCCAGTCACAAAAAATAGCTTCGACCCAAAAATCAAGTCGAAGTTTTTTAAATAAAATAAGAAGAGGCCTTATTATGACAACACCAATAGCAGAAACAATGCTTCCAACTGGAGGCCCTGCAGAGCAAGAAGTTGACCCAAAAACCTTAGAACAAAAAGTAAGTGAAGTGCAGGATCATAAAAAAAGATACCTAGGATGGATAGCGACGCTAGACCAGGAACCACACATACTTAGGGGTGAAGAATAGCTAAATCTTAACTTAAAATTCTAGAAGCAGTTAATAACATAGAAAAGTTATTGCATATAGTAACTTTTTGAGTTATTATATATCTGTTACCGAAGACAGTGGCGAGGAAACTTTAATAAGCCACCTAGGCAATAGATAATTTTATTGTTTTTGAGCATTACAACGCTGCCTTCACTAAAACGAAAGCAGTTTTTTAATTCTCGGTAGCAAAAAAGAGACGGGTCGATTCTCTTTAAACTTAAGACCACTAAGAAAGGAAACTTACCCAAGTGGCTTTAACTAAAGATAAGAAAAATGAAATTGTTAAAGAATTAGTAACTTTGCTTACTGATTCTAAAATGACAGTAGTTGCTAAATATCAAGGAACTACTGTGAAGGCAATGCAAGAATTGCGTCGAAATGCTGAGGATAACGGCTCTACTATAAAGGTTGTTAAAAACCGACTAGTAAAAAAAGCTTTTGAGCAGACACCTACTCATAAAGATAGCCAGACAACGGAATTTAACGGCATGCTAATGTATGTCTTTAACGGTGATGATGAAGTAGCTCCGGCACAAGTCTTGCACAATATGGCCAAAAAAGAGAAACAAATAGAATTTGTTTGTGCTTTTAGTGCTGAGGGCAGATATTTGAGTGCCGAAGAAGTAACTGCGTTATCTCAACTCCCAAGTAAGGATTTAATGATTGCAAGTGTTATTAACACACTTAAGAGCCCCGTTAGTAATGTTCTGAGTGGATTACAGGGTAATTTACATAGTTTGCTAGATGCGGTTGCATCTAGCAAAGCGTAAAGTAAAGAAATGGGCATATAGCCCTTTAATATATTTCAATTGAAAGGAAATAGTATGGCAGAATCAAAAACTGATTTAAAAAAATTTGCAAAAGAGTTAGTTGGACTAACAGTTTTGGAAGTTAACGAACTGCAAACAATATTAAAAGACGAATACAACATCGAACCAGCGGCCGCAGTCGCAGTCGCAGGTGCAGTAGCTGGTGGTAATGCGGATACAGTAGCTGAAGACACCAAGAGTGAGTTTGATGTGATTCTTAAAGAAACAGGTGCACAAAAAGTAGCAGTCATAAAAGCTGTTAAGGAGATCACCGGCTTAGGACTTGGGGAATCAAAAGCTATCGTAGATGGAGCTCCAAAACCAGTCTTAGAAAAAGCTTCTAAAGACGACGCTGAAAGCGCTAAGAAGAAGCTTGAAGAAGCCGGCGCTAAAGTAGAATTAGCATAGTAAAACACTGTTAATAATGCTACGTGATTTAGTTAGCGTAGCATTATTATATAGACTTATCCACAGAAAACGTTAACCTCTTTGACTTATACTTTAGAGCATGGTATCGTCAAGAGGAATATATCAATAGCGAGTAATTTAAAAGAGAAACAAAGACAGAGGCGAGATATGTCGGAGTTACCAGACAAACAAGCAAAAAGATTAAAAGCATTAATAGAAGAAGCTGAAACTTCTTTAGGCGCTGCCAAGGAATTATTAATAAGCCTGGTCGGAGAAGACCCAATAATGACTAAGGCCGTTACTGATGAAAATATTGGTAAGATTATTGAGGGTGTTTTTGACGGACAAAACATGGCCGGTGGAGACGGTAAAATGTATCCAGTTCCTGCTAATTACGCCAGTAAATCTAAATTAGTTCAAGGAGATATTTTAAAACTGTCAATTGCCGAGGATGGATCTTTCTTATATAAACAAATTGGTCCGATCCCCCGCAAACAAGTCGTAGGAACTCTTACACAAAAAGAGGGGCACTATATTGTTACAGTTGGCAAAAAAGAATATCGCGTATTATTGGCAAGCGTTACTTACTTTAAAGCAAAACCCGGTGATCAGGTAAGCATTAATATCCCAGAAGACAAGGATGTAGACGTAGAGTGGGCTGCATTAGAAGCAGCTTTATAGACACTTAAGACACAAAGGCTGTTTAATAATTAAATCGAACTCAATTTTACTACAGAATAGTTCTATTGCTTGACGGAAGTACCGCAACTCTTATATCTTAATAGATAATGGCAAAACTATACTTTAGATATGGAGCAATGAATAGTGGCAAAAGTACTTTGATGCTCCAGGTTGCGCACAACTACGAAGAAAGAGGGATGCATGTTTTATTGATAAAGCCAGCTGTAGATAAAAAAGGCGGTTCTAGAATAGTTTCTCGTCTGGGCCTTAATCGAAATGTCGATATATTATCCGATGAAAATACTGACCTAAGGAAAACTGTAAAACAATGGCATAAAGATGTCGAAAAAATTAGTTGTGTATTAGTAGATGAAGCCCACTTTTTATCACAAAAAAATGTAGGCCAGCTTTTTGAGCTTGCTGTTATAGATAATATCCCAGTAATTTGCTACGGTCTTAGGTCGGATTTTATGACTGAACTATTTCCTGGCAGTAAAAGACTGTTTGCACTAGCTCACTCTTTAGAGGAGTTAAAGACTGTTTGCCGTTGTGGGAAGAAAGCCATCATGAACGGACGAAAGGTAGATGGTAATTTTATTTTCACTGGCTCCCAAGTAGCAATCGACGGCATGGCAGATATAAGCTATGAAAGCCTCTGTGGATCTTGTTACCTGCAAGAAAAATCAAAATAACGACTAAACTAGACGTTGTGTATTAAAAACTACTTTATTCTTTGGTTTTTTGTCATACTATTAAATAGCGATGAGAAAAGCACTCTACCGGAAATACCGGCCAACTTCTCTTGATACTGTAATTGGTCAAGAACATATAACTAGGACACTCAAAAATGCCCTAAATAAAGGCATGATAAATCACGCCTATTTATTTACGGGTCTTCGTGGCTCTGGAAAAACTTCAGTTGCAAGAATTCTAGCCCACAAAATTAACAATCTAGAATATAATGAAGAGAATAATCATCTAGATATAATAGAAATTGATGCTGCCAGTAACCGTAGAATAGATGAGATTAGAGAACTTAGAGATAAAGTGTTTATTGCTCCAACTAGCTCTAAGTACAAAATCTACATAATAGATGAAGTCCACATGTTAACAAGAGAGGCATTTAATGCACTTTTAAAAACGCTTGAAGAACCACCTGAACACGTCATATTTATTCTTGCTACAACTGAAGCTCACAAGGTACCCGAAACTATTATTAGCCGTACCCAACGCTACACTTTTAAACCCATCCCAGATGAAAAAATATCTGAGCAACTCAGATATATTGCGGATCAAGAAAATCTAAAAATTACTGACCACGCCATAAAAAAACTGTCCATACACAGCAAGGGCAGTTTGCGAGACGGCATAAGCATGCTAGATCAAATTGCTGGTTTTGGGCACCAAAAAATAACCGAGAGGGAAGTCTCTGAATTGTTAGGCATACCCGATTCAAAGCTATTGGACAAACTACTTTTAAATATTTCTAACTCCGACAGTTTAGAGCTTTTTGAAACAACTAAATTACTCCGCGATAACGGAGCAAGTGTAGCGGTTTTAGCAAAAACATTAATTTCAGAGCTACGTCAACAAATAATGGACAAGAATACCATTATAAGTCCAGCAAGAACCGTCAGATTAATGAGAAAATTGCTAGCAATTTCTGGTGCTAGTGGAAGCTACGAAGAATTAGAAATTATATTGCTGGATTGTATGGAGTTGTCAGAAGACCAAGAACTTCATAAAGAAGAACCCCTACTGACTACAACCACAAAAGAACCTGCAGATCTCCAAAAAGATCCTTCTTTAATAGATACCGCTAAAATCAACATTCCAAAAGAGACCGACATTAGAAAAGATACAAAAACCAACATAACGGCACAAAATAACACTGAAATATCAACTACGACTGACGCCTGGAAGGAAGTTCTAAAAACTATTAAGACTAATTATAATACCCTATACAGTATACTTAGAATGGCAAAGATAGAGTTGAAAGATGACGAAATAATTATTAAATTTCACTTTGCGTTTCATAAAAAACAACTAGACCAAACTAAAAATATAACCTACTTAAAGAAGGTTATATCAGAAAAATTTGTTAAACCCCTAAAGATTTCTATACTTTCAGATAAAACGTCCAAACTGCCTGAGAAAACTTATAATAAAAAGCCTAGCGACACACTTTCTAACGTTAGCAATATCTTTGGCGGGGCAGAATTGTTAGAATCATGATATGAGCAATATAAAATCTAAGCACGATCCACCACAGAGCGTAGACATGGAAGCTAGTGTGCTTGGGTCAGTCCTGATAGATCCAGACGTAATAGTAAAAATTGCCGACATTATCAGACCTGTAGATTTCTACGACGATAGGCACAGGTTGATATACGAGGGTTGTTTGAGACTATATGAACAACAGTCGCCTATAGATATCTTAACGCTTAGTGAAGAGCTAAGAACTGAGGATGTACTAAGAGAAGTCGGTGGTAGTGCTTATCTAACACAGTTGACAAATACCGTACCTACATCTGCTAATGCTGAGCAATACGCCTCTATAGTTGCTACTAAATCAATCCGCAGAAAGCTAATCAACGCCAGTAATGAAATTGCAGAAATAGGTCATGATGAAAAACGGACAATTGCAGAACTTGTCGAAGAGGCTGAAGCTAAACTTTTTGAAGTAAGCCAAAGGCATGTTGGAAATGATGTTATTAGCCTTGAAGATATATTGGCAGAAAGTTTTGACCGTTTAGACTCGTTACATAAAGATAAGGGCAGTATAAGGGGCGTACCAACTGGTTTTCGTGATTTAGACAGTAAACTTGCCGGTCTTCAAAAAAGCGACTTAATAATCATAGCGGCAAGACCTTCAATGGGTAAGACTGCCATGGCTCTAAATCTCGCCCAAAACGTGGCTGTGAAAGCAAAACAACCTGTATTATTATTCTCTCTTGAAATGAGCAAAGAACAACTTGTGGACAGATTATTATCCTCAGAGGCGGGGGTAAACTCTTGGAATTTGCGTACGGGTAATTTGTCAGATAATGACTTCGAAAAAATAGGACTTGCGATGGGAACGCTTAGTGAGGCAGAATTATTCATAGATGATAGCCCAGGAATAACGGTTAGTGAATTACGCACAAAAGCCAGGAGAGAAGCCCACAAAAGAGACCTTGGGCTAATAATTGTCGATTACTTACAGCTGATGAGCGGTGGTCAGAAGTATGGTAATGTTTCCAATCGTGTCCAAGAAATCTCAGAAATTTCTAGGGGTTTAAAAGGCGTCGCAAGAGAGCTTAACGTACCAATAATAGCCCTTTCACAGCTTAGTAGGTCAGTTGAAAATAGAAGCCCACAAATACCACAGCTATCAGATTTAAGAGAATCTGGATCTATAGAACAAGATGCCGACGTTGTTATGTTTCTATATAGAGATGATTACTATAATCCAGAAACGAGTGAAAGGCCCAACATACTTGATGTTTTTATTAAAAAACACCGCAACGGGCCAACAGGAAAAATTGAAATATATTTTGACCGAGAGCACCAAAAAATGCTTAGTATCGACACTAAGCATACGGTACCTTTTGATAAGTAGTCTGTTATAATTGTCATACAGTGAAGGTAAATCTAAAAAAAATAATCTGGACTTGTTGGACTTGGATTAAAGCATTACTGGGTCGCCGTGAAGTGATATATGGCATCATATTATTATTTCTTTTGGTTGGTACGATATTTTTTTTAAGCGTAATACCTGCTAAGTCCGCACTCGTTGAGATTAATACCGCAAATCAGTCTAAAACATTATCACAGATTGGAGAAAACCCTTTATGGCTACCGTACAAGGGAGTATCTTTTATTGTTTTGCAACTGTCTAGTAGTATAAGATCACTGAGAGCGATAAGTATTGTCTTCTTTGGGTTAAGCATAGTTGCGCTATATAGAATACTAAAACGCTGGCATAGCGACAAAGTAGCTTTGTTCAGCTCGGCAATGTACGCTACTAATGCAACTGCACTGGCGGTCGGGAGGTTAGCCACACCGTTAGTTCTCTTATTCGGTTGGTCTTTAATCATCTCTTTATTACTCTGGTTGCAACATGGTAGCTCTAAACGGATAGCTCCATTTACGCTGGCTTGTTTTTCTGCTGGTTTATTATATGTACCTGGAGCTCCATACTTTTTCATACTGTTAATTCTACTATTCGGTAGCAAATTCAAAATTTTGCTTGGCTCCATGACAAGAGAAGCTTATTACGCTAGTGTACTAGCCGTATTTTTAGTTCTGACGCCACTTATTATTAGTTTTATCCAAGACGTAAATGTTCTTAGACTCTGGCTACTATTGCCCCAACACATGAATTGGGGGGTTGTACCAAGAAATATACTGGATGTACCGTCAGCCTTTTTATATCGTGCTCCTACAAATCCACTTCTTGGAGTTGGTCGATTACCAATTCTTGATGTAGCCTCAGGTGGGCTATTCTTACTTGGACTCTATTCTTATAGAAAGCATTTAGCATTGAATCGAACAAAAGTAATGATACTAACAGCGCTCTTAAGTGTTATTGTTGGAGCTCTAGGGCAATTAATGTTTGCCGTTGTGATATTATTACCCTTCATTTATGCAGTAATCGCTAGCGGTATTTGCTTTATATTAGATCGCTGGTACGTTGTTTTTCCAAAAAATCCGGTAGCCCGATGGTTTGGGGTAGGCTTAATCTCCCTAGTTGTGTTTTCTAGTATTTATTATCAATTAACTAGAGCTGTGGTGGTCTGGCAACATACACCAGAAACTCGTGCAGTATATAACCAGCCTCGTCTGATACAATAATAGAGGATAAAGGGAGAAGCAATAATGAGTAGATTTGACCAAGCAAAAATGCTAATGAAAATGCGCAAGGTTCAAAAAGAGTTGCAGAAAGAGATTGTTACAGCCGAGGCTGGTGATGGAGCAGTGATTGTTGAAGTTAACGGAGAGATGAAGGTTAAAAATATTAAAATCGATCCAGAGGCAATTGATCTAGAAGATATCTCTGAATTAGAAAACTGGGTTAAAGAGGCCGTTAAAGCAGCCATAGACCAAAGCCAAAAGATGGCTGCTGAAAAAATGCAACCTATGATGGGTGGTTTAGGGAACCTAGGGCTATAAACCAACCAAAGATACCAGAGATGAAAGCACTGCCAAAAGCACTAGAGGATCTTATAGAAGCACTGGGGCAATTACCCGGAGTCGGTCCACGTAGTGCCGAGAGATACGCCTATTACTTATTGAAGTCTGATCCTTCAAAAAGCTTAAAGTTATCTAAATCTTTACAAAATCTTCACAAAAATGTAAAAAACTGTCCTACAACGTTTGCGTTAATTGATGCAGACAAGGAATGTTCACCTCTATATGATAACTACGGACGAGACAAAAAGACTATCGCAATAGTGGCTGAGCCCTTCGACATAGTTGCCCTTGAAAATACCGCCTTATACGACGGAACATACCACGTACTTGGAGGGTTAATTTCACCATTAGACGGGATAGGGCCCGAACAATTACACATTCCTGAATTGCTAAAACGTATCAAAAAAGACAAAACAACAGAGGTAATACTAGCTACAAATGCAAGTGTCGAGGGAGAGACTACGGCCTTATTTATTCAAAATCAATTAGATGGAGTCAACGTAAAAATAACTAGGCTAGCAAGAGGGATACCGATAGGAGTTGACTTAGAATATGCCGACCAGATCACACTAGGTAGAGCCCTTGAAGGGCGACAGACTTTTTAAAATCATGAACGTACGAACTAAAAAATTGATATACTAAAACAATATGAGTGAATACAAAGAGATTAATAAATTAGTGTCTAGTGCTAAGCATATTTTAATATTGCAAGCTGATAATCCTGACGGAGATTCTTTAGGAAGTTCTTTGGCGCTTGAAGCTATATTTTTAGAAATGGGTAAGTCCGCTACAATGATCTGTGCAGTTAATATGCCGGCCCATCTAAAGTACTTAAGTGGTTGGGACAGAGTAGTTAAAGACATTCCAACCAATTTTGATATTACGCTAATTGTTGATACAAGTACCGAAACTCTATTTGAAAATACATCTGGTAACCGTGGGTTTGAATGGATTAAGGCAAAGCCGGTAATAGTTTTAGACCATCACATCGACAGCAAAGGGATATCTTTCGCCGATATAATTATCAACGAGCCACTATCGGCAACAGGAGAACTAATTTATAAGATAGCATCAGACCTGAAATGGCCACTACCACTTGATGCCTTAGAAATGTTAGCTATCTCAATTATGTCAGACAGTCTTGGTTTAACAACACAGTCTGCAAGCCCGGAAACTTTCCGAACCATGGCGGATTTAGTAGAGAAGGGAGTAAATATTGCAAAATTGGACAATGCAAGACGACAATTGATGCAAAAAAATCCAGTCCTCATACCTTACAAAGGGCGACTATTACAAAGAATACAGTTTGGGTTGGAGGGTAAAATTGCTTCAATTATTATCCCTTGGGGTGAGATTCAGGAGTTTAGCCCGCTGTACAATCCAACTATGCTAGTTATTGATGATATGAGAATGACCGAGGGCGTCGTACTAGCAATTGGCTACAAAGTCTATGCTGACGGTAAAATTACCGCAAAAATTAGAGCAAATTACGGTTTTCCTATTGCTGGAAAATTAGCAACAGAATTTGGCGGTGGGGGTCATGAATACGCTGCCGGGTTTAAGATTCTTAAAACTAGACCAATTACTGAACTACATAGCCAAGTAATTAAAAAAACCAATCAGCTCCTAGAGATTCTAAAAACAGAAAGCACATCATGAAAATATACAACTCCCTAACAAAAAAGATAGAGAAGTTTGTACCATTAAATAAAAAGCGAGTTAGTATTTATAGCTGTGGGCCGACAGTCTATGACCTACCACATATTGGAAATCTATCCGCTTTTATTTATGCAGATACTCTGAGACGTGTTCTGGAATTTGATTATAAAGTTTTTCAAGTCATGAATATCACAGACGTTGATGATAAAACTATCAGAGATAGTGCCCGTGATTATCCAGATAAAGATCCTGCCGAAGCGTTGAGAACTCTAACTGCTAAATATAGTAAAGTATTCAAAAAGGATCTTAAAGAAACTGGCAATCAAGTAGACCATATTAAGTTTGTATCTGCCGTAGACAGCATTCCGGACATGATACAACTAACCCAAGAATTGCTAGATCGTGGGCTTGCTTATATAGCAGATGATGGGGTTTATTTTTCTATTCAGAAATATCAACGTACAGGAAAAACATACGGTATCTTACAAAAAATAGAAGTTACTACTAGCCAATCGCGTATAAAAAACGACGAATACGACAAAAAAAATGTTAGTGATTTTGCTTTATGGAAGAAAATGCAACCTGGAGAACCATCATGGAAAGCCATATTTAAATTTCAAGGTGATGATTACGACATAGAGGGGCGACCAGGATGGCATATTGAGTGTTCAGCAATGAGTAAAAAATTACTAGGAGTTCCTTTTGATATCCACACTGGCGGGATAGACTTAAAATTTCCTCATCATGAAAATGAGATTGCCCAGACCTGCGGAGCTGGAGCCAACAAACTGGCTAATTATTTTGTCCACAACAACCACATGCTTGTTGACGGTAGAAAAATGAGCAAGAGTCTAGGTAATTTTTATACCCTTTCAGACATAAAAGAAAAAGACTTTTCAGCCCTAGACTTTAGACTGTTAGTTCTAGAAAGTCACTACCGCAATGAAAGTAATTTTAGCTGGGATATCATGGAGTCCGCCCATAATAGACTGCGCACTTGGTATGAGTTTTCAGATAAGCAATTTCAAACTGTTAGAGCAGACAGCCAGTGGGTAACTAAGACATTATTAAGTTTTAAAGATTTATTATTAGAAAACCTTAAAGATGATCTTAATACCCCTGAAGCTTTGTCAGAAGTTAGTAAAATAGTGTCGCTACACCTTGACCAGCCAGTTGGAGAAAACGAATTAGAGGCTTTTCTTAGTTTACTAGAAAAACTGGATAATCTTTTTGGGCTAGATTTGAAAAACCGACTAGATTTAGAACCCGAACAAAAAGAGCTACTAGCCAGACGTGCTCAGGTCAGAGCCAACAAAAATTGGCATCAATCTGATGAATTGCGTAATACATTGCTACAACAGGGAGTAGGCATCAGAGATACAAAAGATACTCAATCTTGGTTTAGAGCTTAACCCTCCTGGGAGGTTTGTTTTCTTTCCGTATAATCGTCAATCAAAACTTTTATACTACCGGCAACGGGAATAGCAATAAAAGCACCCAAAAAACCACCGAAACCTATACCCAAAATAGCAGCTATAAATACCAAAAGAGGGGTAAGTTCATTAGCTCTGGACTGAATGTAGGGCTGAATAGTAGCGTTTTCAATCTGCTGGTAAACAATAAAGTAAATAAACATCGTAATAGCTAGTGGCGCACTAGTAAACAAACTAAATAAAACTACAACTACAGAGCTTAGTATTGCCCCAATAGTCGGTATTAAGCCAAACAAGAATACTATTCCGCCCAAAGCAATGGGGTTTACTGAAGGAGCATTAAATATATTAGTGGCTATAAAAAGGGCGACTATCGAAAAGCTCGCGGCTATGGCAGCTATTAAAACTTGGCCATTTACATAGCTGGTTACTACTCCGTACATTTTAGTAACTATTTTTTTAAAGTGTTTCCTGCGTTTTTCAGGATATTGACTCCAAAATAGTCCTAACCACCTAGGACCCTCTACTAACATCATGAAAGTCAAAATTAGCACAGTTATAATAGAGACAAGATTAGCTATTACTCTATTTGCTGTGGATACTACCTTACTTTGCACAGAACCAGAGCCGATGCTGTTTGACCAACTACTTGCAAGCTCATTGACCTGATCTTCTAACTTATACTTCCTGATAAAATCACCAGTAGCCCCTTTGTTGCGTTTTAAATTACTAATTGTACTAGGAATGTCTTGTACAAAAGTGGTGGTTTGTCTGACCAGTGGTGGAACTATTAGAGATAGAAAGAGAATCAGCACCGACATAACTGCAACATAAGCCGCCGACGTAGCTCTAACCCTACTACGACTCTTCAATCTTGCTGAAACCCAGATAACTGCCGGATTTAGAGCCATTGCCAAAAATAAAGAGACAAAGATTAATGTTAGTGGATGTATGATATTTTCTAAAAATCTGACAGCTAGCAATGTAGCAATACTCAAGCCAATGATTCTTAAGATTGTCTCATTTGATACTGTAAATTCCTGTGCACCTTTTTTTCTTCCGAACATTACACTTTTACCTCTTTTAATATATTGTACTACATTATCATAGAGTTACTAAAAAAAGACATTACCATTCTGTTAGTTTCTGCAAAAGTATAAAAATTACTATTGAGGGCTTTATAGAAGAGAGATTACAGAGAATATCTAGGTAGAAGTAGTAAATAACATATATTCTAAATACTTATACTATGCAAACACTAGAGAGCCAGAAGCTCCACCAAAAATAGCGTAGGTAGAGTCAGAGAGAACCTTTCTTTGCAGTGTATGCTTTTAATAACTCTTTAATAACCTCATCAATATTATACTGCTTAACAGCCGAGGATTGTTCTTGACCAATTCTGCCTCTCAAGGCTTTATCGGTTATAAACTGCGTGAGCTTTTCAGCAAACTCTGCTTTGTTATTAGGGTTAAACAATACTTCTGGCCAAGCCCCAAGTACACTTTTATAACCAGGGTTATTTCCGCCCAAAACAACTCCTGCTCCTGCCGACATCGCCTCAGTTAAAACAACTCCAAAACTCTCTCCGCCAATTGACGGGAAGACTGCAATGTCGGCTTTAGCAAAATACTGAGCTTTTTGTATATCACTGACAAAACCTGGAAAATCTATATCTAAGTTTAAATCTGTCGCTCTTTGTTTAACTTCATTCCACAATGGACCCTTGCCACACATCGTAAGTTTTGTTTTAGCTCTAAGATTTTCAGACATAGCATGATAGGACTCAACTAGTTGTCTAACACCCTTTCTTTTATCAAAACGTCCTAGAAAGACAATACCAGCCCTGTCTTTTTCAGTATTTTTATATTTCTGGTAAAAAGCATAGTCCACAGGATTTGGCAGGACTCTACCTTTTATTAAAAAGGAGGACTCCATAAAATCTAAGGCTGGTTGGGAGACAGCAAAACAATAATCAAGATTTTTTAGCGATCTTCTTAAAATTAACCCTAAAGCTCTAGTTCCGATACGAGCCAGGATATTGTAGGGTAATATGTGAAAAGTACCAATTTTAATAACTTCCTGAGGTGCCAGACGGAGAACTTTTTCACCAAGAAAGGGACTGTAGGGCATTTGAATATGTAAGACATCAAAATTAACTTTATCAAAAAGTGCCTTTATTTTTTTACTGGAAGCTGGCAAAGGAGTGCGCACAGAATTACCATTAAATTTAAGCCCTAAGCTCCTTCCAACACTGTGTATATTTTCTATATCGGTTCTGGTTGTCTTAGTAACAATATAGTGAACCTCATGACCAAGGCTGGATAGCTTACCGCCAATGTCTAATACAGCCCGCTGTACTCCATCGGGCTTATCTAAAGTGTCATCTAGTATTAGTGCTATCGTCATATAATCTATAGTCTATCTTATTTAGATAATTTTTATGTCAAAGTAACTACTCTATTTTTTGCTTAAATGAGCTTTATATAACTCTTCGTAGGCATCTACTACCTTTTCATAATCATACTGTTTAACGCTCTTCTTAGCCCATTTTTGCCATAGTTTCCGTAAATCAACATCTTCCATCATTATTTCCATTCTTCTGGCGTAAGCAAGAGGGTCTCTACAATCAACTAACGACAACCTGCCCGTGTCTCTAAGCACCCAGCAATAACCAGGGTTTAGGTGAGCCACAATTGGTGCCTGCATGGACATAGCCTCGGCTAGTACTATCCCGAAACTTTCTCCGTACAGGGCAGGTGAGGTATAAATACTGCACCTACTTAATAAATCTAATTTGGCATCATCATCTATGTAGCCTAAAAACTCAATATCTTTAATGCCCCTGTCTATGACGTACTGTTGTAGGGATTTTTTCAGTGGACCTTCGCCTGCAATTTTAAGGTAAACAGTCGGTTTAAGTTTTTTTAGCTCTCTAAAAGCTTTGACAAGCTGTCTGACTCCTTTCCTTTTTTCTATTCTTCCGATAAAAAGTACTAGATTTTCATCACGGTCTATTTTTCTTGCTCTATACATAGAGCTTTGAATGCCATTGGGGATATAACTGATCGGTAAGTCAGTATATTTATCTATATATCCGATAGCAGCTGGTGACACTGCAGTAATGGCATCAATATGCGGTAGGACAGTTCGAGCGTATGTTTTATAAGTAGTAAACAGGGACTTACCAAATACGTTACCGGGCAAGGCAGCATGAAAAGTACCAACACGCAGTGCTGAACCTTCAAAATATGATAAGATTTGCCTGGCGGCGATTGGGACTAGTGGTTCATGAACATGTATAACATCGTACTTCTTCTGCATTTCTAAAGCCAAGGCCTCTGCATCAAGTGTCACGGACACATCAGCACTAGTGGCACTAGGAGTTTTAATCCTTGTGGATCTACCTAGAAAAATTACGCCTTTTGGAGCATCGGTTACTTTCTTACCTCGAGGTTTTGGGGTTATTATTGTTACATTGTGTCCTCTATTGCGTAGCACGCGAGCCTGGTTTTTAACATGTTCCTGGACACCACCTGATTTAAAAATATTATATGGAGTAAAAATTGCTATTTTCATGTAGTTTTTTTTCTTAGTACCTTCCTTATACTAGCGGGAACTAACGGAGCGGCATTCTCTTTAGTTGCTAAAATGCTTGGCGCATGATTATCTAGAATCGCTTGATGCTCCGTAAAGCCAGTAAAAACAATCCTCATGTGCTGTTCTACGGCTGTAGGATCAAAATATCTATCATTTCTTACTGATATATGATGTACTGGTATATTAACTTGTTTATGACAATTGTCCATGGTCATTAATGCAACAGTCATTCTCATATATGTCCTAACGTCATTCTCTCGCCAGAGTGTTACTTCGAAATCTATTGCTAATTTCTGTTCTTCAGCATCTAGAGCAGAGAATTTTTTACTGGCATTGGGAGTTTTTGCATACCCTATCCGTAATAAAGGTGGGTATAAAATTAGATTATAGAAAAATATAGCAGGAAGTTTATGTGAAAAGAATTGGGCAAAACGACGGTATAAAATCATACTACGCTTGGATAGTATAAAATCATAATGGTGTGAGAAGCCGACAACACTAATTAACAAATCTACTTTTTTTACAATTTCTGGATAACGCTGTAGCATTCGAGTGACTATAGCAAACCCCAAAGACATACCGGCTATAGTAAGTTTTTTGCGTCGATACCTAAGTTTTATAAATGTAGCTAGATAGTCTGCCATATTATCTATAGTCGGCTCCATGCCTATTGTATAAAAACTATCCATACCACCAAAACCGGGCAAATCTGGCATTGTTACAGTTCCGTACTGATTCAAAACTTCAGCAATCCCATACATCCGCTCTAAACTTGAATGATGACCGTAGACTAATAAAATTTCACGACGATAATTAACCTTTAATTTATTAGATGCTTTTAGCCGAAGCATCCTACCGTTTAAACCATTGACGTTCAATCGCTTAATATTTTTCTGCATAGGACCTAGTACTTCTTCAATATTTTTCATATGTTTTCTGTAAGTTAACTGTACAATATAAGGATTTCTAGGGCAAATTTTAGACTAAGGTATTAATAGTTTGTCGTATAAAGTAAATCTTTACCGACATAGACGTATTCCCATGCTTCTGGGTTCGGCCCCTGAGAAGTAGCGTCAGGAGGATAACTTGGGATAAAACCAAACCGTTTGGCGTTTTGATAATTATTGGAATTAAGCCATTTGAAACAATTCGACTTTTTAAAGTTCTCAAAAATATAACCTGAACACGATAAATCCATAGCATAGCCGGTATGATGTTTTGAATAACCAGGTATCGAAGAGGTTAAGAGGACATCATTGACGGCTTTGTTTGCTTTTCCTGTAGCAACATCTTGGATTGAGACGCCTCTCGATAGAAGCTCGCTCATAAATAATTTCCTCTGGGTTGCTACCGACCGATAAGCCGATACTATACTAAAGTTAATCCCGGCGCTGAATGCGGCAGCTTTCATATCTAACCAAGGCCTAAATACCACCTCCTGAAGAGGGAAGCCATCGACTTCTTTTAAGGCTGTTGCTGGTTTACTCCGCAACTTATAGCCACGTTGAACGGCAATCTGTCTAATCCGAGTATCTGCTTCTGTATTCCCCGTTATATAAGGAGGGGTTATTATTCTAATTAAGTTTGGTTGTGACAAGTGGTTATAGAAAGAAACTAACTCATCTCCACTAAAAATCCTTTGAATAGCTGGCTTATTTTTGGGAGGTACTAAAACGGAGGGTTGTTTGGGGAGCAACGTAGCAGGTAATTTATTCTTATTAATCAACAGAGCAAAAGATCCAGTCAATACTAATAAGACCAACAATGAGTAAAGTAGATACTTTTTTTGACGTTTTTTAAGGACTGTATGTTGATTAGCTAGCTTTTGTGGTTCTACAATACGCATAAGGTTATATACGATATTATACCCCAAGCGGTTATACTGTTTATATGACCAAGAACAAATTTGAAGATTTAGTCTCGGCGGCTATTGATAATGTTCCCGAAATATATCAAGAAAAACTACAAAACGTAAACTTTCGCATCGAAGATGAGCCAACCCCAGAACAAAGAAAAAAGCTCGGGTTAAGAAAATGCGATGCCTTGTTTGGACTATTTGAGGGAGTTCCGCTAACTAGCAGAAACGGTGCAGTGCACGGAATAGTTCCAGATATCATAACAATATTTAAAAATCCGATGACTCAAATATTTCAAGACACCCAGTCCCTAAAAACACAAGTTTACGAAACTGTTTGGCACGAAGTAGCCCACTTCTACGGTCTAAACCACAACCAAATTGATAAAGCAAAAAAAACTAAGACTTAACTAGAATACCTATAACCACGACTACATTAAGTACTATCAAAGGAAGATAGGTTAGCATCAATGGTTTTTCTCTGTGGATAATAGCATAAATAGCCATTGACAGCGATGTTAAGCTAAAAATACTCCATGTAATGATAGAAACGCCCCCGACCTGACCATTAACCCATATCGAATAAGCCTGTGGAATTGTCGCAATCGGTATCAGAGGACCAGTAATAGTTACTAACCTATCTGCAAAAGTAATTTCTTTATCTTTACCGTTAAGATGCCGTTTGCGGAGATGTTTGTGGTATAAAACATGAGTTGCAGTAAATATCTTTTTCATCTTTGCTATTGTACTCTTTATCTACAAAAAAATCTTTTAAAAGATACTTAGGTTACGGATTACCGTCCATTAGTCGGCACAAAAGTAACAGCGTATCCTTTGTTGTTACTCCGGCCAGTCCGTCCAATACGGTGAGTATAATCGTCATATGTCTGAGGTATATCATAGTTAATGACATGTGTAATACCATCTACATCTATCCCTCTTGCTGCAACATCCGTTGCCACCAACATAGCAACTTTACCCTCACGAAAATTACGTAGGGCTCGTTGACGCTGAGATTGACTTTTATTGCCGTGCATAACATCTGACTTAAATCCGCGTGCACTGAGTTCTTTGCTCAACCTGTCAACCGACCTTTTAGTCTCGGCAAAGATTAACGTTTTTCTAACATCTTCTCCAATTAGTAGATCGTGTAATTTTGTTAGCTTCTCTGCTGTACCAGCATACTGTATTGTTGACTGCTCAACGTTGTCGCTGGTTTCTGCTGTTCTTGCCATAATCGATATTGGTGACTCGGTAAAAGTGCTTATAAGACTTTCTACAGCTGGGTTAATAGTAGCTGAGAAGAATAGAGATTGTCTGTGTTTTGGCACTTTATTTAGTATATAACGTATGTCCTTTACAAAACCCATATCCAACATCCTGTCGACTTCATCTAAAACAATAGTAGAAACGCTAACTAAGCGTAATGTTCCCCGATTAATATGATCTTTTACTCGCCCCGGAGTTCCGATAAAGACGTCTGGACGGTTTCGTAATTTCCGTAATTGTGGTCCAACAGGCACGCCACCAATAAGCAATATACTCTTAAAACCTAGATCTTTTGAGAAGAGCACAAACTCTTCTTGAATTTGTAGCGCTAATTCTCTAGTTGGGGCTAGGATAATAGCCTTGTCTTTTCTGTTCGTGATTAATTTATCTAAAATAGGTAATAAGAAGGCTGCTGTTTTACCGGTCCCAGTATTGGCAATACCGATCACGTCTTTCCCTTCAAGAGCTATTGGTATGGCTTTATCTTGAATCTGTGTTGGTAGTGTGTAATTTCGCTTTGAAACATTCTGCTTAATATCTTGGTGCATATTAAAACTGTTAAAAGAGTCGTTTGTAGGTGTATACAAGGTACGTTCTAGCGATTTTGCGGCTTTTATAAACCGCTGGGGATTAATATGTTGACCATGATGACCGCTATTTTTACTTCGATATTTAGGTTTTCGTCTGCCGTAGGCAGGCTTTCTACGCATTCGCGTAGCTTGAGATGAATAATGCATATTTCCTTTTTTGATTAGTGTTATTTAATACTCTGTCGCCCTTTTTCAGAAGCCAAAGTATTTGTGTAGCAAAAAATCAAAAAGCATCTAATAAAAAACAATTACTATTAATATACCACAAGCATTACATATTTACAAGCACTTTTTCTCTAGAAGATTTATAAATAATACTAAGTTTAAATATTTGGACCAATAAATCGGCCCACGAAGTATGTTGCAAGCATCGCTATCAACCCACCAATAATTACGCGTATAACAGCTTTTCTAGCTGAAGTTCCGGTAGCCTTAGCACTCAAAAAACCATTAACAGCTAACGCTAGCGGAACAGAGACAAATAAAGCCGTTATCCTGGCTGATTCTGAGGATAGAACAATTGCTAGCATTGGAATGGCAGCGCCTGCAGAGAATGACAGTGCTGAAGCAATGGCGGCATCCCATGGGTTAGTAAAATCATGCTGTTCTTCATGGTTACAGTCCTGATGTCCTTTCATCTCTGCATCCCGCTGTGTGCTAACAGAAACAAATTCGCCAGCAGCCATTGATAGTGCCCCGGCCAAAATACCGGCCATACCAGCAACTAGTAAGGTGTGTCTATTTGTTGTAGCGCCAGCAACTCCAGCTAATAACCCTGCTATCGAGACTATTCCGTCATTAGCTCCAAGCACAGCCGCTCTAAGCCAATTTAACTTAGCTGATTCTGAACGTTTTTTGCGATTTTTTATTAATCGGTGTATTTTATTTCTCATTTTCTATTCCTAATGACTATCCATCAATCACCTAGTTAGTAGACATATAATAGCAAATTATGGATAGGAGGTAAAAATTACTTGAATAATACCCCCTAGGGGTATACAATTAATATTGTAACTTTAAAGGAGACTTAAAGGGTAATGACTTCAGACATCAAAAAACGCGTAACTCATAGATCTAGAATTATTGAAGGGCAATTTAGGGCCTTAACCAAAGCAATTGATGAAGACAGGTATTGTATGGAAATACTAACGCAGTCTCTAGCCATTCAAAACTCACTAAAATCTTTAAATAAATTCGTCTTGGAAAGCCATATGCAAACACATCTAAAAGAAGGTATGTCAAAGGGTTCCGAAAAAGACAAAAACCGCCTAATTAAAGAAATGCTAGACTTATACGAACTTTCTAGCATAAGGGGGTAAGGTGTTAAATATACTAGCGCACACAGCCAACGATACCATTAATAAAGAATTTAGTAACCATATGGCAGATAGTAGCCATTGGTCCAGCAATATGACCTTCATGATACTTGGTTTTACAATTCTCGTTATTGCAATAATATCCCTTTTATGGTTCTTGAGGGAACATTCAGGAACAAGGAAAACCGATTAAAAATGATAAAATAGAGAGCATACTCTCGACCATAAAAAAGTAGAATACATTTAAAAAGGTGGGGGGTTAAAAAAATAAAAAAGTCTACCCGCTAGTAACATAAGAAAGGATTATAAGATGGATCACAGTAAACACGAAGGCCATGAAGATCACGGAAAAGATTATGATAAGCATGCTGGACATAGCTTAATGATGTTTAAGCAGAAGTTCTGGTTGTCTCTATTATTTACGATTCCAACATTGTACTTTTCTAATACTATTCAAAGACTATTTAGTTTTTCAGCATTTAGTTTTCCGGGTAGCGAATATATACCTGCAATTTTTGGTGTAATTGTCTTCTTTTACGGCGGAATTGTATTCTTGAAGGGTGCTAGAGACGAGCTTAGGGCTCGTGCTCCAGCAATGATGACCTTAATCTCAATGGCTATATCAGTAGCCTTTATATATAGCTCGATGATTAGTTTGAAGATTGTTGGTGGACAAGATTTCTGGTGGGAATTAACTTCACTAGTTACTATAATGCTACTTGGTCACTGGCTAGAGATGGCATCAGTCATGAGCGCTCAGGGAGCAATGAAAGAACTTGCCAAATTACTACCAGATACTGCCGAATTAGTTACAAAAAATGGAATAGAAAAAGTCCCCTTAAGTAGCCTTAATGTAGGCGATTTAGTATTGGTTCGACCGGGGGCAAAAATCTCGGCTGACGGTAAAGTTGTAAAAGGCTCCTCAAAAGTAGACGAGGCCATGCTAACAGGAGAATCAAAACCAGTTGAGAAAAAGATATCGTCTATGGTTATAGCCGGCACAGTAAATGCCACCGGGTCTTTAACTATTGAAGTTACCAAAACTGGAGACGATACGGCACTAGCTGGTATTATGAAGTTAGTAGCTGAGGCTCAAAAAAGTAAATCCAAAACACAAATACTAGCCGACAGAGCAGCATTTTATTTAACTTTTGTAGCAATAGGTTCTGCTATATTGGCAGCTGGTTCCTGGGGCTTAATCGGTGGTGTTGGAGCGGCATTTATATTAGAACGCGTTGTCACAGTCTTAATAATAGCCTGCCCACACGCCCTAGGATTAGCTGTCCCTTTGGTAACATCCATCTCTACTTCAAAAGCTGCTCATAATGGATTACTGGTTCGTGAGAGAACCGCACTTGAAGAAGCTCGGAAAATTGACATCGTTTTGTTTGACAAGACTGGAACACTTACTAAAGGTGAACAGGGTGTTGTTGATGTAATCGGTGACGATAAAAATAATATCATCAGACTGGCGGCATCGGTGGAGCAAGAGTCTGAGCATCCCATCGCTAAATCTATCGTAAACCACGCAAAAAAATTAAAAATTAAACTAAATACTTCCAGTAATTTCTCGGCAATCACTGGTAGAGGTGCTAAAGCTTCGGTCAACGGAAAAGAGCAATACGTCGGCGGACCAGC
>QIKK01000005.1 GCA_003231925.1 Candidatus Saccharimonadota bacterium
CTGTTCGCCGATTAAAGTGGTACGTGAGCTGGGTTCAGAACGTCGTGAGACAGTTCGGTTTATATCCGCTGTGGACGTCAGGAAAGTTGAGAGGATTTACTCCTAGTACGAGAGGACCGGAGTGAACGCACCGCTGGTGTATCAGTTGTTCTACCAAGAGCATTGCTGAGTAGCTATGTGCGGAATAGATAAGCGCTGAAAGCATATTAAGCGCGAAGCTAACCTCAAGATTAGCTTTCCCTGGGACCTGCTTATAGAATTTTTTATTTTCATAAAATTGTAGATTTTTGAGTTGAAAATTCCAAAAAGAGCGAAGAAGTATCAGTAGATACATCGCCAAACTTTTTGCAATTTTCAGACAAGAAGAACGGTTTTTGGAATAAAAGAATTTTGTAAGCAGGTCCCTAGAGATCCCTGAAAGATTATCAGGTTGATAGGCGCAAGGTAGAAGTATGGCAACATATGTAGCCGAAGCGTACTAATAGATCCATTGGCTTTTTATGAATTCATGAGACAGAACTTAGGTTTTATCTCATCGCACAAGAGAATGTAAAAATTCTGTTGATGCTTTTTTCCCTTCGAGGGACTTGAGTAAAACGATGAGAAGTCTCATGGATAATGTACAATTTTCGACTAGTTATTGATGTTTATCGTCAAACAAATCATGTCAGCTAAAGGTGTTTCTAAGACATCGAAACACCGTCATTTCACCATACAAGTCTCTTTATAGTTACTTTGAAAGTTGGAATGACTGTGTTCCGGTGTCCAATGGGACACTATTTAACAATTAAACCAGCATTAATGGACATCGATTTGCTTGCCTTTCCGAGACTCGGGAAGAGCAACCGGCAGAGACGATTTATTCGGCTCTCCCGCGTGATGAGAAACCCTGAAAGGGTGTCTCATAAGGCTTGCCGTATCGGTGCCCATGGCGCAAGGGTCACACCTGTTACCATTCCGAACACAGAAGTTAAGCCTTGTAGCGGTTACTATACTGCATTTATGTGGGAAAATAGCACGGTGCCGGTTTTTCAATCAGACCTCCTTTACGGGAGGTCTTTTTGATTGAAAAATCTTATAAGACAACCGGGATAGGTTTTCTCATCGTGCCGGGTTTTTAAGCTCCAAAACTCGGACTGCTCTTTCCTGAACAGCGGGATCGTCTATGGCGGAATAAATCCGCCAACACCGATTATTTCATGAACTGGGGCGGCTACAAATAGTTAACTTAAAAGTTAACTATTATAAAATACACAACTAGCCCCATAAAATAAGGTCTAATCTATGATTTCTTGAACTGGGAGAGGATTGTTCTTTTCCCAAAGCAGAATCTGCTTACGGCGGAATAAATCCGACCGACGCGGAGTTATCTTGACTTGAAATAAATTTCGTTAACACAATCTTTAGCAGTTGACCTATAATATCAGAAACACGAGAAAAAAAGTTTTATTTTTATTGTTTGCGTTTCAGCAAGTTAAAAATTTGTTTAAAGGCTGACGCAACAACTTTGTCTTGGATGAAGATAGCATGTGGGCCGTTGGCGTAGAGAATAATTAACAGGGAAGAATCCGTTACGCTCCA
The DNA here is from genome assembly GCA_003231925.1 of Candidatus Saccharimonadota bacterium. GTDB lineage: Bacteria > Patescibacteriota > Saccharimonadia > Saccharimonadales > SZUA-47 > SZUA-47. Next base: position 1,582 of record QIKK01000005.1, read on the forward strand.
TTCGACTGGTGCTTCATAGTCATCTTGCTCTCGGAACGTAATATCTAAGTTGCTGCGCTGGTGGGATGCCAAGTTTTCCTGACCAGGCGGAGGTCGTTTCATAATTGCTTGGCGCTTGTTACTGTTTCTTGCTGGCTGAACCCGCAGTTCATGCATAGTTTCGAAGTTCATAGCTGGTATATCAGCATTTGTATGGATGAAGCAAATGTCTTCTTTTAAGCCTATCTGTTTACGGTACGCATTAGCAACTTCTGTTCTGCCTGTAAAAATATCAACGGTAGGCTTATCTGTATGTTCGTAAAACTTGTCCAGCAATTCATGAATGACACTGCTGACTGCTTCTTCTCTGATTACTGACTCGGCGCGGTGATTTGCTGCTAGTGTCGCTAGCGACAAAGGGTTGGTAGGGCGGTAGACGAATATTTTGTTTTCTTCGGTTTTGGAAGCTAAACCAAATTCGACTAATCTGTCGTATATCTTATATGCATTGGTGCGGGTGACGTCCAATCTCTTAGCAGCTGAACCTGGTTTAACCTCGCCAAATTCAATAAGCAGGATATATGCTTCAGCTTGTGACTTGCTTAAACCTACAGCTACTAAATTATTCAATTGCATAGAGATATAGTAGCGCATTATCGTACAAATGTGAAACAATAATTCACAAAATACGATGTACTTCTTTAAAAAAGCAATAAATATAATATATTGTGAAATAGTAGTTGACAAATCTATTGAAAAAAGGTACAATTGTTACATAAATAAATTATCGAGGAGTAAGAATGGCACAAGAAATTTTAACATTTACAAATTACGATCTAACACGACCACACGAAAACATATATGAGATAGGTAGTGGTGTTGTGCCAGAAATAGCACAAGCATTTGGGCATACTCTCGCAACCCAACAGTATGAGCAAGACCTAGGTGAGCTAATTGGAGTAGTCGGACCAGCAAAAGAACTTCAGGAAAATATTGGTCTTGTACAGGAACGATTAGGTAAAGACAACAGAGCCGTAGACATTGCTAGAGGTTGGGTAGAGCGGTCCGGTTTGCTAACTGCGGTTGACCGTCCGTACTTACACGCCGGGGAACTTCCTGAAACATACGAAATTGCTGTAATAACAGGCGGAGTACGTAACTGGATGCAACGGCGTGCCAACGTGCTTGATAACGTAAGCGACGCCAATGTGAATAAAGTGCTACTTGCGGCCGGTAATCGAACAATGAAACCGGTAGAAGGTGAAGATGTTGAAGAAGGCATGACAGAAGCGGATTATATGGAAAATGTTATTGCGCAACCTATGGCAGATAAAGGTTATGGGGTTGATATGTTAAGGGTAGATTCAGCTATCGGTAATGAAGTTGCGTTAGCAGTAGCCGAATATCTGGGCAGGTTGGCGGGTGCAAAACTGCTTGTTCTGACCAATGCTGGTAATTGGGTGCAAAATGCGGGACAATTACGTCGAGCAATCCGCAAAGAAGATTCTGCCTTTGACGAACATGGTAACCAGTTATTCGTGGTTAGTGATACGTTTCCACTCGGCACAGGAGTAGAGCCTATTTCCACACATCAAAATCCATTTAGTGCACTAGGCATAATTCTTAAAAATGCTCAGGAATTAGTACGGCACCCCTGAGGCAAGGATAGCGAGGAGAAAAAATATCCGACAAAGCATAGATAGTGTGCTATTACGTATTTGTGATCGCAAGATTACGTCAAAATTGGCCTTTCGGGCCTTTTTTGTTTTTAGACGAAATTATTGATTATAGACTAACCATCGTGTATACTTTGGTATATTATGAGTGATACAACTATCCTGAATGTAAAAATTGACAAAGAGCTGAAGAAACAGGCACAAGAAGCTGCGAAGGCTATTAATTTACCCGTTAGTACGGTTGTGTCGGCTTCTTTGAGAGAATTTGTGCGTACAAGGTCTATTACAATCAGTGATGATCAGACACTTAGGCCTGAGGTTGTCAAAGAGCTTTTACAGCTTTCTAAGGACGCAAAGGAAGGCAAGAATTTGTCTCCGGCATTCAACAGCGTAGAGGAGTCGTTTGAGTGGCTTGATTCGCGATGAGAGTTGTCTATTCTAAAAAGTTTGCAAAACAATATAAAAAATTACCTAAGAAACTGCAGAGACAGACAAAAGTTCGCATAAGTTTGTGGCAAGAAAACCAAAAAAATTCTTTGCTGAGACAGCGTAGACTGGCAGGAGAGTTAGCTCATCTCTATAGTATCAATATCACCGGTGATATCAGGGTTTTGTACGAAGTAATTGGTAACGAGATTTATATTTTTCAGTTGATAGGCTCACATTCTCAATTGTACTAAGTCGTTTCTTCGCAAGTTTACATCAAAATTGGCCTCTTGGGGCTCTTTTTGTTTCCCTCAAGATCAAAGATTATGAATTATATGGAAAAAGTGTCTAATGTATATGACGGCCGTTCAGTACATTAGACATTTTTTGATACGTTACATTGACTTTATGTAAGACTGCGGTTACATTTATAGTGTATTTCACAAAAATACAAATAAAAATAAAAAAAATAAAAAAAGAGGAGTCATCATGACTGACAAAGAATTGTCTCTGGTTTACAAAAGAACTGCAATGCGGAACGATTTTCCTTAGCTAGTATCATCGTAAACAAGATACAAATCTCTTTAAATTCTAATATCCGTGTGTTGATATAGGGTATTAATAAAGCAGTAACTCGGTATATTGCATGTAGTCGCTCGTACTGTTTTGGACTCATCTAGTATTATTTGTAAAAATGTCTAGATGGTGGTGTGTATTTAAGTGTCTTTTTTGCAGGCTAATACGTTTATGCAGTTGAGTTTGTTAATTTAAAATACTACAGCAGTAATTTATTATTGACATTAAAGCTAAAGCATGATATTATGCTTATAGTTTCGTTAAGAAACAAACATAGAACGAGGGTATTCATGTCAGGAAACTGGCAAAGAAACGCTCGTTTTTTGTTTGTCACTGGTGGAGAATTATTATAAAAGAGGTAAGGAGAAATAAAATGGCAGGAACAAAAGCAGGCGGTATAAAAGCTGCAGCACGTAACAAAGCAAAATATGGTGCAGATTTTTATGCACGAATCGGTGCAGCCGGTGGTAAAAAAGGTACAACTGGCGGTTTTTATGCTAACCGAGAGTTAGCTCGCAAAGCTGGTGCTATTGGTGGACGTATTAGTCGCCGTACTAAAAAGTCTGTTTAAATAACTGACTTTCTCAAAAAAAGATTCTTGCAAAGGTGTATAGAGAACCTTTGCAATGAGTCTTTTTAATTTTTTGATGAGAAAAAGCCTTTTTTATTAATTTTATTTTAGGGCTAGAGTGATTCGATATTATACTAGTGGGTAGACATAATTATTGGTGTTGACTATTAATTTACGATGTTTGTCGTAATCTATACGGTCGGCAAAATCGTGCGGTACTAACATGCCAACTACTACCACAAAAAATACATTCATAAGTTTTTTGGTTAATTTGTATACCGCCTAAGTCACACCTAGGACACAGACTACGTTTATATTGCCAATCTCTATAACTATCTAAGCAATCCTGGATATGCTCCGGGTCTATGACTATTTTAAGCTCATTTGCTAACTCTGTTGCACGTTCCCAAGCAGCTACCTCTAGTTTTACTAATTCAAAGTCGCTTTCATATGTTGAGTGCTCTAATAATCCGTGGCAGGTTTCATGTAAAAGCGTCCAGATACCAATTTCATTAGAGTCTGATTCTTGATAAAATACAGTTTTTTCTGTGGGTGACCAATAGTATGATTTTGCTGCGCTTAGCGTTATGGTGGGGTACTTCTTGTGAAGAATTTTTACTAGTTCAATTAGCGTCATGTAGGTTGGCTCTTGCAAGTAAATATCCACCGTATATGACTGCTTCTTCGGGGTGCTGGGCTTTCCTAATTTGAGGAAGTCTAATCATCCTACTTTTATATATTTCTAGTTCATTAAATAATTTCTCGTGGAATTTCTCCAGATGAGCACCGACTCCACCACCAATAATAATACAATCAGGCGTTAATAGGGTTATTAGGTCTATCAAGCCTATGGCAATATTCCGGGCGACTAGGTACCAATCTTTTTCTTCTGTTATTTCGCTGGCCATCTTACCGGTTTTGGCTACTATAGCCTTACCACTAGCAAATTCCTCCCATGCCATAATTCTACCCTGATGTTCAAGCATAATACCTCTACCGCCAGCATCACTTACACTGTGATCTATTTTGCCATCAACAACTAATCCGAGGCCTATTCCGGTGCTAACAGTTACATAAAGAACCCTAGGGTAGTGCTTTTTTAATTCATGTGCCTCTGATAATCCAGCAAGTTTAGCGTCGTTCTCAAGGTAGATGGGTCCAGTCAGAAGATCAGATAAATCATTTCTAACTGCTACATTTTCCCAGGGTAGATTGCCAAAAGACTCCACAATGCCTTCTTCTCTATTTATTGTTCCAGGTAGGGCTATGGCACTTGCGATAGGCTGGGTGTCTCCGATTATGGCTGTAATAACTGATTTCAGTTTAGCTAAAAAATCAGGATACATTATTGGAGTTTTAAATTTTTGTGTTTTACCTAATTTACCGTCATCTGAAAAGGTTGCCACAAGTACCTTAGTTCCACCCACATCAATAGTTAAAATCATTCATATAGTGTATCACAAAGCGTCTATTTACTTACAGATGTAGAACAGGTATAATAATCAGTAAGTTTGGCGGATTATGAATGGTTCTAGATGGAACCGTCAGATACTCTACGGGGTACCGCAACGATAAAGGAGGCATATAAATATATGTCAAAAACAGTAACAATGGATGAACTTTTAGCTTCGTCCGATACACAACAGTTAAAAACAGGAGACGTCGTAGAAGGCCTAGTCCTATCTATAAAGAAACATGAAACATGGATAGACTTAGGACCACCAGGTATAGGTGTGGTAATGCGTCGGGAGATTGGTTATGGGACTAAATTAGATAAAGACCAAAAAGTCACCGTTAGCGTAATAGAACCTGAGATGGACGAAGGATACGCCCTATTAAGCATGAAGAGGGCAGCCAAAGATAGGGGTTGGGACGAATTAGAAAGAATAAATGAATCAAAAGAAACTATAGAAGTTTTTCCGTATGATGCAAACAGGGGTGGACTCCTTATAGAGATGGATGGGATTCGAGGTTTTATGCCGGTTTCTCAACTATCTGCAGACAATTACCCAAGGGTTTCTGGTGCCGATAAGGACGAGATTATGCAAAAACTAACCAGTCTAGTTAAAAAACCATTAAAAGTACGGATACTAGACGTTAGTAGAAAAGAGAACAAGCTGATTTTCTCTGAAAAAGAGGCCATTAAGGACGATATGCAGGCAAGATTCTCAGAACTTTCCGTGGGTGACGAGGTAGAAGGTATAATTACGGGAGTAATAGATTTTGGTGCTTTTGTTAATGTTGACGGGATAGAAGGCTTGATACATATATCAGAAATTTCATGGGAACGTGTTGAAGATCCAAAGAAATATGTTAAAACTGGCGACAAAGTCAAAGCCAAAATTATCGCAATAGACAAGGACCGTTTAAGCTTATCACTCAAACAAACACAGGAAGACCCATGGCTGAGTGAGGTAAAAGACCTTAAAAAAGGTAGCCTAATAGAAGGACATGTAACAAGAATTACACCTTTTGGTGCCTTTGTTCAGTTATCATCAGCCGTTGAAGCATTAGTGCACGTGTCAGAAATGGGTAATGATGATAGTACAGATCCTGAAAAAGTCTTTAAAGTTAATGAGATAAAACAATTTAAAGTAATTGATATTGACAAAGATGCCCGTAAAATTGCCCTAAGCCTTAAAGAAGCCAAAGGCAAAAAGAAGAAATAACTAAAGACGACAGAAGGATTTTTCTATGGCTTTGACTACAATCGAGATAGGTGCAACCATTACAGCTGGTCATCTAGCAGAGAAACTTTCCGTACCAGTGGCTACGCTGATTGGCGAGCTTTTTAAGAGTGGTATCATGATTACCGTAAACGAAAAAGTAGACTTTGATACTGCTCAGATAATAGTTGGTGAATTGGGGTTAGAGATAGAACTAGTTAAAAAGACCTCTCAGCAAAGTCACTCGGTAAAACGTGAGAAGACTAGCAAGCAGTAACCCAGACGCTGTAGTTAGACCTCCAGTAATTGCCGTTATGGGGCATGTAGATCACGGTAAGACATCTTTACTTGATAGGATAAGGGGTGGTAAAGTAGCTCAAGATGAATCTGGGGGTATTACTCAGCACATTTCTGCTTATCAGATAACACACAAAGATAGAAAACTAACTTTTCTAGATACGCCAGGCCACGAGGCTTTTGCTGCTCTGAGAGAACACGGAGCATTGCTAACAGACCTTGCGGTGATAGTTGTAGCTGCAGATGACGGTATTAAACCTCAAACCCTTGAAGCTATCCGCTTTGCCAGAAAAGCTGGTGTAAAGATGATTGTTGCGGAATAAGATAGATAAGCCAGGAGCCGACCTTAATCGACTAAAGCAACAGTTGTCAGAGAATGAAATGGTACCAGAGGACTGGGGTGGCGATACAATAGTTATGCCCGTTTCAGCTAAGACGGGAGATGGTATAACAGAGTTAATTGACATGATATTCCTTATGGCTGATGTAGATGAGCTAAAGGCTCTCTCAACAGGTCCGGCAAAAGGACTAGTTATTGAGTCACATATGGAGAGAGGAATGGGACCTCTCGCTGTAATATTAATAGAAAAAGGTGAGTTGTCTAAGGGTGACTATCTAGTAGCAGGATCTGTTTACGGAAAAGTACGTACAATTCACGACACTAACCATAAAGAAATTAATTCTGCAGGTCCGTCCACGCCAGTGATGGTTAGCGGTTTCAAGTCCTTACCAGATTTTGGTGACGTATTTGAAGTGGTAAAAGACGAAAAGACAGCCCGTCAGGTGGCCAAAGAAGGGTCGCAGATTAAAAATGAATCAGGTAGAGCTTCTCACGTCACTAATTCTGAGTTGCTAAGAATTATTTCACAAAAGAATAAACTTCGAGAACAAAATGTAGTTATCAAAACTGATGTTCAGGGCTCTCTTACTTCAGTTATAGATTCTCTGAATACACTAGGTACCGACGAGGTCGCAATTAGAGTTGTTGGGTCTGGCGTTGGTTCCATCAATGATAGTGATTTGTATATGGCTTCTACATCAAATGCAATTATGTATGGATTTAATGTGTCTATACCGCCTGGGTTACGTCAGACCGCAATTAGAGATAAGGTGGAGGTTCGTATATATAAGGTAATATATGATTTACTTGATAACGCTAAAGAAGAACTATCTAAATTACTAGCACCAGAAGTTATTGAAACAGACCTTGGAAGGTTGAAGGTTAAAAAAATATTTAAAACTACTCAAAAAGAGATTATTGCTGGTGGGGAAGTTACTAAGGGGACAATAAAAGTACCCGCAAAGGTTAAAATAACACGGGATGATAAAATTTTGGCAGAGGTAGATGCAACAAAATTACAATGTGGTCCTCAAGAAGTTAAATCGGTAGAGAAAAGTACCGATTGTGGCGTGACACTTGCAACAGAAACTCGGCTAAATCTACATGAAGGTGATAATTTAGAGTTCTTTACGAGAGAAACCAAGGAGCGTAAACTAGAATAGTGGTAGAATATAATCATGTTTAAGTTAGACAATGCCTTTCTAGTTGAAGTTGGCCTTGGGGCGCTATCGGCTGTTGAGAAGAATAAGATGCTTAATCATATTCTTGAAACGTTAGAAATGCGTGTAGGAACAAAGTTAGCAGAGCAAATGAGCAATGAGCAACTGAATGCTTTCGAAGCCTATATTAATGCCAAGGATGAGGCAGGTGCACTAAAATGGCTTGAAGCAAATTTTCCAAATTATAAACAAGTTGTATCCCTAGAACTAGACAGATTAAAAACAGAGATTAAACAAGCTGCCCCACAGATTGTCGCTCAGTCTGGTGCTACTGGTTCAGCACCAGTTCAAACCCAAGTGCAACAACAACCACAAGCTACAGCTCAGCCTCAACAACCTCACGAAGAACAAGTGCGATCTGCACTTGACTCGCAACAACCTACTTCAGTTATAAACCCTACGCTTAATCCTACTTATCCTACCTCTAGCTCAGAATCAATTCGTGGAGCCAATAAGACGGATAATTCTATGCAAAACTCAGCAAATCCACCCGCACCATCTCCAGTTCAGCCTTATCAACCGCCTTCCTCAGGCTAAAAACATAGAGGAATTGCCCTTAATTAAGCTAGAGTCTACCTAGAGTATAGGTAGGATGATTCTTTATTAATAAATTTGCTAAAAAGACAATAATATACAAAAAAGTATTGCATATTCATCAAGTTTATGTTAGTATAAAGCTACGTGAATAATCCTAAAATGTGGTCATTAGTAGGACACTCCCTTTAGCAGTAGTCCTTTCTCTACTGCACATTGTATCGCACTCTTAAAGCCAAGACTCTGTCTTGGCTTATTGTTTATTATCCAAAGAGCACTATCTACTTCTTCCTGGGTTATCTTACTGAAGTCTGTACCTTTGGGGAAATACCTTCTAAGCATCTTGTTAGCGTTCTCAACTCCTCCTTTCTGCCATGAACTGTATGGATTAGTAAAGAAGACAGGTGTACCTGTCTTCTGGGTAATTGTCTTGTGTTGCTTGTTTTCGATGCCGTTGTCGGTAGTTAATGTCTTTAGGCTTAGGTTACTTGCTAGATTAACAATAGTCTCAGCATAGTCTCCTGGCTTTAGGTTAGATACGAGCTTCGCTCTAACCAACCTGGTAGTTCGTTCTTGAAGAACTGCTAGTGCAAACTTACTACCGGAACGCTTGGAACTGACAACTGAGTCATATTCACCATGACCCGTTTCCAATCTATCTTCTGCACTCAATGGTCGCTCATCAATGCTAGTCCTGTTTGGAATCATCACTCTAGTAGTCTTGTTCATCTTCCTGAGTTTCTTGTGATAACGTTCACTGTACAGATACTGACAGTAGGGTTGTCCATATGAGCTATAGAGCCAAGTATATATTTGTTTACTACTAACGTAGAAACCAAGCTCTGGATGGTTACATAGATAGCCGGCTATCTCACGTGGGCTCCAATGAAGTCTCAAGTGTTCAATGATAAACATCCATAGCCTAGGATTATGTTCTATCTTATACCACTGGTAGCGTCTGGATCGCCGACTGACACGTGACTTAGCTTTAGCTTTGAGAGCATCATACTCCAGTACTCCCGTAGCCTGGTTAGTTACACTGTTTACTCTTATCTCTCTGGAGATAGTATTCGGACTTCGTCCGAGCACTGTGGCTATCCTGCGAATACTGTAATTCTTAGTTGTTAGTATCTGGATCTCACTCCGCTCCGCGGAACTCAGTCCTAGATACTTGGTTTTCTTGTTATTCATCTAGCTACTTTAACTGCTAGTTGTTAGTTATGTAAGTGTCCTACTATATTCCACATTGTTCAAATAAATATAAAAAAGCAGTACATAAAAACAAACAATAAAGGTCTAAAAAAATGAGTGCAGAGAAACCAGGCTTAAATATGCCACCAGAGTTAGAAAACTTTTCTAAATTGGAGGGCAGAATATATAGTGACGGAAGTAGGCACGTCTTTGGTATTGAGGAAAATGGCAAAATGATCCAATTAAAAGGTGATGATGTCATCAAGGCGTATGGATATGAGTCTGGACAAACGGGTGATGTCGTTGAGCCAATAAGCAAGTCCGAGAATAATGAAGCACCTGGCCAAAGTTTATATGATGAGTACAGGGATGCTGTACAAAATGGTGATGCTAAAGACACAGATTTTCGGAAGTGGCTAAAAAACAAATCTTTACATGAGGCTGCACGATGGTATACAGATACTAGATCACACGGTGAAGCTTATATTGCTGAGTCTGAAAGGGAAGATGGGCCAGGAATTGGTGGTGGCCGAGGTGATATTGCTGTGGATTTGCTAAGTAACAAAGATCACCAAGAGCGACTAAATGCTCAAGAAGGTAAAGAAAATCCTACTGAAGATGACGTAGCATATTACAAGTGGCAACATGATAAGAGCGGGCATGAGGAAGAGACAGTTAAGCCAGAGAAGACATCAAGCTTACCTCCACCACCCCCACCTCCTGGCCCTGAGCCTCTACCCCCACCTCCTGGCCCTGAGCCTGAGCCTCTACCTCTACCTCCAGGTTCCGAGAAGGAGACTTTACCAGAAGATTTAGTAGTAGAACTAACTGAAGCAAGGCATGAATATGCTAGGCTAACGGTTAGAAGGCGTGATATTTCAACTATTGGTCATAAAAAAGAACTAGAAGTAGCAAGAAAAAGATACGAATCTGCGATAAATAGGGCAGGAGCTGAGGCAGCCCGTATATTAGTAGAAGCAGGAGCAGATCAGAAGGATTTGAAATATTTTGCGACTGATGAAGTAGTTCATGAAATAGAAGGAATGGACGCTGAAACACGACAGGAAGAGACTGAGCTTAATGATTCAAAAAGACTAAAAGTATTCTATGATTGGTGGGCTAGGCAAGGCGGTAAATTGCTTAGCAAAGGTACGCTTAAAAAAGGCATGGTTATGGCTGGAATAGGCTCTGTACCTGGCTTAGTAGCAGGACTAGCAGGAGCTGCGTTACTCGGTCCTGTAGGTGGAGCGGTGGTCGGCGCAGCTCTAGCTAGAGGTGTCGCAAGAAGTCTAACAGGTGCAAAAATTAATAAAGAAGCGGATGCTCGAAGTGTTGGGCAAGTACAATCGCAAATGGATTCTTCAGAAGCAATACTAGATTTAGGACGTTTGCAATCAGATGAATTGCCAACAGCAGAAAGTATAACTAGTAGAATAGAGCAAAGAACAAACAAACAGGTAAGACGTAATAGGCGTAGAATGGGTCTTTCCGCAGTAATCGGTGCTCTAGGTGGTGCAATAGGCGCTGGAGTAGGGCACGAAATAACAGGTCACCTCTTTAATGGTGGCGGAAGCGGGACAGGCGCAGGGCACAGCGTTCTATCCCCAGAAGCAGGAAGAGGTAGTATGGGTAGTGGGTCCGGATCATCTGGAACAGACAGAATTCCAATTATTATCGGGGGTCATAGAGGGGGAAGTATACCAGATTATCTTGTTCGACCAGAAGCCTCAGTAACGCCCATACCAGCATCCTTATCAACTGGGCCTAACTTTACACCAAAGTTATTAGATGCTAGATATCCATGGACACATATGACAGAAGCATTAGGAGTAACCAATGGCACCCCTGAAATAATGAAGCTAGTAACTGGAGATAATAGTATTGCCGAGAAACTCGGGTATGTTGTTAAAGGTCACGGTGGTGGTGGTAAGGGAGTTATAGATAGTATTACAACCCCCGAAGGCAAAATTTTCACAGATAATGGCCACATAAATGCCTTACTGGACTATTTCTATAGACAGAGCTTACAGGATGTAGCAAAAGAAGTGTCTTAAGTAAGGTATAGTTAATAAAAAACTGTGATAAAATAAAATAAGCACATAAAAGGAATAAAAAAATGACGGAACAAGATAAAAAACTCATTCAAGAACTCGAGATAGAAGGTCTACCCGAAGAAGAAAAAAAAGAAATAATACGAGCTCTATATACCTCTTTACAAATTAGAGTTGGTCGTCAATTAGCGGACAAGATGGACGAGAAGCTATTGGGGGATTTTGATAAGGCTAGGAAAAAGGGCGAAGATGAAGCAGAGAAATGGTTAAAAGCTAACTTTACAGATTATCAGGCAATAGTTACAGAACAACTAGAAAAATTAAAGTCTGAGATTAAAGATAAAGTAGGACAATTTGTATCCCAAATGCAAACGAAGCACTAGAAGGGTGCTTAACACCTATCAAGAAAACAAAGAAATAATTAAAATTTGTAAGGACACGGAAGTAGCTTCTCTATTTGTTTAGGCGTGATCTGTAGCCAGTTAAAAAAGCTTTTATCGGCATATTTCTTTTGCCCAGTGGTTTTAGCTCTCTAATTATTAAACGACCTTTGCCACACTGTACGGATATATTATTGTCGGAAACCTCTAGACTACCCGTGGCCTTCTGGCCTTTTGGGTTTGTATTATTAACACTGGCTTTGGTGATTATAACATCTATGTCACCTAACTTGGTGGTACTCTTAGGCCAATCTTGAAAGGCCCTGAGCTCTCTTTCTATTTGTAAGGCAGATTTATCCCATTGAATTATCCCATCTTTTTTGCTGAGCTTACATGTATAACTAGGCTTTGTATTGCTTCTACTGGCAATATCTTCTTGGCTTTCTGGTTTTATTTTGCCAGCCAAATAGCTTGGTATGGTAGTAGTTAGAAGTTTATTGCTAAGATGAATAAGTTTTTTGGTGAGTGATGGGGCTGTTTCATTATGATTTATTATAAGATCCCCAGATGTTAATATTGGACCTTCATCCATGGCCTCAACAAGTAGCATTAGGCTTACACCCGTTTTTGCTTTTCCTCTAAGTATTGCAAACGAGATTGGGTCCGCACCGCGAAGTTCTGGCAGTAGAGAGAAGTGGCTATTAATGATACCTTTCGAGAACTTCTTTATAATTTTATTACTCAGTATAATACCAAAATCTATTAGTATAGCCAGGTCATTACCTAGATTTTTAGTTGTAAAAAGCTCATCAAGCTCTGCCTTACTAGATGCAGAGAACAGCTTACTATTACCGGCTACGGTAGACATTTCACGGATAGTCGTTGGTTTAGTCACAACAATATTAACGTTAAAACTTTTTTTTAATAGTTCTAAACTCTTTACTGCGACTGGTCCGCTACCAAAGAATACTAAAGATTTGTTTTTTCTCTGCATCGTTCATCTCCTCGATATTTCCTGCTTTACTGAGCTTATAAAATGCTTCAGGTTTATCTTCAATATGATCTACGAATACTTTCCCTTTTGTATGGTCAATTTCGTGTTGAAAAACACGGGCCAAGAAACCCTCTGCTTTAAGTCTAATTTTTTGTCCATGTTCATTTAGAGCTTTTACTCTCACTTTAGTATATCTAGGTACCTTACCGTAAACATCTTTAATACTTAAGCATCCTTCAAAGTCTTCTTCTATCTCTCCTTCATATTTTACTATTTCAGGATTTATATATACATTGAAGTTTTTATTATTTTTATCGTTAGAATCCTCTCTTATGATAACTATTCGATGTAGTTCATTAATCTGTACGGCAGCCAAAGCAACGCCTACTTCATGATCTCTAGAAGTCTCCCAATTAAGGGTGGCAGATTTCATGTTTTCTATAATTTTTGATGTGTCATCATTAAACACAACGACTCTCCTAGAGACTTTATGGAGTGCTTTATGCGGTAGGGTGATGATGTCCGATTTATCCATACTAGATAGGTAAGTATACCCCATAGAATGCTTTTGTAATAGCACAGTCACAACAAACTAGTCGGGTCAAGGTCATAAAATATATCTCTCGGAAGAGTCTTGGCAATATCGACTAAACTTTTTCGAGAAGGAGATAGTAGGATAATTTGCCAAGAGTATTTTCTGTTTATTTTTTCATAGAAGCTAGGTGCTGGTCCCAAAATTTTGCCATTAAAGCTTTTTATATCATTTTTAAGATTAGTTATAGATGTAATTGCTGATTTTTGGCTGTTCTTTATAGAGCGAAGTTTCATTGCAAAAGAAAAAGGAGGATAACCAGCCTGTTCTCTGTTTATAAGCTCATTTTTGTAGAATCCATGCCAGTCCTGATTACGTACGTAATCAAATAGTTTATTTGATGGCTGATAGGTTTGTATTATTACGTGACCCTTAGAATGACCACGTCCAACTCTTCCGCTGACTTGAGTTAATTGTTGAAAAGAACGCTCTTCACTAGTGAAATCTGGTAAGTTCAAAGCTCCGTCTGCTTGCAGTATCCCAACAGTTTCTAAAAGAGGCAGGTCTAACCCTTTTGTTATTAGCTGAGTGCCAATAATAATATCTATTCTTCCTTCTCGAATATTTTTGTATTGCTCAGAGAAAGATTCGCTTTTTTTACTATCACTGTCAAATCTTACAATTTTGGCTTCCGGAAAGAGTCGTCCTAATTCTACTTCAATTGCTTTTATGCCTAAAGATTTTTGTAACAGAGAGTGTTTGCATTTTGGGCAAGCGCTAAACATTTTTTGTTTAAGACCACATACATGACACTGTAGAATGTATGAATCATGATGATAGGCAAGAGGCATGTCGCAACGGTCACATTGTGCCTGCCATCCGCAATTCCTACATATCAACATCCTGGCTGTTCCACGCCTGTTTAAGAATAAAAGACTCTGCTTTTTTGACACAATACTAGCTTTAAGAGTATTTATTAGAATTTTTGATAGTAAATAAGAGCTAGGATGATGGTTAGTTTTGTCTGTCATATCAACCATTGTGAAGTTTCTAGAGCTGACCTTACTTGATATTGCTAGGTCGTGCATACAGACAATAGTGCCACCCTTAGAAGTAACCTGAAAGGTCTCTTTAACTGGGGGTGTTGCACTACCCAATATTAGCTTTGCATTATGTTTTTTGGCAAGAGCCGCAGATACCGTTACTCCGTTATAGCGTGATCCATTGCTTTCTTTATAGGCTCCGTCGTGTGCTTCATCGACTATGACTAAACCTAGATTCTGATGTGGTAGAAATAGTGCAGAACGGGGACCTATTGTTATATGACCTTTTTTTGCATTATATACAGCTATCCATGCTTCTTGTTGCTGTCCTGGAGTACGTTTAGAGTGGAAGATACTAACCTCTCTGTTGCTAAAGTATTCTGTTAGACTCTGCTCAAGCTGAGAAGTTAGAGAAATTTCTGGATAGATAACTAAGACATTCTTGCCACTATCTAGGTATTGTTGAGCAAGTTCACTGTATACTCTTGTTTTACCTGATCCAGTTATACCGTGTAGAATGCTAGGTTTTTTAGTATTTTTTGATAATTCTAATATACTTTCTCGTTGTCCTTTAGTTAGGGGAGGTTGCTTAATGGCTATATGCAGTTTTCTTTCTTTCTTTTTTGTATTAGGAAGTTTTTGTATGAAAGTTGGAAGAAAGTGTTGGACATGTAGCCCTGGAGTATTGGGATAAAATTGTTGAAGCCAATCGATCATGTCCCTAGGTGTTTTAGGAAGAGTCAAGCCAGGGATTACCTGATTTATAGTTTTAGTTGTAAATCCTGGCTTGTTCACAGATTTAACAACGTATCCAGTTTTTATAGATTCACCAAAAGGAATAAGTACTACGTCACCACTTCTAAGAGGCTTAGTATAGTCATAGGTATAGACATTGTCTTTCCAGATAGCACTTAGAGCCACAGCTATCTCATAATAAGTTATATGCTTCATACTAATACTAAGTATACCTGGTTATATATATTTATTTTAAGCCTTGCATTATTAAAAACATGAGATTATACTATATGTTGTTCTAATAACAATAAAAGACTTATGCTTGATACATTTATTACATCTCGAGTTAGACGCAAAATCGTTGTTGTTTATGCAAAGTATCCAGACTTTAAAACACACGTTCGTGGACTAGCAAAATTAATCAAAGAAGACCCCGGAAATATTCAGAGGGAATTAAAAAAGCTTGAAAAAGTCGGTTTTTTACTATCAGAAAAACAGGGTAATACCAAGGTTTATTGCACCAATAAGCATTTTCTTATTTTTAAAGATTTACAAAGCATAGTTTTAAAATCTCAACGAGCCGCTCAAAAAAGGCAAAGATTATAAAGATGTTCTCTTTACAGACCGGATGCTCTTGAGCTATAATAACTGACATGATTCAAGTAACTAAAAAAGATTCAAAAGAACCAACAGAGAATTTAATACGACGTTTTACTAGGAGAGTTCAACAGACTGGGGTAGTAGCAATAGCAAAACAAGCTCAGCATTTCGAAAGACCAGTTAGTAAAAGGGATAGACGTATAAAAGCAATAATCCGTAATGAGCGAAAAGAAGAGAAGTTAAAAAAGATTCGTCTTGGGCAGAAGTAATGCTCAAAGATAAGTTGAATGCAGATTTAAAATCGGCAATGCTGTCTAGGGATAAAGAGAGAGTAGAAACTCTAAGAGGAATTAAGAGTGCTATTTTATATGCGGAGGTTGATGCTGGTAAAAGAGAAGAGGGACTCTCTGAAGATGAAACTTTGGCTGTGCTAAAAAAAGAATCTAAAAAACGGCAAGATTCTATAAATCTTTACACACAAGGTGAACAGACGGAACGAGCTGATAAGGAATCTTCCGAAAAACAACTAATAGACTCCTATTTACCCAGACAATTCGGGGTAGAAGAGCTAGACCAACGTATTAATGAAGCACTCGCTAAGCTAGAATTAAAAGAAATTACTCAAAGAGACATCGGCAAAGTTATCGGATATATCAAAGAAAAGTTTGGGGCACAGATTGATGGTTCTATATTGATAAAATTAATAAAGGAGAGGATGGGCTGATGATTATTATTATGGGTGTAGCAGGTGCCGGTAAGAGTGTCCAGGGGCGTTGGATTGCCGATGAAATAGGCCTGCCATGGTTATCTACTGGAGAGTTCCTTAGGATGTTAGTTACAGGACAGCGTCGTCATGAGATGTTAGCTGGAAAGTTACTAAATGATTCTGAAATGATTGAGCTAGCTGATAAGATTTTTCATATGATTAACACTAAAGAACAGTTCATTTTGGATGGATTTCCTCGCACTAAGGCCCAATCTGACTGGTTGATGGCTCAACATACCGCCGGTCTTATTAAAATAAATAGAGTTTTACACATTGAAGCAGGGAAAGATGTAGTAACGGAACGACTTGTTAAAAGGGGCAGGCAAGACGATACAGAAGAATCTATCCAAGCACGCTTTAAAGAATATAAAGCGATTACTCTACCTATCATCAAAGAAATGGAAGAAAAAGGCGTGAGAGTCGACCATGTCAAAGGGGAGCAAACGCCAGAAGAAGTTCATCAAGAAATAGCAGCTTTGTTAGGGTAGACTAGCCTCGATGTATAATAAGCCCAAGACTCCCTCAGAGATAAGAGCCATTAAACAAAGTGGTAGGATGCTGGCAACGGTACTGAAAAAAATAGAAAAAGAATTGTCATCAGGTATGAATGGGTTGGATGTTGACAGAATTTCTATCCGGGAGCTTAAAAAATTAGGAGGCACTCCGGCTTTTCTAGGGTATCAAGGTTTCCCAGCCACAATATGTATTAGTGCTAATGATGCTGTGGTTCACGGAATCCCTAATAAAAATATATTCAAAGATGGCGATATTGTGGGGTTTGACTACGGGGTAATTTATAAAGGAATGGTAACTGATGCGGCAAGAACGTTTATAGTAGGAGAAGTAGATCAAGATATCAGAAAACTTGTGGAAGAAACCAAGAAATCACTTGATGCATCGATAACTACTGTCAAGAATGGCGCTACTGTTGGAGACATCTCTGCCATGGTTCAAAAGGTGTTGGATAAGAGCGGTTATGGAATTGTTAGAGATCTTGTGGGGCATGGAGTAGGACATCAGATTCACGAAGACCCAGAAATACCTAATTATGGAAGAGTGGGTACTGGGCCAATCTTAAAGACAGGAATGACAATAGCGATTGAGCCAATGGCGACCATGGGTGATTGGCAGGTTACTATAGATTCAGATGGTTGGACTATCCTAACCAAAGACGGTTCTCTGTCGGCACATTTTGAAGATACAGTTTTAGTTACTGAGTCAGGATCTGAAGTACTAACTCGACTCTGATAAGTTGACTTTTGTAGTTGCTAAGAAGTTAGAATAAGCTGTATACTACATAGCATGCGTGATAACACTATTGCTCCTTATTTTGTAGGTATTGACGTCGGCACATCGAACGTGAGATGTGTAGTCGGATCCATAGACGAGCAGGGAGCCCCGGAAATTATTGGTCATAGCGAGGTAGTAGTCACGGGCATGCGAAGGGGGGTGGTATCGCACCCAGATGAAGTCTCTGAGGCAATTGCACTGGCTGTTTCCGATGCAGAACGTCTGTCTGGTAGAACTATAAGAAGTGCCACAGTTAACATTAATGGTTCACACGTTGAGGGGTTAAATTCTCAAGGTGTTATTGCAATTAGTGCAGCAAATAGAGAAGTTCAAGAAGAAGATAGGGTTCGAGTAGAAGAAGCTGCTTCAGTAATGAAAATGCCTGCTAATAGAGAAATAATTCAAGTTTTCCCAAAATCGTACAGGCTCGACGGACAGGGAGACATAAAAGACCCAATTGGTATGCTGGGTGTTAGACTAGAAGTTGACACACATATAGTTACGGCTTCTGTGCCTAACGTTCGTAATCTAGAACTAGCATTTGAACAAGCTTCATTAGATATTAAGCACCGCACTGTTTCTAGTCTGGCTTCTGCTGAAGCGGTGATGACCAGAAAACAACGTGAAGCAGGTACAGCGGTGATAGATATTGGAGCAGGTACGACTAATGTAATAATTATAGAAGATGGAGAAGTTCAGCATGTCGCAGTTATACCTGTTGGTGGCACCCATGCCACAAATGATCTTGCTATCGGTCTTAAAACTGATTTAGACGTTGCTGAGGCTATCAAAATTAAACATGCTTCCCTAGAAAAATCACCTCGGTCCACGGTTACAGTAGTCTTAAATAAAGAACAACACACTTTTAAATCAGAAGATGTACTAATGGTATTAGAAGCCAGAATGGAAGAGCTACTGGAGCTAGTAGATAAAGAATTAAAAAAGATTAATAGATCCAAAAAACTACCCGGAGGCGTTATTTTTACTGGTGGAGGTTCCAAAATACAGGGACTTCCAGAATTTGCGAAGAATAAGCTAGAGCTTCCCGCAAGGAAGGCAAAACTACTACCAGTAAGCGGATTGTCTGATATTGCTGATGATATTGCCTATGCGGTACCGATAGGTTTGATGCTACTGGACATGTTATTAGATGGGCAATCTAACGTATCGGATACTACTGTTTATAATGGTGTACTTAATACAGTGGCCAAACTCTTTAAGCGTATTAAAAAATAATACTTAAATAAGACTAGGGGTCTTGCAGATTGGTCAAATAGACCTGTATACTGAATGCATAAACAAAAGAGAGGTAATGTAATGCCACAAGTTGCACCAGCGATTGAAACATTCGCAAGAATAAAAGTTGTAGGCGTAGGAGGGGCAGGCGGTGCCGCATTAAATCGTATGATTGATGCAGGAGTTGATAGTGTTGAATTCATAGCTATTAATACTGATGCGCAAGCCTTGCATCATTCTAAAGCGTCAGGAAAAATACATATAGGAAAAGAAACTACCAAAGGACTTGGAGCGGGAGCTGATCCTTCTGTCGGTGAAAAAGCAGCCCAAGAATCTAGAGAAGATATCAAGAAAGCTCTCGAGGGTGCCGATATGGTTTTTATTACTATTGGGGCTGGCGGAGGAACGGGTAGCGGTGCTGGTCATATCATAGCCGAAATAGCCAAGGAATGTGGTGCTCTAGTGGTGGGGTTTGCCACTAAACCATTCGCGTTTGAGGGTGAGCGCAGAAAACAAAATGCTGATGTTGCTATTCAAAAATTAAGCGAACAAGTGGATACTTTAATAATTGTGCCAAATGATCGATTATTGCAGACTATCGATCGCAAAACACCTCTTCTAGAAGCCTTCAAGGTTGCAGATGATGTTTTGCGTCAGGGTGTGCAGGGTATTTCAGATCTTATTACAGTACACGGGCTAATAAATCTTGATTTTGCTGATGTTAAAGCTGTCATGAAAGATGCTGGGAGCGCCTTAATGGGTATCGGGCGAGCATCTGGCGATAATAGAGCGATAGAGGCTGCAAAACAAGCCATAGAGTCTCCTCTATTAGAGGTCTCTATCGATGGAGCTCGGGGAGTACTATTTAATGTTATAGGTGGAAGTGATATGTCAATGCACGAGATAAATGCTGCTGCGGAGACAATTACAGCGGCTGCTGACACTGCAGCAAATGTTATTTTTGGTGCTACTATCAACAAGGAAATAGAGGGGGAAATAATAGTTACAGTTGTAGCGACAGGTTTCAACGCTTCATATTTTACTAGAACTAATGATTCGGCACAAACGACCTCTGCAATAGCTGATAATGTCTCTAGCGATGATGATATCAGTGGTGTTGATATGGATCTAGAACCGGCTGAAGAGAAGGAAGGCTTAGGGGAATTTAAACCTGGCGAGGAAGCTCTCTCAATCTGGTCATTAGACGCTAAGAGCTCCGACGAGAAAGTAAAAGACAGCACAGATTCTCCTGATAAAGAGGATAAAGATACTGAGGAGAATAATATAGATGGTGATTCTGCAAAAAAAGAGCAGGAAGAAGAACTTGCAAAACCATCATTTTTGAGAAGGTTTAAACGAAATAAAACTAATAAAGCGCAAGAAAAAACAGATGAGAAAAGCTAATATATGTCAACAATATTACAACTTATTTAGTTTGAAAAACGCCACAAATAGAGGTATATTTAGATTGTGAGCACTATATATAGTGCTCAGGACCTTAATTAGCAGAAGGAGAAGTAATATGCGCTGTAATCAATGTCAAGACACTGATACAAAGGTAATAGAATCTCGTGATGTATCAGATGGAGACGCAGTACGTCGACGACGCGAGTGTATATCCTGTAAACATAGATTTACAACATACGAACGCATAGAAAAGCCACAGCTCATTATTATAAAAAATAGCGGTGCAAGGCAGCTGTACAATCGAGAAAAACTAACAGCAGGATTGTATAGAGCCTGTGAAAAAACACAAACTACCTCTATACAAATAGAAGAGATCGTGGATAATGTTGAGAAAAAATTGTATTCATGTGGCGATACTGAAATTCCTTCTGGTCGTGTAGGTGAGCTTATAATGGAGGAGCTTGCTAGCGTTAACGAAGTAGCCTATGTCCGATTTGCAAGTGTATACAGACGCTTTAAAGATATTGCTAGCTTCGAAAAAGAGCTAACAGAAATAAAAACACATTCACAAATAAACAAGTAGCTCCTGTTGGTTCTCTACTTTACGAAAAAACCGTACAGTAGAGAGCTAGTAGCCCAACCCTTTTTTTGAGAGACAAAGGGATTGTATTACTGACTCTGTACAAAAAAATTAATAAATATTAAAAAAGTGAGGGTATTATGTCACAAACAGCAAGTCTCGATTTATCGAGAAAGTATACAAAAGAAAATGAATCTGCTTACGATAAGGTAAGGTGGGTTAGGCGTGACATAGTCTTAGAAAATCCCGCGACTAAGAAAAAAGTATTTGAACAGTTAGGGGTTGAGTTCCCAGAGGATTGGTCGCTAAATTCAGTCACTATTGTCTCTCAAAAATATTTTTCAGGTACACCAGGTACTTCAGATAGAGAAGACTCACTGAAAAAACTTGTTGATAGAGTCGTCGATACAATAACAAGACAAGGGCTTCAAGAAGGTTATTTTGATTCAGAGATCGTAGCAGAAATTTTCAGAGAAGAGTTGAAATATATATTAATCACACAGAGAGCTTCATTTAACTCTCCGGTATGGTTCAATATTGGTACTGCTGGGAGATCACAACAAGCCAGCGCCTGCTTTATTCTAGGTATAGAAGACACTATGGGGTCTATCCTAAACTGGTATAAAGAGGAGGGAATGATTTTTAAAGGTGGGTCAGGGTCTGGGGTAAATCTAAGCCCTATTCGATCTTCTTTTGAAAGATTAGGTAAAAGTGCCGGTACTGCATCGGGCCCTCTAAGTTTTATGCGTGGTGCGGATTCTTCAGCTGGAGCGATAAAAAGTGGCGGAAAAACACGTAGAGCTGCAAAAATGGTTATACTAAACGTAGATCATCCAGATATTGAAGAATTTATATGGTGCAAAGCGATAGAAGAACGCAAGGCTAGAGCTCTGGAAAAAGCCGGTTTTGATATGAGCTTAAACGGTAAAGACATTTTTTCTGTTCAGTATCAAAACGCCAACAATTCAATAAGAGTAACAGATAGTTTTATGCATGCCGTTGACAAAGATGAGAACTGGGATTTACGTTCAATAACAACAGGAGAATCGATAAGGCGCGTTCGGGCAAGAAATATCTGGCATCAGATCGCCAAAGCTACGTGGGAATGTGCTGATCCCGGTCTACAGTTTGATACCACCATTAATGATTGGCATACAACGCCAAATGCTGGGAGAATTAACGGATCTAACCCTTGTAGCGAATACATGCATCTAGATAATTCAGCTTGCAACCTTGCTAGCATAAACTTACTTAAATATCTCAGAGAAGACGGTACATTTGATGTAGATGCCTTCAAACATACTGTAGAGGTAGTCTTTACAGGACAAGAAATTCTTGTGGGCTATTCAGACTATCCGACAAAAGAAATTGCAAAAAATGCCAAGGCTTACAGAGCCTTGGGTATAGGATATGCGAACGTAGGAGCATTATTAATGGCACAGGGACTACCTTATGACTCTGACGAGGGACGAGCACAAGCTGCGGCAATTACTGCTTTAATGACTGGATATGCTTATACAACCAGTGCAAAAATAGCTAATAAAGTAGGACCATTTGCTGGTTTCAGCAAAGACAAAGAGGGTATGCTGAGAGTTATCAAGAAGCATCGTAATGCCATGTCAAAAATTGACGCTACCCTAGTTTCAGAAGAATTGCTTAGTGCTGCATCAGCAGCCTGGGAGGAGGCCGTAGAACTGAGTGTTCGATATGGTGTCCGTAATTCACAAGTTTCTGTCCTGGCTCCAACGGGTACGATTGCATTGATGATGGACTGCGATACTACTGGCATAGAGCCTGACCTTGGGCTGGTAAAGATTAAAAAACTAGTCGGTGGAGGGACAATGAGTATTGTTAACCAGACTATACCACGGGCATTAAAGACACTTGGATATACCAAAAAACAGACTGATGATATCATTGAACACATAGATAGTGAAAAAACTATAATGGATGCGCCCCATCTCAAAAAAGAACATCGTGATGTATTTTCATGTTCAATGGGTGATAACTCAATACATTATCTAGGGCACATAAAGATGATGGGTGCCGTACAACCTTTTCTATCCGGTGCTATCAGTAAAACTGTTAATATGCCAGAGGATGCTAGTGTTGAGGATATAGAACGAATACATATGGATTCCTGGAAACTCGGTATAAAGGCTGTAGCAGTGTATAGAAATAATTGTAAAGTTGCACAACCACTGTCCATGGCTAAAAAAAGTGGAGAGAAAGAAAGTAATCAAATTGAATTAAAAAATAACTCTAATAACAACGCTCCTACCAAAAATGCTAAGCATATTGTAAAAAGTAATCTAGCCGTTCGTAGAGCAATGCCAAAAGTCAGAAAAAGTAAGACATTTTCCTTTACAGTATCTGACTGTCACGGTTACTTTACCGTTGGAGAGTACCAAGACGGGAAACCAGGTGAGTTATTTATAAGCGTTGCTAAAATGGGTTCCACGCTGGCAGGATTGATGGATTCATTTGCCAGATCTATTAGTTACGGACTACAGCACGGTGTTCCTATGAGAGTTTATGTAAAGGGTATGACTTCTATTGCCTTTGCTCCAGCAGGCATTACCGATGATCCAGATGTTAGGACAGCTAGCTCCTTGATAGATTATATTTTTCGTAGAATTGCTATAAGCTATATGAGCTTTGATGATAGACTGGAGCTAGGTGTGGCCAGGATGAGTGATATGCCCTTAAAACAAACTAGTCTTGTTGATGGGGATAGTAATACTACTACGACAATTACAGAAAAACAAGAAATAGCCACAAGCAAGACAATAGTAGAAAATCTTACTGATATTTTAGAAATACCTCTGGAACCAGAAACAACACTAGAAACTGTCCTAAAAACACAGGTTGTAGATAGTCAGGCTCCATTGTGCTATATTTGCGGTAATCAAACTCAGCGTTCAGGAAGTTGCTATGTTTGTTCTTCCTGTGGTTCAACAACGGGCTGTAGCTAAGAGCTAAGAGAATAGACTAAAAAATATATAAATAGAGTATTTGTTGCAAGCTTAAGTACTATTGCGTTACACTATTGTGCATGAGATTGACGGTATTATATAGGGAAAAGAGTGAACAAGCTCGCCCTATTGAGGAGTTCTTAGAGATGTTTTCAAGACGATATCCTGGTAAAAGTATAAAAACGATGGATATTGATACCCGCGAAGGAGCGTCAGAGGCTATACTATATGATATTGTTAGGTACCCTGCGATGATTGTGACTGCTTTTGACGGAAGAGTTATATCTTTATGGCAGGGGCTACCACTGCCACTGATAGACGAGGTGGCAATTACACTACTTGAACAACAAGGTGCAACAGTGTAGACTTGATAGCAAATGCATTCAACAAACGTTGATTAACGGTGGTTATCAGCCGTGAAGCAGGAAGAATAACGCCAATAGGTTAGTAGAACTTTCCGTACAACTACGTAAAGCATAATTAAGAACCATGATAGACTAAACAGTCATCTGGAAGTTGGATGGTACCTCCATAATTGGATCCAACAGTAACCAGGTGATTTTTTTATTCAAAACTACTAATATTAATAAGGGGTAGGAAGATGAAATTCAAAAGTGGTAGTAGAAAAAAGGCCATTCAGTATGAAAAGGACCTAGTAAATTATTGGAAAAAGAATAATACGTTTGAAAAGTCAGTTGAGCTTCGCCCAAAAAGTAACACTTATGTATTTTATGATGGGCCACCGTTCATAACAGGAGAGCCCCATTATGGAACATTACTTAGCTCTATTGTAAAAGATGTCGTACCACGCTTTTGGACGATGCAAGGCAAGTACGTGGAACGTGTGTGGGGTTGGGACTGTCACGGTTTGCCAGCAGAAGTTTTCACCGAAAAGAAGCTAGGTATCAAAGACAAGAGAGATATCGGTACAAAAATTACTTTAGAGAAGTATATTACAACGTGTCGAGATAATATGGTCCAAACTGGGAATTTATGGGAAGATACTATAGATAGAGTGGGTCGGTGGGTCCACTTTAAAGATGCTTATAGAACCATGGATAGAGATTATATGGAGTCGGTCTGGTGGGCGTTTAAAACACTACACGAAAAGGGCAAAATATATCAAGGCGAAAAGGTCTTAATGTATTGTACTCGTGATGCCACGCCACTTGCTAAGGCAGAAATCGCTATGGACAATTCTTATCAAGACGATACGGATCCGAGTGTTTATGCTAAGTTTAAGTTAGTAGGTATTGATAGTACCCAATTCACTAATACAAAGAACGGTAAGCAACATGACATATATCTTGTTGCATGGACTACAACAGCCTGGACACTACCTTCTAACAGTGCTATTGCTGTAAACAAAACAATAAAATATGCCGTCTTAGAATATAAAAATCAGATTCTTGTTATGGCGAAAAAACTTGTAGATAAAGTAATGACCGACGAGAAACATAAAGCACTAGAGTACAAAATATTGAACACAATTTCTGGATCGGAACTAGTCGGACTAGAATACCAGCCGTTATTTGATATAGACATAGACAAGAAAAATGCCTTCAAGGTATGGCACGCTGATTTTGTAAATGATGAAGATGGCACAGGTATTGCTCACGGGTCTCCGGCGTATGGAGAAGAAGATTATGAACTAGCAAAACAGAATGATATCCCATGGATTATGTCTACAGATGAGAGTGGAATATT
>QIKK01000053.1 GCA_003231925.1 Candidatus Saccharimonadota bacterium
TGGTTTCGAGCCCTGTTGAATTTTCAACTAAATAAAAAGCCCACCGTGTACCGGTGACCTATTTATTTACTGGAGGGTCCAGTGGGACTCGAACCCACGACACCCTGCTTAAAAGGCAGGTGCTCTAACCGGCTGAGCTATGGACCCGGAATAGATATTATTATATATGCTTAGTATATGAATTCTTTCATATTTTAGCACCTCTATAATTTGTAAAAGGCAGGGTCACATTCTGCGACCCCGGAATAACATCTTTGAAAACCAGTTTTCAAGAGTTAATTCCCTTGCACTGTGCCACTGGCACAGCTCACTCTAACCGGCTGAGCTATGGACCCGGATAGTTTAAGTTACTTTTATCGAAAATATAATATTACAAATTATCTTTGTTCTATTTTAGTAACAGGGGTAATTATCCTTGAAATTGTTATAAAAGTCAACCTTCCATGAAAGAAATGCAGGATAATCAAAATAATTGCTGGAGGCACAAACAGAGGTCGTGTTATTCTATATATAGAATATTGATTGGAGGTGAGATGTCGGGTCACAGTAAATGGTCAAAAATCAAACGTGGAAAAGCAGTAGAAGACGCCAAAAGAGGAGCAGTTTTTACTAAAGTTGGTAATCAAATTGCCCTAGCTGCACGGTCTGGTACTGATCCACTGATGAACCCGTTACTTGCTATGGCCATAGAAAAGGCTAAAACCGCCAATATGCCTAATTCAAATATTCAGCGAGCGATTGCCCGTGTAGCTGATAAAAATTCCACTCAGTTACATGAAGTTACTTATGAGGGCTATGGCCCAGGCGGTGTGGCTATAATTGTAGAATGTGCTACCGATAACACTAACCGTACTTACCCAGAGGTTAAGACGGTATTCACTAAGCGGGGTGGTAGTATTGCTGAAAAAGGTGCTGTAGCCTACCAATTTGACCATAAAGGGGTTATTCATGTTCAAGCAACAGGAGAAGAGGCTTTACTGACAATTATTGATGCTGGTGCTGAGGATGCTTTAGAGGAAGATGGAGAAATTATTGTTTATACTGATTCAAAAAATTTAGCCAAAGTACGAGATATAATTATATCGGCTGGTTTGAAAGTTACCGAGGCTGGATTATCCTATGAGCCTAACACGACTGTAGAACTTGACAAAGAAAAGTTAGGTAAAGCCGTAAATCTACTGGAGGCACTAGAAGAAATCGATGATGTTGTTAACACCTATACTAATTTAGCATGAAAATTTTAGGAATTGATCCAGGAAGTGGAATTATTGGTTTTGGGCTAATTATAAAAGACCGCAACCTTAAAATGGTTGATGCCGGTATTATAAGAACTACAATTGGCGACAAAGATGCCAGTAGATTACTGGAATTGTATAAATCCATGAAAGAGTTGGTTTTGGAGTTGAAGCCAGATGTGGCTTCAGTAGAAAAACTATTTTTTGCAAAGAATGTTACGACGGCTATGGCCGTTTCCCAAGCCAGAGGTGTAATCTTACTAGTTCTAGAAGAGGCAGGGGTTCCAATTTATGAATATACACCACTGGAAATAAAAATGGCTATGACGGGATATGGTAGAGCTACAAAAGCTCAAATTCAGGAAATGGTACGGGTACAATTAAAACTAAAAAATAAACCTAAGCCAGATGATTGCGCGGATGCTTTAGCGGCAGCCCTAACACACTTCGCCAACCATCGTGTACAATAATAGATATGATTGCAAGATTACGGGGAGAAATTATTGAGCATGAAGGATCAAGGGTAATTATTGATTGTTCGGGAGTCGGCTATGGAGTGTTAGTTTGTTTTGACGAACAACAGAAGTTACAGAGAGGCACCAAGTGTGATTTATATATAGCTGAACAAATTAAAGAAGACATGCATGAACTATTTGGTTTTAGTACAAAATCTCGCAGACAATTATTTGGTTTACTAATCAGCGTTAACGGTGTTGGTCCTAAAGCAGGTATGGCAATACTTAACATTGGTAGTGAGGGTAAGGTTCGTAGTGCGATTGCTAGTGGAGACACTAAGTTTATAACAGCAGCTGTTGGGGTTGGCAAAAAGGTTGCTGAGCGTTTAGTTGTAGATTTAAAAAACAAAGTTGGGTTAGAAGCTAGTGATACAGCAACTGATTTTCTGAGTGATAGCGTAACTACAGATGAGGCAGTTGAGGCCTTAACGGCATTAGGACATAGCCCCCAAGATGCAGTATTACTGTTGCGTGGGGTTGACGCAAAACTGTCAACAGCCGATAGGGTAAAGCGTGCACTTAGGGTTGGTAGATCATGAGTAAGATGTCTGTTAAATACTATCTAAGGAGGGTTTAAAATGGCTATAGAGAGAATCGTAGACCCAACACAAGATGACGATCAACAAGATGAAGAACAACAACGTATAGAAAATGTTTTAAGACCGAAGAGTTTTGCGGAATTTATTGGTCAGAATCGTATTAAGAATAACTTAAAAGTGGCGATAAAGGCAGCTAAAAAGCGTAGTGAACCATTAGACCACATTTTACTTTATGGTCCGCCAGGGTTGGGTAAAACTACTCTAGCTTCAATTATTGCCAATGAAATGAACGCTCAAATTAGAGTTACCAGCGGTCCAGCTATAGACAGAGCCGCTGATTTGGCCAGCATATTAACCAATCTGGGTGAGGGAGATGTTTTATTTATTGATGAAATTCACAGATTAAATCGCTCAGTTGAGGAAGTTTTATACTCGGCGATGGAAGACTATGCCATAGATATCATGCTTGGTAAAGGCCCTAGTGCTCGTAGCTTACGTTTGGATGTGCCAAAGTTTACGTTGATTGGTGCAACAACTAGAACTGGCGCATTGGCTGCACCCTTGAGAGATAGATTTGGTATGTTGCACCGTCTAGATTTTTATAATCCAGAAGAAATTGAACTAGTCGTAAAGCGTTCTTCAGGAATTTTAGAGTCGACACTTAAAGGAGATTCTGCAAAACTACTTGCCACTAGAGCCAGACTGACACCAAGAATCGCAAACCGTCTTTTGAAACGTGTTAGAGATTATGCAGATGTTAACGGTAACGGGATAATTGATACAGAAATCACCAACAGAGCTCTTGAATTACTTGAAATTGATTCTGCTGGTTTGGACCCAGCGGACAGGATGTTGCTACTCTCTATTATTGATAATCATGGCGGAGGACCAGTTGGGTTAAATACTCTTGCAGCAGTGCTCGGAGATGAAACTAGTACGGTTGAGGATTTTTATGAACCGTATCTTTTACAGCTAGGTTTCCTCAAACGCACGCCTAGAGGAAGGACAGTTACCTCAAAGGCCTACAAGCACTTAAATAGGGCTGAACAGAAAAGTGACGAAAATAACAAGTCTTCTCAGACTTCTTTGGTATAATTATTATTATGGATAATGAAAGCCAACAAACTTATGTGCCGAGGATAGATAAAACAGATTCTGAAGAAATTAAATTATGCGAAGTGGTTAAACATCCTTTCGGAATAATTGTACTTTATTTACAAGTAAGTATTGGTGTTATTGTTGGGTTGATATTGGCATATTTCTTACTACCTAGTGTCATAAATGATACTAATACCGCATTTTTGATTGCTAATCTTTTTGCGGGTTCAACAATTATACTATCTATTCTGATAATGATTTTGTCTACAGTTATCTATAGGCAGAATAGGCTAGTTGTTACCGACAGAAACGTCACACAGATTTTACAGGTAGGTATGTTTAACCGGAAAATTTCGCAACTTAATATGGTGAATATAGAAGATGTTATTTCTGTTAAAAATGGACTATTATCGACTATATTTGGCTATGGAGAATTGAGAATCGAGACAGCAGGAGAGCACGAAAATTTTAATTTTACAAAATGTCCTAGTCCAGACTACTATGCAAAAATAATATTAAACGCTAGAGAGAAGATTCTTGGACAAATTTAAGAAGATTACGCAGAGGTTCCTGATATTAGAAGTGGAGTAGTTATTACTCAGCAAAAGGGTTGTTTCTATTCTGTACAAAGTCTGGAGACACGTTTATTTCTTTATCTTGCTGAGACTTTTGTAATTTTTTTACGGTTTTTTGGTCTATAGCTTTATAGTTTATTTTTGTGAGAGCTTCTTCGTAACGGCGATTATTTCTTGATGGGTTTAAATATGCACCAGATTGCAAGAGTGCCATAATTACAGCGATACTACTTATCACAAAA
Organism: Candidatus Saccharimonadota bacterium; assembly: GCA_003231925.1. GTDB lineage: Bacteria > Patescibacteriota > Saccharimonadia > Saccharimonadales > SZUA-47 > SZUA-47. The sequence goes on from QIKK01000053.1 coordinate 4,205, forward strand.
ATAGTTGAAAATCGGTGTCTCTTAGTCAGTGATTCAATAAAGCCTACTATAGCTTTAGCCTTATCTAATAATAAAGTTAGTTCATTCATGGTTTTAGGTATGCTTTCAGGGCTAGGCTGACTGTTAATAAATTGGGGCCATTGGCACTAGCAGATATCTGAATATTATCTACTTGGAGGATTCTTCCATTATTCTCTATCTCCCTGAGAAATTGTAACAAAGTACCATATGAAATATCAATAACTTGTAAATTAAATGGGTATTCATAGACTCCTGGAATGCTTTTAGAGAGCGTGGTACCAGATAGAGTGTTCGGATCGTTACTACCACTAAATGAAAAAGTCGTAACTTGACTGTAAGGAATTCCTGCCTGTGCAGTAGCTGTATATATAATGTCGGCTACTAACTTGTCTTGCTGTTTTGTGCGAGGTAATAGTCTATCCAAAAGACTGTTAATGTATCCAACATCTTTAGTGTCTTTTCTGGCTTTTTCTAGTCGGATAATCTTTTCTTGAGACACATCCTTATCGGCAATTAGGTTTGACACAACAGTGGATTTACTCTTTAATTGCCCGTTGCCTATATAGTAAGCTTCAAAAATTGCCCCTATAGATAGCAGTAAGAGTACTAGTAATACAAAGAAAAAGCGTTTTGGTTGCATTACTTATTTCCTCCATTTTTTGAGCTACTTTGGGCTTTCTTTTGTGCGGCGACAGCAGCGGCAGCAGCGGCAATTTTCCGTTTAGCCTTTGCAGATCCAGTGAAACTCACTGAAATAGAGGCTGAATACTTATAAATGTCAGTTGTACTTTTGGCTGAAATTGAATTTATGTCTACTGCTTCAAAGAGGTCTGAATCTTCTAAATTACGTTGCAAAGTGGGTGCTAATTCTGCTGATGTTATATCTACGTCCAATGATAGCGGATCGGTATTGCCACCAGTCAAAGATAAACCGTTTAAAACAGCTCCTTTAGGCAGTATACTTCCTATCTTAGGTATAAGTTTAGAGAATTCTATACTGCTATCGTAGAGTTTTTCAGCTGTATTTAATCTGCCTACGACGCTACTAAGGTTTTGCATGTCTTTTTCTAGAGCTGTAATTTGAGTTTGGTTTTGACTAATAGTAGCTCGCAGATTAGGTTCAGTACTACCAATAAAGCGCAAACTAACAAGCATAACTCCCTCTACTAATATCGCCGTCAGGATAAAGGATAGGATGTAACTCAGCATAATACGATTACGCCTCCCATAGAGACGGCTCTCTTTGATATTATTTGGTAAGAGATTAATCATGACGATGCAATCTCTCGAGGTGTTATTAAAGCTAGTCCACCAGCAGTTGTGTATAATGTTGTTTCTAATTCGTGAGGAGGCTGAAGCTTATCAAAAGTTAGGTTATTCCAGGGTGCACATAGCCTTGTTGCTACTCGTGTATGGTTGGTTATATAGCTGGCTAATCCAGGTAGGTTAGCACCTCCACCAAGTATGATTATTTGCCCTATCGGGTTGCTCTTGCTTGATCTGTCAGTAAAATATCTAATAACTTTACGTATCTCGTTAATTAGCTTATCAAGCTCGGGCTCCGTAGCCTTAAGTATCTGATCTTGCTTTTTACTTACCTCTAGCCCATAGCGTGTTTTTATACTGTGGGCTTGTTGCATACTTACACCCAAAACACTAGCTATATTTTTTGTTATTCTCTCAGATGAGCAATTTACAGTTCCGGTAGCACGGATAGCTTTGCCGTCATATATTGATATATCACAAGATGTTGAACCAACATCTACGATTAGTGTGTTTACGTCATGAGGCTCTGCATGAACAACTATCCTAGTCATAGCGGTGATATTAGACTCAATTAAGGCAATCGTTAGTCCTAGGGCTGCAAAGACACTAGTGTAGGAGTCTATAATTGCTCTAGGGGCGGCTATGACCTGTATTTCCTGCATGCCATCCTTCAGCGTTCTTGTGATGCTATGGTCAAAATACAGCTCTTCTGAGGATATGGGTATTGACTGGTCAACCTCTGCGTTAATAGCCGCTTTAAGATCTTTATCGCTCATTTTAGGTAGCGTAAGTACTCGACTAAAACTATTATAATTAGGGATAGATATAGCCACATGCTTGGATGTTAGGGTCCCGACCAATTGTTTCGTCAGAAGTTTGTGTGTGACCTTCGTCATTTCTTCGTAGTCTACTATTACGCCCTGGTTATTTACAGCTCTACTGTTGAATGGTGCTGTACCGTAGCCTATAACTTTAGCATTCTTTCCAGATTGATCTATCTGCATAACTTTAATAGTGCTATGTCCTAAATCGAATCCAAATATTGGTTTATCTTTGTATAATAATTTCATATTAAAAGCATTAACTCTTTGCTCTACAGTATAGCCTAAACCTGGTTATTATTGCGAGCTTTACAAGAAATTATATAAAAAAGACGTTCTTCTTGTAGGAACGTCTTTTTTATATTTTATATTTTGGTTTTTAGTTAAGACTTGCCTTGCGCCATCCTGCTGCTTCTTGTTCTAGGAAAGAGGCTAGCTTATATTTGGTACACGTTGCACCAACAGCTGTTCCAGCTCCCTGAGCCCCTGCGGCTGTACAACCGTACGCTGCGTATAGGTACTCATTTGTGTTACCTGGTAGTGTTGGGTCAGCAATAGTTGCTGCCGTAACGAAGGTTTGAACGAATGGATTACCATCGTTATCTTTTAGAGCCTGAGCGTCAATACCTGGAAATACATCTACTGTGTTGGCTGCTGTTGCATTGTTAATACCAGCTGCTACTTTACCAGCTATATCGCCGTCTGGGTATCCGCCGTTTTCATTGTAGAACTCCTCTAGCTTTTGATACACACTGTTAATGTCGTTCTTGCGTACTGCGTCACGACCTTTTGCTTGTGCACCTTGGAAGTTAGTCAGGACTAACGTCGCCAGTATACCGATTATGGCTATAACGATCAAAAGTTCAATGATCGTAAAGCCTGATTGTTTTCTAAATTGCTTGAGCATATTGCCCACCTCCTTATTTATTGTTTTTTTCAAGGTAAGCCACTTTTTATTAGGCTTATGGTTAAGAGTATCTTACGTAATGCTTATAAAGTCAACTTTTTTATCGAATAATTAGTATATTTCTAATAAAAACAGCTATTTCCTATATATTTTTTGCTAGCCCACTTATCGGGCCAATCACACTTACGGCAATTAGACCAACCATCCCACCCATAATTACTATCAATATAGGCTCAAGAATTGAGCTTAAACCCTCGACGGCGGCATCAACTTCCTCTTCATAAAACTCAGCTACTTTTATTAATATTGTATCAGTCTGACCAGTTTCTTCCCCGATGGCTAACATTTGGCTAACAATAGGTGGGAATATCTTACTTTTTGACAAAGGTACGCTAAATTGCTCGCCATTTGTTACTGCTTTGGCGGCCTCTAGCAACTCCTTCTCAATTACGGCATTACCGCTAGCTTTGGCAGTTATGTTTATAGAATCTATCACGCTGACTCCGGCACTCATAAGACTTGCGAATATTCTTGCAAAGCGGGCGATAGACATCTTTATAACCAAAGACCGGATAGCCGGTATTCTCAACAGAAACTTATCTTTGTTAATGTGACCTTTCTCTGTCTTTATATATCTCATTAATAGAGTACTTCCTAAGCCTGTTGCTATGGCCATAATAAGCCAATAGTGGACCATAATACTGCTAATGCTGAGCATGACTTTTGTGAGGGTTGGTAGCTCGCCATTGGATAATTCTTTCACTATGGCACCGATTTTAGGGACTACAAAAGTCATTAGAGCGATAAAAACTATGGTAGTAATACTAATTAAAACTATCGGATAAGTCATTGCTCCTTTAAACTTGCTACGAATAGCAGCATCTTTTTCTTGTTGTAGGGCAAGTTTTTTTAGAATATCATCTAGGATTCCAGCAGCCTCTCCAGCCTTGACCATATTTATGTATATTGAGCTAAAAGTACCTTTATACTTTGACAATGCACTTGCAAAAGATGCTCCACTCTCAACATCCTTACTGATGTTAATTAATTGTTTTTTAAATACTTTACTCTCAGTCTGAGCCTGCATGGTTGCTAAGGATCGGACGAGGGGTACACCGGCATTTATCATTGTGGCTAGCTGTCTTGTGAATATAACTAAATCTCTAGACTTAACCCTTCCACCTTTATTTAAGAAAGCCATTATGTCTACACCTAAATTACCAGATTTTTTAATAGTTAAGGGTTTTAATCCCAGTTTGGTTAGTATCTCTCTGGCAGATTTTTCATCAGAGGCTTCGACGTTACCACTTTTTGCAGTTCCTTTAGAATCTAGAGCTCTATATATGTATTTTGCCATTTATTCTCTCGTAACCCTTAGGATTTCCTCTACGCTAGTCATTCCTAACAGGGCCTTTATTAATCCATCTAGTTGCATTGTTAACATTCCTTCTTTTATAGCAATCTCTTGTATCTCTTCGCTTGTGCCGTTGCTGACGATTAGCTTCTGAATGTCAGAGGTATTTTTTAAAACCTCGTAGATACCCATCCTGCCTTTGTATCCAGTTTTTTCTCCTTTGAGATTTGGTTTTGGACGCCAGAAAGTTATCTTTGTAGTTTTTGTTTTTCCAAAAGCTTCTTGAGCGTCTTGGAGAAGTCTTAGTATCTCGTCCCAGTCCCCTTTAGATTTAAGACCAAAAACTCGCTCTACTTCTTTACGTTGAATGCTATCAGGAGCATATTCTTCACAATCTTCTGGCAATAATCTCCGTACAAGACGCTGTCCAATGATGACTCTAACAACGCTGGCAATTAAAAACGGCTCGATGCTCATGTCTAATAGGCGAGGGAGACTAGTGGCGGCATTATTGGTGTGCAACGTAGAAAATACAAGATGCCCCGTTAGAGCGGCCTGTACTCCAAGTCTTGCTGTTTCACTATCACGAATCTCTCCTACCATTATTATGTTGGGATCCTGTCTTAATAGAGCTCTTAGGCCAGAAACAAAAGTCATTCCAGCTACAGGATTAACCTGAGTTTGGTTAACTCCCTCTAGTCTATATTCTACCGGGTCTTCGATGGTGCTGATATTGACATCTGGTTTATTTAGGATGTGTAAAATGCTATGTAGGGTTGTAGATTTACCTGATCCTGTTGGTCCAGTAACTAAAATCATTCCGTGGGGCTGTTTAGAGGCGTCATTTATGTGTTGTAATGCGGTACCCCAGAAACCCAGCTTCTCAAGGGATAGCGGTTCACTAGACTCATCCAAAACACGCATAACTACCTTTTCCCCCTCCGAAATAGGTAACGTAGAAACACGAAAGGCGAAGATTCGACCGTTTAGGTTAATCTTAAATCGTCCATCTTGAGGAGCTCTTTTCTCGTCAATTTTTAAATTAGATAGAATCTTAATACGCGAGACTAGAGCGGCTAGAGTTTTTTTAGGCAGGCGGTTAGCTTCTTTTAACACACCGTCGACACGGTAACGAATTAGCACGTATTTCTCTCTAGGTTCTATATGGATATCGCTGGCGCCAGACTTAATGGCATATTCGATAATTAAATTTACAGTTTGTGCAATTGGAGAATCTTCGGCAATATCCTCTTCAGAGACTTCCTCGTCCTCGTCCTCGTCCTCGTCCTCGGTCGCAATCTTAGATATTTCACTACCGATATTACCTCTATATAAATCCAGAGCAGTTAAGATATTAAATTTAGTGGCTATGTATATTTTTACACTTTGACCAAAGAGTTTATGCAGAACATCAATGGCCTGTAAGTCATCCGGATCAAGCATGGCTACTTGTCTAGGCTCTTTTTTACTGTCAGTCTTGCCATCAAAAACAACCATTTTATACAATTTAGCGATATTTTCTGGCAACTGCTTGAGGACCTCTTTATCTAATCCTTTAACGTCAATGTCTACAAAAGGAATATTTATTTCTTCAGCATATAGTTTGGTTAATTCAGTTTCAGTTGTGAGATTTTTTTTAATCGCTAATTCTTTGATGTCAGCCTTTGGATTACGGGCCTCATCTCTAAGAGAAGCCAGCTGTTCGGCATCCAACTTTTTTGATTTTTTTAGTAGTTCTATTACTGTTTTATTTGGTATAGGCATGTTTTTGGTACCAAAGCGCTAGCGCTTACCCCTTGAGAACATTTTATCACATTTATAAAAAACAGGGCATTGTTAAAATAACGATTATAGGAAACATAGAATAGTCTAGATATAACTAAACAAGTTAAGTATTATATCTCTCCATACTACGCTATACTTGTTATGTAAACATTGAGTTACCATAATAATTAAGAAGTTTATCGTTTCAAATTGCGATGAATTAACAAACAAGAGTAGAGGTAGAAAATATGGCTAAAACTAAAAAACCACCCAAAGAAATGGCTAAGAAAACCAGTGACGAAACTGGAAGATCTAAAGCTTTAAGTATGGCAGTTGATCAAATAGAGAAACAATTTGGCAAAGGATCTATTATGCATCTTAATGGAGATAATAAGGTAGAGGTTGATTGTTCATCTACTGGCAGTATTTCGCTAGATATAGCTTTGGGCGGGGGCATACCCAGAGGGCGGGTTGTCGAGATTTATGGTCCTGAGAGTTCAGGCAAAACCACCCTAACTCTACATGCCATAGCTGAAATACAAAAAAAGGGTGGCATAGCAGCATTTGTTGATGCTGAGCACGCCCTAGATCCTTCCTACGCCAAGCGACTCGGTGTAAATATTGAAAAATTACTGGTTAGTCAGCCAGATAGCGGAGAGCAGGCTCTAGAAATTGTTGAGACCTTGGTTCGTTCTAATGCTGTAGATATTGTGGTCATCGACTCAGTTGCTGCCCTTGTGCCCCAAGCTGAAATTGAAGGAGACATGGGCGATTCCCATATGGGGTTACAGGCTAGACTAATGAGCCAAGCCTTGAGAAAGTTGACAAGCATTATTAGTAAGAGTAAATGTACGGTTATTTTTATAAATCAGTTACGCATGAAAATTGGTGTGATGTTTGGCAACCCAGAGACAACTACTGGCGGGAATGCTTTGAAGTTTTATGCTAGCGTACGATTAGATATTCGTAGAACAGGTCAAATCAAGAGCGGAGAGCAGATTATCGGTAATCGAGTTCGTGTCAAAGTTGTAAAAAATAAAGTAGCGCCACCTTTTAGGCAGGCTGAATTTGACATTATGTATAATCGAGGAATTAGCAGAGAAGGCGATGTCTTAGATTTAGCAACAGAAAAGAACATCGTGGAAAAAGCCGGGGCTTGGTATGCCTATAATGGCGAAAACGTAGCTCAAGGTAGAGAAGCAGCTAAACAATATTTGCAAGATAACCCGAAAATTCTAGCAGAAATTGACAAAAAGGTGCGTTCTAGCTCAGAAGTTTAAGTAAAAATAGTATTATATAAATAATGACAGCTACAAATCATGCCATAATGGGTGCAATAATTGTCGCCGTAATACCTCAACCACTGGTATCGTTACCTCTGGCGTTTGTTTCACATTTTGTGCTAGATAGTTTGCCTCATGCTGGCGGTGAACCTACAGAGAAATGGTGTTACATAAAGACCATTTGGGTTATAGATTCTATACTATTATTAATATTGTTTAGCTTTTTGTATTTTGTAAAGGATAGTGGTTGGTACGTAATTATCGGGGCAATGTTAGCTGAATCACCAGACCTGGCTTGGGTTTACCGGTATGCTTGGATTGAGAAATGGGGCAAGCTACGTCCAAAAAAACTCAATGCTTTTAACCAATTCCACTCTAGAATCCAGAAATACGAATTTAAAAACGGTATTTATATCGAAATTGTCTGGCTAGTTGTAACAGCCTTTATTTTAAACAAAGTTTTATGAAAATTACGCAGATTAAACAGCAGTTAAAAAACTCTAGTCGAGTTTCAATATTTATAGACAGTAAATACTCTTTTTCTTTAAATCTCGATCAGTTATTGCATGAAAAACTAAAAAAAGATTTAAAAATTAATAAAAACCGCTTAAAAGCTCTTCAGAAACTATCAGACGAGGGTAAATTAAAATCTAGGGCACTAAATTGGTTGTTGCTAAGACCACATTCTACCAGGGAGTTTCATGACTACTTATATAGAAAAAAAGCTAATGAAGATTTAATATTAGAATGGATTCAAGAGTTTACAGACAAAAAATACCTAGAAGATTATAAATTTGCAGAGTGGCTTGTAGAGTTAAGGCTAGCAAAAAAGAAGAGTACTAGAGAGATTTCTGCAGAGTTATTTACTAAGGGGATTGATAGAGAAATTATTAATAAGATTATTACTGATTTAGAAAATATCGATGGTGCTACTTTAAAAAAACTAATAGTTAAATTACAAACAAGACCACGTTATCATGATCAGAATAAAATGATTACCTATCTGATGGGCAGAGGCTTCTCGTATTCGGTGATAAAAGATGCTTTGTTAAGCCTCGACAGGGAGAGCTGAGCCCGAAGGTACTTTCTCTTCTGCATCTGAAACAATGATTTTCTTATCAGTCATCTCTACAATTAGGTTTCTAGAAATAATTAGCTGTTCACTAGTAATTCCCTTTAAGAAAGATGGGTTAATATATAGTTTTTGGATATAAAATCCCTCATTAACAGCAAAATCAGCAACTTTGCCCAGGCGACGTTTTTTCTCTGTGACCACAGGTTTTCCGATAAGCTGGAATCTGATTTTAATTGTTGGTTCCAAACGAATCATATCCTCTGGATGAGTCAAAGCATCAAAATCATTAACAACTAGACCCTTAGATATAAAGTCTCTAACTTCACTTACCGGTAGTATAAATTCGCCTTTTTGTAGGCTATTTTTCACAAACCACCCTTCAATTTTAAGATTATTGGGGTTAATAATAGGTTGATTTGCCAGACCAATTTTGCCACCAGTCCTTAGCGATAAAATAGGTCTTGAAAAATAGCTACTTGAAAGTCTAAGCATTATACTTTTAATTATATCAAACTAGCTTAAGGTTGCCACTTACTGAATATTGAGGAATAATAATTGAGGATTAAGATATGCAAATAGAACTAACTACTGAATCGGCGCAACAAACAGAGGCACTTGCTGTAAAAATAGGGAGCCATCTTAAAGGCGGTGAGATTTTTGAACTTATTAGTGATCTGGGTGGCGGTAAAACAACCTTTGCAAGAGGATTATGTGCCGGAGCAGGCAGTAAAGATTTAGTGAATAGTCCGACTTTTACAATTACAAAACAATATTCTGCTGATGATCTGACTATTTACCATTTTGATTTTTATAGGTTAAACCAGCCGGGATTGGTGGTAGAGAGTTTATTGGAAGCTATCCAGGATAGTAAAGCTGTAATTTTAATAGAATGGGCTCAAACTGTTCGCAGTATTCTACCGAAAAATACAATCATGATAAATATTGAAGGAACAAAAGATAGTACAAAAAAACGCCGGTTTACTATCAAGTATAGGCAGGATAGAAGTTATTTATTCAAGGATGTGCAGAAATGATATTGGCTATAAGAACAGATAAACCCGAAGTATATATAGGTTTGTGGGTGAACGGTGGTGAAATTGCTTTTAATCGTTGGGAGGCAGGACGAGAATTGTCTGTACAACTCAACATAAATATCGGTAAATTATTAGAAGATTCTAATAATATCTTCAAGAATCTAAGTGGAATAGTACTGTTTGAAGGACCAGGGTCTTATACTGGTTTGAGAATAGGTACAAGTGTTGCGAATGCCATCGGATATTCTTTACAAATTCCGATTGTTGCTACTGGAGGTAAGCAGTGGCTAGAAGCCAGTTTTAAAAAGTTATATAAGAATAAAAAATATATACCAGTCAGCCCTAAATATGGCGGTCAGATTTTTACCACAAAGCCCAAGAAATAATCTATAGTTATAAATAATGTATGGTCTAACGACAAAGTAAAAAATCTATCCGTAAGCACTGTGCTTTACTATTTTTTATTCGTTTAATATTGCATTAGATAGCCTAAACGGAGTATTATTAATATAAGGTTTTATACTTAAGATAAATGTGTGAGTTATAAACCTATTTCTGATAATTTTTATTACATATTTTCGATTTATTGTTCTTTTTAGACCTTACAAGCTAATGAAGTGATAGTGATTGCTTACCAGAGGTCAAGGACATCTCGATAGAAAGGCAGGTCCATTGTGGATCCTATTACAATAGCTATAGCTATCGCTGCGCTAGGCGCTGGCTTTGGTGTTAGCAACTATACGACAAAACAAAAAATCGGTTCAGCCGAGGCAGACGCCAAAAAAGAGAAAGAAAAAGCTAAAAGAGAGGCTTCTAAACTTGTTAGTGAGTCCAAAGAGCAAGCTGAAAAAATAGCTGAGGAAGCCAGAAAAGACGAGAAAAAACACAGGGATGGCATAAAAGAAGTAGAAACAAGACTACTAGACAGGGAGACTAGTTTAGATAATAAACTAGATGAGCTGGATAAAAGGGCTGAAAAATTAAGAAAAGCCGAAGATGAGACTATCGATCTTAAAAACGAGATTCACGCTATTAGGACTAAACAGCAGAATAAGTTAGAAAAAATAGCTAAACTTTCCAAGACCGATGCCGCCGATAAATTAATGAAGATGACCGAACGTGATATTAAAGATGATCTGACGGGTCTTGTTGCTAAACTACAGAACGACGCTAAAGAACACGCTGAAGAATCTGCTGGAATGATAATAGCTCAAGCTATGGAACGTATGGCGAGCGAGGTCACGGCAGAGAGGACTGTCACGGCTCTAAAACTTCCAGACGAAGACATGAAGGGGCGTATTATTGGCAAAGAAGGGCGGAATATTCAAGCCATCCAGAAGGCGACTGGTGTCGATATAATGGTTGATGATACTCCAGGAATGGTTGTTCTAAGTTCTTTTGACCCGATAAGGCGAGAGGTGGCTAAACGTACCATGGAACTACTTATGAAGGATGGTAGGATACACCCAGGACGTGTTGAGGAGGTCTACGAAAAAGCCCAAAAAGAAGTCCAGAAAGACGTTGTAAGAGCTGGAGAAGATGCTGCTCGAGAAGTCGGTATTGTGGGTATACCAAAAGAAATTTTACAATACGTCGGAGAACTAAAATTCCGTACAAGCTATGGACAAAATGTATTGAAGCACTCTACAGAAATGGCACATCTTGCCGGTATTTTGGCTGAACAATTAGGTGCAAATGTTAAAACTGCTAAATACGCCGCTTTAATTCATGATTTAGGTAAGGCGCTCACTCATAAAATGGAGGGTAAGCATCATCATATTAGTGGTGAGATGGCGCGTAAGTATGGGGTTCCAGAAGAAGTGGCTCATGCCGCAGAAGCTCACCATGATGATGTCGAGGCAACTACTGTGGAGGCCTTAATTGTAAGGGTCGTAGATGCAATATCTGCTTCACGTCCAGGAGCACGGAATATTAGTGCTGAGAACTTTGTAGAGAGGATGAAAGATCTTGAGAATACTGCGCTTAGTTTTGAAGGAGTTGAAAAAGCCTATGCAATTAGTGCTGGTCGAGAAGTTAGGGTTTTTGTTAAACCTACAAATATTGATGATTTAGGGGCTATAAAACTGGCTCGTGATCTGGCAAATAAGATAGAAAGTACAATGCAGTATCCAGGTACAATCAAGGTGAATATCATCCGTGAAACACGTGCTATAGAGTACGCCAAGTAAGCCTCAAATAGTTGAGACTATCAATAGCATTATATATAAGGTATAATCACCACTGTTCTTTTGTTTTAGGTTTAAGAGTCGCGAGAGTTCTTAAACCTAAACTTTAAAGAAAGTACCTTTCTATTTTTATTTTGTATAAAGTTTAAACATCGGGGTGTAGCTCAGTTGGCTAGAGAGAGAAGTGCCTAAGCGCACTTCGGAAACGAATCTTCCGTTGAAAACTTGTTTTCATACGTGAAGTTCGGGGGTCGCAGAATGTGACTGCGGTTTGGGACCGTGAGGTCGGAGGTGAGAAATGCCAGTGGCATTTTGCAAGGAAATCTTCTCTTGAAAACTTGTTTTCTAAGATGAAGTTTCGGGGTCGCTGGAAGTGACCAAGTCCTTTCAGATTTGAACCTTTACAGTTATAATGAATCGATTACCGGGGTGTAGCTCAGTTGGCTAGAGTGTGCGGTTTGGGACCGTGAGGTCGGAGGTTCAAGTCCTCTCACCCCGACCAAAAAAAGAGTCGTCCAAGAGGACGGCTTTTTTCTTTGATAGCTGAAAGATTCTATGCCTGCAGAATGTGGATAAGTCCTCCACTAACAAGTGACAAGAATCAGCATCCATAGAGGACTGTCCTCTAGCATATAACAGGAATCCAAAAGTAAATCTGGGCAAGCACGACAGACTGCTAAATGGGCTTGAATCTCTGGATGATTACAACTTAATGAAAAATCCAAAATACAGCGGACTAACACAAATGGACTATAGAACAGTTTACTCAGTTCTGTCAGAAGATGTTCATTCGACTATCTACGGAACGAAGGATAACAGTAGAG
>QIKK01000065.1 GCA_003231925.1 Candidatus Saccharimonadota bacterium
TTAGAATCACTCTTGGAAATTTTACTATCAATATTTAAAGAACCAAATCGAGCAAGGGTTTTTGTTTTGCCCCCCTTCACTTGTACCACCCTTATTGCAGAAGTACCGATGTCTAGGCCAAAAAAGTCTAATGATCCAGAAAAAATACTCATATGATTACAGTAAAGTATAACGTATATGCTTTCTTGTTTCTATAGCTATTCCTAGTTTTTTATACTTTTTAACATAAAAGAAATCTTAAAGTTTTTAAAAATTATTTATATATTAATCCAATTGCACTAAAGTCAGACTATACATCGGATATAAACTCTGTAATTTGGGTTTTTGATACTTGGCTAGTGTCCTTCTCTAGTGCCCCTATTTTGGGGATACTCAGAGTGAAGGTAGCGCCTTCTCCTAGATGACTTTCTACATTTAATGTGGCATTTATACGTTTTGCAAGTTGAGTAGAGACATACAAGCCTAGCCCCGTCCCCCCTTTTTCTTGAATTTCATGCGACTCAACTCTAAAGAATTTATCAAAAATATTTTTAATATCTGAATGACCTATTCCAATCCCTGTATCACGAACGTAAAAATTAAGAAGTTTATCATGATACTCGGCTCCGAGCGTAATCGTACCTTTCTCGGTATATTTTAGAGCGTTCTCTACCAGATTTTTAATAATGTCCACAATAAACTTCTTTGAAGATATAATAGAACCTACATTCTCTCCAACTTTACAAACTAATTTTAAATCAGCTTCAACAACGCTATTAGTATAGGCCTTGGCTACCTGCTCAATAATTTTTTTCGGGTATATCCTTTCTAATTTAATCTCCAACTTATCTTGCGATGACTGAGTCAGAGTATTAATATTATTCACTATTTGCGACAGGAACTCTATTTGTTCATGAGCTACCTTTAAGGCATGATCGACTGTGCCATCGTCTTTATTACTATTATTGACTAAGATCGCGTTGGATACGTTTCCTTCTGCTATCGTCAACGGCGTTCTCAATTCATGTGATACAACAGAGATAAAGTCCTCTTGCTCACTATTAAGCTTTTTTTGCTCCGTAATATCTTGCATCGTCAGCACATAACTAATTCCGTCATTAACTGAATAACTTTGGTGAAACTTAGTTACCACTAAGTTTACAGGTGTTTTCTCGTCGTGCCCTAAGTGTAAATAGACATCATTTCTATCAATTTTATCGGTAGCAGTACTCAAAACTGAAAAAGACAGGGGTTTGCCTTCTTCGTCGCTTATAGCGATAACGGAATCAATGTCTACACCGTGTAGCTCAGCATTCTGGTTGATTATGTCTAAAGCGGCGTGATTATAAACTACGACAGCACCAGTTTTATCTAAACCAAAAATAGCCAAAGAAATATTATTAAACATAGACTCTAGCCGATGCTGTAGGTGTTTACTCTCTACAATCTCATTCTCTTTAACCTGATAAAATCCTGCTCTTTGGGATTCAGAATCTTGCAATACAATAGTAACTAAGATTGCTATACCTATCTCTGCTACTACCGAATAGAAGTTCTCTAGAGTTCCTTTGGCCATTATCAACCCGAGAAGGCTTGACAAGATAAATATAGATAACCAGAGATAGGACCAGAACCCATCTAGATAAGACCTAGTCCTGATGAGTAAAATTATCCACAAAAATGACAGTAAGTGAAAAGGAGCAAAAACAATCACTTGAGCGACCATGAATATTGTATTGTAAAGCCCCATAAACAAGGCTGGTTTATCATTAATCTTTAATACATCAAATACCCTAAGAATTGACACCAACACTATGCCAGATATCAACAATACAGCCAGAAGTCCCCTTTCTCCAGCGAATAAATTTTGATACTGCATGACCGTACCTATTAGTACAACCGCTAAAAACGTTGTCAGCCCAGCCGATAGTCTATGTATTAATGTGTTACGAAATTTAGTATTTTCCATCTATAAATATATACTTAACCATTTTGATACTAGTATACGCTGTTATCTCGTTAGTTAAAAACTAACGTTCTTTAGCAATCCGGGTAATTACAAAAAACAAGACACCAAAAACAATCATTAATACAAAAATTATGGTCCTCTCTTCACTCTGAGAAGATGTAGAGCTGAAAGAATTTGCCTGAATTTCTGTTGTGGCTAATCCTGCATAGATTAGTCCGAGAGCAACCCCTCGCATTTTTCCTGAAAGATTCTTGGAAGATCTTATCCCTTTAAAAAAGTAAAATGCTAAAGGATAAAATAATATAATAAAAAGCACTGATAGAATACTCGGTAAATTTCCTAGTAATAATTCCCCGCTATTTGATATATGAGCAAAATTTGTACCTGAAAGAGCGTCTGCCACAGATAACGTAGATGACCACAGAGCTATAATAGAAGATGGTATTAATAACGCCCATTTTGAAATCCTTTTACTTTTAAGCATTAATAGCCACACTAATATCGCATGAGATGCGATAGGTATTGTTATTAATACATCACCAACCATACTGAAATATTTTATAACTTCAGCATTCGAACTAAATATAGAGGGTAAGCTCCAAAGCGTATAAGATACTCCTGCAGATGTTGCTACATATGCATAAAATAATGCCACTTGATTTGTAGTTTTCTTATAACTAATAAAACTCTTAATACCCACTGTATAGAATACAATCCCAATCAATAGCCATTGCCAAGATGCAGTTGGTATATTATCTAAAAATATCATTACACTATAAGCCTACTATGAATTAAGATCCGATAAAAGTATAAAAAATATAGTGTTTGTTGTATTCTATTATCTATGAGCTTATCTATTGGGATAGTGGGGTTGCCAAATGTTGGTAAATCTACTTTATTTAACGCCTTAACCGATAATAGTGTTCTTGTGGCTAATTATCCGTTTGCGACAATAGAACCAAACACTGGCATAGTTCCGGTACCTGATAAACGACTTAGTAAACTTGCCGACATATATAAAACATCAAAAATAATACCAGCAACAGTTACATTTATAGATATCGCCGGGCTGGTGTCTGGGGCAAGCAAGGGCGAGGGCTTGGGTAATCAATTCCTGGGACATATTAGAAGTTGTAACGCTATTTGTCAGGTTATAAGAGCTTTTAATAGTGATGACGTGTTACGTAGTGGTTCATCCAAAAACCCTGAATACGATATAGGGGTAATTAACACAGAATTAGTTCTAGCAGATTTACAAACTATCGAAAAACAGCTTCCAAGGCTTGCAAAAGAGGTTAAAGCCAATCCAAAACGACGTCCTGAATATGATTTATTAGAGAGGGTTAAAAAATACTTAGAAACAGCCAAACCGCTCTGGCGAGATAGTGAATTGTTGGAAAAATATAAAAAACTATTGCCTGATCTACAGTTAATGTCTGCTAAGCCAGTCATGTATCTGTTCAATATTGATGATTCTAGTATAGCTAATAATTCAAGAAAGGCGGAGCTGGCAAAACTTGTTAGTCCTGCCCCAGCGGTATTCGTAAGTGCTAAACTTGAAGATGAATTAAGAGGCCTGGACTCTGGAGAACAACTAGAAATGTTAGCAAGCTACGGTCAAAATGAGCCTGGTTTAAATCAAGTCGTACGAGCAGCTTATGATTTGTTGGATTTACAAAGTTTTTTGACAGCCGGAGAAAAAGAGGTTCGTGCTTGGACAATTAAGAAAGGTGCTACTGCCCCCGAAGCTGCTGGGGAAATCCACGGAGATTTTAAAAAAGGCTTTATAGCTGCTCAGATTATGAATTATAATAATCTCATCTCAGAAGGTTCCGAACTAGCAGTGAAGACGAAAGGCTTAATCCATACTGAAGGTAAAGAATATATCATGCAAAAAGACGATGTTGTAGAGTTTCGTTTTAATATATAATATTAAAAACACTAGAGTGCCCGTTATAGTAAATAGAACTGGATAGATTTATAGCATCATAGAGTGTAGTTTGATAATCACTCTACAACTGTAGGTTGAGGCTTGGTTGCTTTTGGATAGAATTTACTGGGTTTTCTCCGGATAACTCCCCCGGCATGATGCGGACGCCACCCAGGATTAAGATAGGGTTTACTCGCTACATACTTTGAAGTATCAACAGCCTCTTCGAAATTATTATTTAAAAGAAGCTTACTATCCACATATTTCTTAGTATTCTTTAATCTCGCGTCACTAACACTCTTAAAATATAACGTACGTTTGTTGGTACGAATCAAAAGTATAGCCTGTAGTAATTTCATCTTATAGCTAACCTCTTTAATATTCTGGTAATCGATATCTTCTAAATGAGCATAGAAAGGACGCTTATCCATCAGTAATACTCTTTGATTAGTGGCAACCAATATACCTGAGCCTCCTTGGTGATAACCATATGTACAGTGAGCAATATATTCATTACTCCTAAGAATTTTCTTGAGAGCCTTAATCTCTGCACGTCCAAAAAACCTAAACCCTAATTTAGCTCTAAAACTATCGGTTTTAATTAAGTTAGATTTATCCATATCCTTCGCCCCTACTGTGATATTAGAACAACTATTATTAAAGACCTTTTCTTAAATAATTACAGTAAACACCGACACATATTACAGGTGATACTCATCACACTTGCATTATAGGTGTGATACTGGAACAATACATGTATGAGCACCCACAACCAACAACGCGATAAAATACGAGCATTTTTTTACTCATGCACTAAACTCCATTACGACAAAGGAGGCGTTGTAATCCGGCCCGAAGATGAACCAAACGGTGTATATCTTATAGAATCGGGCTTCATAAAAGCCTATACTATTACCAAATATGGTGAAGAAAACTTGCTACTTGTCAGAGGATCTGGCGGAGTCTTCCCCTTAATCTGGGTCTTTACCGGCGAACATCGTAATATTACTTATGAGGCCATGGAGGACACTTCGTTATTAAGGGTAAGCAAAAGAGATTATTTAGAGTTTCTAGAGAAAAATAACGATGTTATGCCTATTATTCTAGATATGGCGATTGAGGCCTACCGTCTACACTCAGAACGAGTTATGACACTAAGTTATAGAACTGCCCGAGAAAGGATTGCCTCCTTCTTATTAGTTATTTCAGAACGTTTTGGTGTAGAGAAAAACGGTATCATTGAAATTATTGCTCCGTTTAGACAAGCAGATATTGCTAGCTCGGTTAATACAACACGAGAGACTACATCCAGAGAGTTAAATATATTACGCAAAAAAGGTCTAATAACAACAGCACATGGACACATCGGCATAAAAAATGCTAGGGGGCTTGAAGATTTACTTTAAAAAAGTCAGACTATAAAAACGCTCAACATTGCCCTTAGCTCCCGCAACATGTGAGTCAGCTTTATTGGTGATAACAAAATTGTTGTCATGTAACCATTTTTCTACATCTTTTAAGATTTGCCTACGAATAGTACTATTTTTAATAATACCTTTATTAGTTTGATCCCTACCTGCCTCAAATTGCGGTTTACACATTGCGATAATACGTGTACTACGTTCAGATAAATCACCTACGCTTCTTAATATCTTGGTAAGGCTTATAAAACTGACGTCTATCACTATAATATCGGGCACAAAGGGTATAGAGATTTGCTGTTTGTCAGTATCACCCAGTTGCTTGAATGGTAGTATTTCTCTAATATCTGTCTTCTCATGTAGCTCAATTCTTGAATCTTTTCTAAGTAATGGGTGAAGTTGATTCGTCCCTATATCCACTGCAAACACTTTGCTTGCTCCGTGTTGCAGAGCATAATCGGTAAATCCCCCCGTACTACTCCCAACATCTAAAACTGACTTACCGCGAAAATCTAAAGAAAAATAATCTACAATTGAAGCCAATTTAAAGGCTGCTCTGGAGACGTATTTATTACTTTTTATAGTTATTTTGTCACTCGCATCAACTAAATAACTTGGTTTTTTTGTAGTTTTTCCGTTAACTTCAACCATCCCAAGTTTAATATAATTCTCGGCCTGACTACGAGAGGTTATCATCCCTCTGCGATATGTAGCTGTATCTAATCTAGTCTTCATTGGTCCTTCAAAATCCTATTATTATAAAAATCCAAGGTAACCGATAGCTTAGAAGCTATTGTTCTTTCTTACGCTCTCTATAGGCTCCAGTTTCTGTATCTACAGAAATTTCATCTCCAGTTTTAATAAAAGCAGGCACTTTTACCGTAATACCGGTATCAGTCTTGGCATTCTTCATCACATTACTAGTTGTATCACCCTTAACAACATCTTCTGTGTAGGTAACTTTTAAAAAAACATTCTTAGATAGTGCTACACTTACAGCAATACCGTCAATTTTCATAGCCTTGACGTTGTCACCTTCTTTTAAGTATCCTGATTGGCTACCTATCACACTTGTAGCAAACTCTATTTGCTCATAATTCTCCGTATCCATAAAATAAAACTTTGAACCATCGTTATACAAGTATTGCACGGTAGAATAGGTTAAATTTAAATCGTTTAATCGCTCATTGCCTTTAAAAGTTTTTTCCAGGACTTTACCGTCCAGTAAACTCTTAATTCTAACATTAACTATCGAACCACCCCGTCCAACAACTTTTTGAGAGTATTCAACCACCTTATAAGGAGTCCCTTCAAAATCAAAGACTTGCCCTTTTTTTAAATCTGTTGGTGATAGTGCCATTTATTAAGTGCTTCTTATCATTAAAATTATTTTTTAATTTAGTTTACAAATTGAAGTAAAGCTAAATGACGTGCGCGTTTGATAGCTTTTGCTAACTGACGCTGTTTGCTCTCTGTTAGGCCAGTTTTTTTACGTGACTCTATCTGTCCATATTGGTTTACATAACGCTGTAGAGTCTTAAAGTCCTTGTAATCAAAGTACGGAATGTCTGTTTTATGTTTAAAAATTTTTGCCATTTTACTATTCCTTTCTTATTTAAATGTAGTTTTATGTTTAACTCTTTTTTTAAGACTACTAAGAGGTTTGCATTTGCGATAGGACTTCTACAGATCTCGAGGCGTTTACAAGAGCTCTTCTGCCCAAAAATGGGTTAACCCTGTCCATTTTTAAATTAATTTAACATTTGTATCATTAGTACAATTCGGGATGATGACCGAGCACATTTGCTGGGGTTCTGTGTTACTTCCATCTGGAGCTTGTAGCTCGGGAAGAGCAGTCCGCAGAGACGATTTATTCGGCTCTCTAGCACGATGATAGACCCTGAAAGGGTGTCTCATAAGGCTTAGAAAGGGATGTCGTCGAGATTGATGGGCTCATCACCAACATCTTTAGCTTTCTCATCTATCTTTTTGCTCGGTTTCTGTGGCTCTGGTTTGTTACCATCAGAATTAGGTACGCTACGGGACCCGTCACCGCTACCTATAAAGTTAAAATCCTCTACTACTACTTCAACTTTGGAACGTTTCTGCCCTTCTTGCTCCCATGACCTTTGTTGCAGACGACCAGATATCAGGATGGGTCGCCCTTTTTGCATGTATTGACTTATTATCTCACCAGCTTTTCCCCAAGCATTACAGTCTATATAGTCAACGGCTTCTTGTTGCTCCCCATTGGCATTCTTCCATGTCCTATTAACTGCTAGAGAAAACCCCGCAACGCTCTGTCCGTTTGGTGTACTACGTAGTTCGGGATCTCGCGTTAAATTACCCATTAATACTACTTTATTAAATCCTCTTGCCATGTTTTTGGTGCCCAAATTTTGTAATAGAATAGCCCTATTGCTATATTTTTATTTGGGCTCTCCCTTCTTGTCGTTTAAATATTTTTTATCGTCGTTTTCATCTGCAAGTGCTACTCGTTTATCTCTGCTAATCTTCATTGCCTCAGCTTTTGCAATTGCCTTGAGATCTGGTCTACTGATTAAAAATCTAATCACTTCGTCAGTAATGTTTAATGCGTTATTCAATTGTTTTACCCCACTTGTGGGCATCTGCAGGGCATAAAAAACGTATACGGCATATTCATAGCTGGCAATTTTGTAAGCTAGTTTTTTCTTGCCCCAATTGTCAGTACCTTCTATGCTACCTCCGGCGTCTTTCACCAGACCCTTAATCTTAGCTTCTGCTTTATCTAAGTCTATTTCTAGATCTGGATGGTACAGAACAACTAACTCATATTGCTCCATGTATTTTCCTTTCTTTGGTTATTGCCATAATAATTTATATTACAGGCATTTTGTTTACGTACCTAAGAGTCGTAAATAAAAGTTAATATTGTAGACACAATTATATCAGTTAGTCCAAGTAATTTCAATAATTACTCTAGCTCGTCCAGCGCCGCTTCTTCTTCATCCTCTACACTATTTCGTCCAAAAACATCATCCAGCGAATTTACTAATACATTCCTGGGTTTTGACCCGTCTGCTGGGCTAACTATTCCCTGTTCTTCCATTCTATCTATTAAGCGTGAGGCTCTGCTATAACCTACTCTTAACTTTCGTTGCAATAAACTTGTGCTAGCTTTTCTGTTGTCGACGATTACATGGACAGCATCTTTCCATAGTTCGTCTTCTACATCGTTGGGGGATGAGTCAACAACAATTCCTCCTCTTCCATTCAACTGGACTTGTTGACTAACCACTTCATCGTCATATTGCGGAGGACGTTGAGTTCGTAAAAAGTCATTAACTCGAACCGTTTCTTCATCAGTAATAAGGGCACCTTGAATACGCCGGGCTTTAGCCATCTCTGAAGTGGTAAATAGCATATCTCCCATGCCTAGAAGCTTTTCAGCACCAATACCGTCAAGAATGGTACGGCTATCAACTTGTGACGGAACCGTAAAAGCTATTTTTGATGGTACGTTTGCTTTTATCAACCCAGTTATTACATCAACACTTGGACGCTGTGTGGCAAGTATTAGGTGTATTCCGGCAGCTCGCGCCTTCTGGGCAATTCTCACTACTAAAGCTTCAACATCACGTGCAGCTACCATCATTAGATCAGATAGCTCATCAATTACTATCACGATATAAGGCATGGAATCCTGTTCTTTCAGTGCATTATACTCATCGATGTTACGTTTTTTATGAGCAGCAAATGTCCTTAATCGACGCTCCATCTCAGAAACGGCCCACTTTAGAGCACTAATACACTTTTCTGGCTCTGTGATAACTGGCGTTAATAAATGAGGAATACTATTGTAGGGAGTCAACTCAACCTGTTTTGGGTCGACTAAAATTAGTTTGAGATCGGATGGACTATTCTTAAATAACAAACTAGCCAAAAGAGTGTTTATCATTACGGATTTACCAGATCCAGTTTGTCCAGCAATCATTAAATGGGGCATCTTGTTGAGAGCAGCAACGACAGGCTGTCCGCCAATATCACGTCCAATTACGAAACTTAGAGGCTCAGATGCTTCTTTCCATACTTTGTCTTTGATAATCCCAGCAATACTTACCGTAGCCGACTTCACATTTGGGACCTCTATACCTACAGACCTTTTCCCAGGAATTGGAGCTTCAATCCTAATACTTTGAGCTGCTAAATTTAATGATAGCTCTTTATCAAGCGCTGAAATTTTACTAAGTTTTGTGCCAGCAGGTGGCTTAAGAGTAAATTGGGTCACTCTTGGCCCAACATTAGCACCCTCCATACCTACCTTGATATTAAAGTTAGCAAAGGTGTCTTTAATAATGTCAGCATTCATATTAACATCGCCCGGATCAGCTTTTTCTTGGGTTTTCTTGAGCAATTCAACCGACGGAAATTGCCAATTTGGGTCCCTAGCTTCAGTTAACGCTTCGTGATTCTCATTTTGTATAAGACTTTGAGATATAGTATTTTTAAGATTACGACGACTGCTATTGTGCTCAACTGGAACGCCCTCATTAAGCATAAAGCCTTGATCCTTGGCGTGCTCTTTTAACTCATCCAGATCTGTATCAGAATCAGCCTTTTTTTGCTTACGCTTAAACGGTTTTAGGAGAATAATAAGAGGTAAACCAAAAGCCCAGCTTGTAGATAATACAACTAATACAAAAAACATTATCGTAGCTGGAAGCTTATCTAGAACGGATAACACCGCACCACCGATAATTTCGCCAATTCTACCACCTTGTCCACCAACCCACTGGTTAGAAGTAGCTCCTTGGCTAATAAAACCAACATACAACCAAGCGGATGACGTTACAAGTAGGCTGGTCATACTCAGAAGAGTATTAGCAGCTAAATTATATTCCTCTGCTATTAACTTATGAACACCCCAGTAGGCAAGTGCAACAGGAGATAAATAGGCTGCAAGACCCAAGGCCAGATATGTAGCATTAAACATACCACGAGGCAGACTCCCCCCTGCTCCAAACCCGCCCAATAATAGAAACACAGCGGCTATTAACAGTGCAACCGCTCCTATCTGACGGATAAATACATTAGGCTCTTTCGGTACTCGTTCTACCTTTTTACGTGTAGATTTTCGTCTGAAGATTCTCTTTTTTCTATTATTTTTTTTCTTTTTTGCCATGGTAATATAAGTACATTTTACGCTATTAATCAAACTAACTAAATAGTGTTGTTATTTTAACAAACTTCGGCCGTTTTGTCAATCCGCTAATCAGTACGGGCATCTTGTCCAAGTAGTTGTTGCCTTAGTTGGGCAAATCTGTCTTGCTGTTCTTGTGCAATCTGCTCTGATGTTTTTTCTAGTTTTTTATTCTTTGTGTTACCTTTATCTTTGTCGGAGCGATTACCATTTATTATATTAACAACGGGTATTATTATTGGACTACGCTGAGTCTGTTCGTATAGAAAGTGAGTTACATAATCACGCAACTCAGCCTTAAAGCGATCTAAGTCTACTCTTTTAAAACGCTGAACGACCGCTCTCCTTAACTCTGAACGGAAAAGATTCATTAACTCTTCCGAATCACGCATGTATATGAAGCCTCTGCTAATAATATCTGGACTTGTCATCAACTGACCGGATTTTTTATCTATGGTTAGTATAACTGTCACTAACCCTTCTTCTGCTAATACTAACCTGTCTTTAACGACAACATTGTTAACTATTGCCCCAGATTGATCCACTAGCACCGTACCAGTCGGAGCCTCTCCTATAACCTCCATCTTATTTTGAGTAAGAGCTATTACCTGCCCGTTATCAGCATTGACTGTATTTTTACGAGGAATACCCTCTTGAACAGCAATTTCTATATGATATTGCTTACTACGGTAGCTCCCATAAATAGGTATAAAGAATTTAGGTTTTACCATATCTATCATATCTCTATATTCTTCCACGCTACCATGCCCAGACACATGCAACGGACCAACACCGTCTAATTCTCTGGTTTGGTGTCTAAATACATGTACCCCCATCTTCATTAAATTGTCTACCATATCACCAATCAGAGCATCGTTCCCAGATTCTGGAATTGGTGTACTACTTAGTACTACAGTATCTTGGGCTTTTAGTTTTATGTATTTATGTTGACCGGTGGCCATTCTTTGAAGTGCCGAGTTGGGCTCTCCCTGAGAACCAGTACACATCACAACCACTTCATTATCTTTTATATTAGGAACTGTACCTATCGGTATAAATGTGCCTTTTGGAATTTTCATAAATCCGTGTCTAACTGCCATTTCAAGAGTACTCATCATACTCCGACCATCTAGTGCAATCTTTCTATTATGTTTAACTGCTGCGTTAACTATCATCTGTACGCGGTTAACGTTAGTAGAAAACAGAGCAACAAACATTCTACCAGGGGCTTGCGTCATGATATCCACGAAGCTTTGTTCCAAGATACTCTCACTTGGGGTTCTTCCTGCTCTTTCTGTAGTAGTACTCTCACTAAGCAGTGCCAAAACCCCCTCTTTTCCTAGTTCAATCAGTCTATCGCTGTCTGTTTTTTCATGATCAAGCGGGTTAGGATCTAAGCGAAAATCTCCAGTATTAATTATCCGCCCTACAGGAGTATCAACAACAACACACGTCGATCCTGGGATTGAATGGGTTACTGCCACGAGTTCAACAAAGAATACGCCCAATTTAAGTTTTTCATGTGTATGCTCATTCATAACTACAGTTTGAAGATTAAAACCATCAGGCATAGGAAGCCCAAAGTTATTAAATATCTCTTCTACGCGTCCAATAGTAAACTTGCCCCCATAAATAGGTGCTGGTACTTTTGGCACTATATGTGGAAGCCCACCGATGTGATCTAGGTGTCCATGCGTTATGACATAGCCCTTCAGCTTGTGTTTGATGCTTTCTAAATAGCTGATATCACAAATAGCATAGTTTATACCCGGTAAATCTACGCCAAGTTCATTACCACAATCGATAACCAAAGCATCATCAGCATATTCAACTAATATCATATTTTTCGAACCGCCACCGTCCATGCCCCCTAGACCAATAATTTTTAGACGTGGACTATTGTCTATAAAATTAGCCCTTTTTGTACCATTTCCGTCACCGTTACCCATATACTGACTAACCATTCTTGTTGCATCCTCAATTGTTCTTCTTTGAGCTCTTATTGCTTCTCCTCTACTTGTACTTCTTGCTTGGGTGGTCGTCTTTGGACGAGCTTTTGAACCCATTCCTTGTCTATTTTGGTTATTCCTATTACCAGCATTTCTTTTTGGTAATTCCTTATGTGGTCTATTCAGACCTCTATTATTTTTATTATCCATTATTACTCCTTAATTTTTTCTAAAATTCATAAATGTTTTAATTATTTGAAAATCTTTTATTGATGTATCTCTGAGCGATCCATTATACAAAGCTGCAGCCGGATGATATAAAGGCAAGATAACGATAGAGCTTTCCTGTCCATCTTGTATCACTTTGAGTCTTCTCTTTTTACCGTGGTCAGCACTAATATGCAAGTTTGGTATGAAGGCTTCGCCACTATGACGACCAAGGGTGACTATCGCTTTTGGCTGTATTACCTGTATTTGTTTTAATAAATAGGGCCAGAAAGCTTTTTTCTCAGATGGCTTAGGATCTCGATTATTTGGTGGGCGATATTTTATTATGTTAGTTATATATATCTTACCCCTATCTATATTAATGCTTGTTAGCATTTCGTCTAAAAATTTACCAGCTGCTCCTACAAACGGAAGTCCTCTCAAATCTTCATTTTTGCCTGGGGCTTCACCAACAAAAATAACATCTGAGTTCGGATTTCCGGTACCAAAAACTAGTTGCGTGGCTTGCTTTGCTAGTTCTGGTGTAATATTAGCAGATAATATATTATCTGCTAACTCGTCTAGTTTTTCTTGTTTTGTCATTGTTAAAGAACTGTACTTTCACGAACTTTTTTAAAAAATGTATCCCATAGTATAACGCAACAAACATGGAGAAATATTGAAAGATACTGCCACTATCTGTTGCCAGCAAGAACAGTAAATAAACTACAAAAATTAATGCCACGCCTATTGCTAATATTACATATGGCTGATCTAATTTTTTATTATATCTTACCTTTTTACCCATATATCTACCCTACTTGGATTTATCGTCCTTATTCTCTTGGTTTACGGCTTTCATACTCAGCTGTAGACGACCCCTATCATCAATTGCTACAAGTTTAACGTCGACTTTATCTCCTTCTTTAACAATATCACTTGGTTTTTCAACTCGTTCAGTACTCATCTCGCTAACGTGAACTAAGCCATCTTTTCCAGGCATAATCTGTACAAAAGCCCCAAAATCCATAACATTTACAACTGGCTTATCCTTATATATTACACCTACTTCTGGTTCTGCAACAATATCTTTAATCATTTGCTTCGCTACTTTAATTTTAGCACTATCTGGGCTAGCAATCATTACCGTCCCATCATCTTTAATATCAATTTCAGTACCGCTTTCGGCCGTTATCTTTTGGATAGTTTCACCACCCTTACCAATAATTTCTCGTATCTTATCTGGGTTGATATTGATAGCTTCAACTCTTGGTGCGTAAGGGCTCATCTGTTGAACCTCTGAAATTACAGAAAGCATATGACCTAAAATTTCGGCCCTACCTTCTTTACCTTGATTTAATGCTGCAGCTAAAATATCCATACCAAGCCCATGTACTTTCATGTCCATCTGCAAGGCTGTTATACCTTTCTCTGTACCTGTAACCTTAAAATCCATGTCTCCCGCAAAATCTTCTGCGTCAGCAATATCACTTAAGATGTTTGGCTTATCCCCGTCCAATATTAGACCCATGGCTATACCACTTACCGGTCTTTTTAGCGGAACACCGGCATCCATTAGTGCCATACAGCTAGAGCACGTTGCTGCCATTGAAGTTGATCCATTTTGACTCATAATCTCTGTTACCGAACGAATAGTATATGGAAAATCTGTCTCACTGGGTAGCATTGGGATTAATGCCCGTTCAGCCAGATAGCCGTGCCCTATCTCGCGTCTACCAGGGCTTCCTAAACGTTTGACTTCTCCAACCGTCCAACCAGGGGCATTATAATGATGCATATACCGACGTTCACCCTCACGTTCCATAGTATCTACTAGCTGAACATAGCTTAGTGGAGCAAGAGTAACGATGTTCATGCCCTGGGTAGCTCCCCTAGTAAACAAACTTGATCCGTGAGCTCTTGGTAAAAAGCCGACCTCACTGGATAATTCACGTATTTGGGTAAAATTACGTCCATCAGGTCTAATTTTGTCTTTTATAATACCGTTACGAACGTCGGAATGAATTGCCAGCTGAAAGGCCTCGGAATAATCCGATTTCAATTCTGGATATTTTTCCTTACCAATTTTATCTTCAAAATAAGAGTGCATTTCATCGCGAATAACATCAATTAAAGCATTGCGTTCTGGGTAGTCTTTATGTAGTTTGGCGCCCAACTTACCTTTAGTCCAGTCTGCAACCTCTTCGATAATTTTTGAATCCAGTTTTGCTACTTCGTACTCTAGTGGAGTAACTTTAACTTTTTCTATAAGTTCTTGCTGGAGAGTAATTGCTGGTTGCATAGCTGTTTGGGCCCAAGTTATTGCCTTCAAAACTTCATCTTCTGTGACTTCATTGGCGCCAGCTTCAACCATCATAACACCAGACTTTGTGCCTGCAACTACTAAATCGAGTTTATTCTCTTTATACTCATCGTAACTCATAAAGGCTCTATACCCGCCATCTTCGGTCATACCAACACGCAATCCAGCAACTGGCCCATCAAAAGGAGCCCCAGTTAGCATTAATGCCGAACTAATAGCTATCATTGCTATCATGTCTGGTCTAAATGTAGGATCAGAGCTTAAAACCGTAGCAATACCTTGTACTTGTTGCCTGTAACCTTTTGGCCACAGAGGACGAATTGGTCTGTCGATAATCCTTCCGATAAGAACGGCATCCTCACTTGGACGTCCCTCCCGTTTAATAAATCTTGAACCACTGATTTTTCCTGTTGCGTAGAACTTTTCTTCATAATCTATGCTTAGAGGAAAATAATCCATTCCACTAACGGGTTTTTTTCCAATCATAGCAGTCCCTAATACTACAGTTTCCCCATACCGTACAAGAACGGATGCACTACTACGAAAGCCAACTCTATTGACTTCGATTGAGAGTTTCTTCCCACACAATTCAGTAGATACGCTTAGGATATTTCTACCCATTGGATTGATAATTTTAGACATATTTTATTCCTTCTTCCTGGTCTAGACTTTCAAGTAACAGGGTTCAGATTGCGCTTCAGTTCTTAAGTCGCAAGCTGTGCTCTATCACCTATCTTAGTCCAACCATTTTATTGTTTTCTTGGTCCCACATACTTACTTTTATATAAAGTATGTGTGATTAAAAAAATAACTATTATTTTGTACTAGTTAATCTAATTAACGACGTAAGCCGAGTTTTTTAATGAGCGCTAAGTAGCCATTGCTATCTTTGTTTGCAATGTATTTTAATAGTTTTTTACGACGCCCAACCATTGCCAATAAACCACGACGAGCCATGTGATCTTTTTTGTTCTCTTTTAAGTGCTCGGTAAGCTCATTAATCCGAGCAGTCAGTGCAGATATCTGCACACTTGAGGAACCAGTATCTATTCCAGTCTTTGACGCTTTATTTTTAGCGCTAGCTGTCTTCATTTCTGTCATTCTTGATAGACACTATAGCACCTCTCATCTGTTTAAGCAAGTAGTCAGCACCTTTTCTGAAATATTCGAGACACTAATAGCATCTTTTAAGTCATAAGTTCCTACTGACGTTCGGCGTAATGCACTCATATACGCCCCCGTAGTTAATTTTATCCCTATATCCTCGGCTAGTGCCCTTATATAGCCCTTATATATGTACCACTACTAACTTTTGCGGTAAAAGTGACTTTTGGATAATTATATTTAACTAAAAAAATACTATCTACAGTTATGGCTCTAGGTTGAAGTATTACCTTTTTACCCTGTCTGGCCAACTTATAAGCCCTTTTACCGTTGATTTTAATCGCACTAAACGCTGGTGGGGTTTGCTGTGTTTCACCCTCAAACTTATTTAGAACATTTTTAATATCGCTAACAGAAGGTC
>QIKK01000028.1 GCA_003231925.1 Candidatus Saccharimonadota bacterium
TAGAGCTAGTTATGCCCGACAGGACTCATGATAACCTCCGTGTTTATTATGCCTTGCATAATCATGCAAAACCACTCAAAAGGGTTTTAGACGCTATGGAAAGACTCTCTGGCAAACTATAGACTATTTATGTAGGGTTTATAGATATTATTAAGCTAGTATTTATGAAATTATATTTCCATCCCCGCAGTGTTTAAAGGTCTGGTGTGTCTCAAACGGTTATATTAATTGCTTGCTAACTTCTTTGAATATCTTTTCTCTGTGGTGTACTCGGTCATCTACCGGCATATGTACTTTGGCAATGGCACCAAGTTCTCGGGCCTCGGCTTTACTGAATAATACAATTTCTTTCCAATCCTCGTTCTGGGGGGTTATGTATGTTGCATTTCCATAAATTGGACTTTCAATAACTGCAATACGGCGTCCAGATTCATTTTCTATCTCCAGTATGTAATGAGGTAATTGGTGCCATGTGCTACTCATTGAGCGGACAATATTTACTGATGCACCGTTTGCTACAAATTGATCTCGTAATTCAACCAATGTTTTAATTCTATCCCATTCTATCTGCGCACCTTCATAACCTTCACTAATTTTAGCTAGATCGTCAAGTATAACAGAGGGCCCGATGCCTGGCGGGAATACGTGTATATCTTCAATATCTGATTCTTCAATAGCTTTTTGCCACCCCGTATTATCGTTTTCTTGTGCTTTCAAAACTTCGATGAGATTACTGACTTTTTGAGGTAAAATATTTTTACCTGTGTTAGCTCCACTATCTTCAAACTCTAATAACGTGTCAACAGCTCTTAGAAGGTCAAATTTATGGTCCTTTTTATCTTCCAACATATCAAGGTCTGCTCGTATCTGCCGTAATTCATTAATCTCGGATATAAATTTTTTACTATTCTCGGGATTATTCCCAAGTTTTATCGCTAGGCCTGCAATTTGTTTAGCTACTGCTTTACCGAATATCCGTGCTCTTGATCCCACATCCTCAACGATTTCTAAATTTCGTACTATTTCTAGTCCGCCCTCATTAGACCTAAGGAATTTGCTAGAAATTTTATTATTCCTAATAATTTTACTTGCTCTTGTTTGAAGTGGCACAATCGCCTCATGTAACGTTACTAGGTCTTGTTGAAGCTGTAGTTCTTCAATAGCTTTATGTAACGGTTTATTAGTCCAAGTTTGTTTTACTATTTTGCCTAGTTTCTCTTTACCCAGCACTTCTGCAATCCAGGACTCTATAGATAAAGCACCCAAAACGCTATTTTGTGTACGGTCTTCTCCTGAAACAAGAGCCCAAGCCAACTTACCTGCAAGCCTTAACTCCTCTTTTAGCTTATCCTCTGTTTTTGTTACTGCCTCAAAATCCAAAGTTTCAATGGTAGCAAAATCCGAACGTCTAAAATCAAGAATAGCTTCTTCTGCAACTCTATGGTCTGCTATTTGTTTTAAATTGTCAACGATTTGTCGCCCTTTGGTTCGTTCAGCTTTAAATTTATTTCTGTTTATTAGTCGGTATGGACGAAGGTATCCACCTGAACTATTTCTAGCATTTAAAATATATAGCATTTCAAGAGGAGTTTCCCATGGCACACTCTGCGCGATGCTAAACATCGTAGCTTTGGCGATCTCTATACTATAGGCTGAGCCAGGCTCTTCTCGTCCTATATCCTTGTTGTAGGTTATTAGTGCGTCATCTGGAAGATGCTTGATAAATGTTACTAAGTCTATTACTGCTAACGTTCTTAATATGTCCGTTGATGTGTCAAAATCATGCGCTTCTGTTTTTCGTGCTAGATCGTTTGAAACATTCGGGCTTCTAGAACTTATTTCTACAGAGAGTTGATCTGCGGATCTTGTTCTTTCTTTAAGTTTTTCGGGTACAAGTAAAGGTCCTTCTGAGGAATCTAGTCGGTCAACTATAGAAAAGAATTCCTGATGCAACTGAGTCAGTCTTGATTGTGGGTTATTGATTGTTCCCTTTCGCATGCGAATCATATGCTCTAGAAATAAGTTTGCTAATGGTAGATCATCATCATCTGGGCTGTAGTCAATCGATTCAACGTTACCAAATAAAGTGTTAATCTCATTGCTCATAGAGATTATCACTCCTCTTTCTAATGAAGTTAACCTTCCAGCATCAACTAACTCATCTAGTGTCTCGTTCGCCACCGATGTATTGTCTGTTGGGTCATTATCCACCCAAAGTGGCCTGGGGGCTTTTTCATGCTCTACTAGTTCTACCGAAACGTCGTATAAATTCCTTAGCATAGCGGAATCGTCAACAGATATATCATCAATCTCAGGTGGCAATGGGATATGCGTGTTTGGGATGTCTCCCCTGGAACGTGGTAAACTCATAATGAATTATATATTAGCATAGAATAGACTAAAAGTCAACTATACTATCATAAATACAATTTTTGGTAATCTTGGATGCATTTTTCGACAGTTTTCTAAACTGTTCCCCGTTGGTTTAGTAGTCTATCCCCTTGTTAGCTAAGAACTTATTATCGTAATGGTGCTTTAGTTTTGTCATATTAGTTGCAATATCGGTTAGTTTGACAAGTTTTTTAGGGAAATCTCTACCTGTTAAACAAAGACCTGTTAAACAAAGACTGGTGTTGTCCGCTCTGTCTGTTATTAAATTTTTTAAGTCGGATTCAGTAAGTAATCCATCGTGTACGGCATTGGATATTTCATCACAAATAACTAAGTCGTATTCTCCAGATATGAGTACCTTTTTAGCTTTCGTTAATGTCTGGATAGCGGCGGTTTTGTGTTCGGCCTCTGAAGTGTTCTTGGCACTAATATCACCAGCGTTATAAAACCCCCTACCCCCTTTGTAAAAGTAGAATTTGTCTTTGTATAACGGCTGAATCTTTGCAAAAAAACTGTGCTCTCCGACAGCCCAATGCTTAATAAATTGGATGTATGCCACTTTCCAGCC
Source organism: Candidatus Saccharimonadota bacterium (assembly GCA_003231925.1). GTDB lineage: Bacteria > Patescibacteriota > Saccharimonadia > Saccharimonadales > SZUA-47 > SZUA-47. The sequence continues at coordinate 2,960 of QIKK01000028.1, forward strand.
CGTACCAAGAGCACGTATCATTAATCCTAAACTTGCACTTGTCTTGCCTTTTCCTTCTCCGGTATAGACAATTACAACAGATTGTTTAGTTTTATAATCTTCAAACGCCATGACTATAGTCTAGCAAAGTTAGGAGCTTTTTATACGTGTACTATCTCCTGTCCCTGAAGAGTGATGGTTCTGTTTCAGTGTCGTCTTGCAAGTATTCTATGGTTACTGTCCGTAGAGCTTTCAAAAAGCCCTTCCCCCCGGCACCAAATAAAAACAGCCGGAAGGCCTCAAATCCTTTTAGTATTTTTTCAGAATCCAGCTTTGGTAGTGACCCCGTATCACTATCTTCCGACATCTGATCTTTCAAATAATCTAGCATCCAATCATCAAAAGCTCTTATTACTGCAATTTTTGGATCTCCTAAGAATGATAATTGATCAAGTAAACTGTATTTTATGTCTGGAGTTGCAAGGGCTGCACTGTAAGTTAGAGGGGGTGATGACTTTTGAGTGTGTTGTAAAACTTTTTTAGATATCCTTAGATTTCGGTTAGTTATTCGTAATAAAGCGGAGACCTTCTTTCTCTTCCCTAGAGTCACCCAATCTTGCTCGTCTTGATATTCTGGTTTCTGTATACTGCTTATTTTACCCAAGGTACGTTTCATATAGTTAAGCCGTTCAGGCAAATTAACTGGTAGTGGGCTAAAAAAGGCTATATCCTGCAAACCCCAGAATTTGACAGCTTTTCCTTCGGCGTACTCTCTAGCAACACTAAAAGCTTCAGAGGTGTTGTCCCCTGATAACAATCCGTAATTAATAGGCACTTCAATACAGGGCTCTTCACCGTTGGGGGGATCTCTTTCCACTTCTCCCATAACATTGCTAATATTACAGCAAGACACAAACGGTGTCAGTAAAATATGTCACAAGTACTTCCGCGGTATATATCCGGGTTCTAGATTATCAGGTTGGTAAGAAATTGGCCTATAGGTACAAACAAGTTCCCCAGTGTGAAAAATTAAAAACCCCTTTTTTGATAAATATTTAGTAAGAAATACCTACTTCTATAGATAACCTAGCCAGTTAAAGGGATTAGACGGATATAAAACTACCAAGAAGCCTAACCCCATAAAAATGTTTATTATATAAGTAGTGATAAAAAGTTGTAAATTCATGCTTCCTCCTGTTAAAATAGATTTAATAATGACAACAATAGAGTACGTCGGTAGTTTTTATCGGCGCAGTGGTAGAGTGTGCAGATGATGAATGGCTTATTCAGTTTTTTGGCAGTCGTAAATAATTTGCAAATTTCCCTAAAACCCGAGGTAATTTTTAGTGTTGGTGGTATACAGATAACTAACGCTATATTTTACGGGTTTTTTACTTCAATATTTGCAGCTTGGTTAATGATTTATTTAGCACGTAAATCAACAGTTAAAGCCAAAAAGGGCGCAGTAGCGGTTTACGAAATACTAGTAGAGTTTATGATTAGTACAATGGAAGGAACTTTCGGAACCCGTAAAAAGGCTATTAAATATACTCCTATCTTTGCTTCGTTCTTCTTTTTTATATTAATTACAAACATGTTGGAGATGCTCCCTATAGTAGGGCCGGGGCTTACATCTGGTGGATTCCCGCTATTTAGGCCTTTCACGGCTGATTATAACGGGACTCTAGCGATGGCGATTATTGCTATAGTTATTGTTCAAGTTCTTTCAATCAAGGCCCAGGGGGTTAAGGGTCATCTGAAACATTATTTTACAGATAAGCCACTTAATCCTATAAATATGTTTGTAGGCCTTCTGGAAATATTCAGTGAGCTTATCAGGATTTTAAGCCTTAGCTTGCGTTTATTTTTAAATACTTTGGTTGGTGATATTCTAATTATCGTTTTTAATAATCTAGTAATAGGTGGAGGTCGTACTCCACTGGTTGTTATTCCAATATTTTTATTTGAAGCTCTAGTTGCCGGTATACAAGCGTATGTGTTTACCGTGCTGTCGGCTACTTATTTAGCGTTAGCCATATCTCATACGCAAGATGAAGATGATCATGAAGAAGTTGCACTTAAGGTCGAAGGAGCAAACACATGATAGAATCTGAAAAAAGTAACCGGGTCTAGTAGACCAAGGAGAAAAATATGGTTCAAATATTAGCACAAGCAACAGACGTAGTGGTTAAGAATCCTGAGTTATTTGGTCGTTCATTTTTGGCGGCGGTATCTCTAGGTATGGCAGCCATTGGTTTGGGATGGCTCGGTAGTAGCTATATGCTGGCTTTGGGTCGTAATCCAGAAGCTGGTAAGGCCGCAAGCCAGATTATTATCATCGCAGCGATGATTGAAGTTACGGCACTTTTAGCCTTCCTTCTAAGCGCATTTTTATTGAGCTAAGAAGAACACTAAGGCGGAGAATTAATCTCCGCCTTAGTTCAAATTAATAACACCACCTAGTAGAACAACGATAAGTGTTTCAAATAACTTGAAATGATTATGGTTGTTCTAGCCAGAAAGGATACATCACTACAGATGGAAATGATAGGAATATTTGCAACAGCGGAAGAAGCTACCTCTAAGGGTATTAGTGCTCTTGGTATTGACCCAATTCAATTATTAATTCAGACCATAACATTTCTACTTTTACTTTGGGCTATCAAGAAATATGCCCTGGGATCAGTAGTTCAGAAAATAGAGAAACGGCACAAAGATATCAATAGAGGACTACATTTGACTGCAGAGATGGATAAAGAAAAAGCTGAACTAGATAAAAAAGTTGAGGAAGCTTTAGGAATGGCTCGCAGGGAGGCTGATATAATTATTGCTGAGGCCCATACAGAGTCCGGTGACATCATAAAAGCATCTGAAGAATCGGCACTTAGAAAAGTTGATGGAATTTTACGAGATGCTGAAGGTAGAATAGAACGAGAAATTTCTGACGCACGTAGAGGTCTGAAAAAAGAGATGACTAGCTTGGTAGTCGAAGCGACAGAAGCTATCATTGAACAAAAATTAGATCAGAAAAGTGACCGTGAATTAATAGAAAAATATCTAAGTAAGGTGATAAATAATGACTAATATTTCCACAAAGCAACTGGCTTATTTTGCAGTCTCAGAACTCGAATCTGGTAGTAGTGTTTCCAGTATTAGCAACAAGTTAGCGGGTTTTTTACTGCAAGAGAGACGTACAAGAGATGCTATTGCTCTATTTAGGGCAATAGAAAAAGAATTATCAGATCGCGGTAGTGATCAAATTGTAATAACTGGTGCGTATTCTCTACCAGAATCTGTAAAACAGCGTTTAGCAAAAGTGTTAGGTGCAAAAAATCCAGTTTTTACTGGGGTTATCGAGCAAAATGTAGTTGGTGGTGTTAAGGCTCGTATGGGTGAAAAACAAGTAGATTTAACCATACGTGATAGGTTGGATAGATTTAAAAAACGCGTTATAAATAGTAGTAACCAGGAGATAAAATGAACAGTCAAGTATCAATTGCAGAGCTTGCCCAAGAGGTACGTGAAGCCATTGCAGAATTAAAACGTAGTGGTAATGTAGAAAAAGTTGGTATTGTAACCAGAATTGGTGATGGTGTAGCTTGGATCTATGGTCTAAGTGAGTGCGGATTTAACGAGATGATAGAGATTGAAGGGACAGATGGTAAAAATGTCAGTGCCTTTGCTCTAAACTTGATGGAGGACGAAATTGGAGCAGTACTTCTGGGTGATGATGTTGATGTTAAGGCCGGCGCCAGAGTGCGTTTATCAGGAAAAGTACTGGAGGTTCCAGTCGGACCAGAGCTTATTGGTCGCGTGATTGACCCTCTTGGTCGACCCTTAGACGACAAAGGTCCGATTAAAACCAAACTTACGGCTTTGGTAGAGCGTCATGCCCCAGGGGTTTTAGAGCGTAAAAGTGTCCACGAACCGCTAATGACTGGGTTAATGGCAATTGACGGAATGGTACCAATTGGTCGTGGGCAGAGAGAGCTAATTATTGGTGATAGACAGACTGGCAAAACTGCTATAACTGTCGATACTATGATCAACCAATATCGCCAGAAAACGGGTGTCATCAACATATATGTTGCTATTGGTCAGAAGATGAGCAATGTGGCGCGTATTATTGAAAGACTGACCAGTGAGGGCGTTATGGAACAAACCATAGTCATCGCAACTAGTGCCTCTGACCCAGCCTCTTTACAATATCTAGCACCCTATTCTGGAACAGCTATGGGAGAGTATTTTAGAGATAACTCAGAACATGCTTTAATTATTTTTGACGATCTGTCTAAGCATGCTGTTGCCTACCGACAAATGAGCTTACTGTTGCGTCGTCCACCCGGACGAGAAGCTTATCCGGGCGATGTATTCTATCTACATTCGCGCTTGTTGGAAAGATCTGCAAAAATGAGTGACGAAGAAGGAGGCGGATCATTGACAGCTTTACCGATTATCGAAACCCAAGCTGGTGATATTTCGGCATTTGTACCTACTAATGTTATCTCAATTACGGATGGGCAAATTTTTATGGAAACAGCCTTATTTAATCAAGGAATACGACCAGCTATATCTGTTGGATTATCGGTGTCCCGTGTTGGTGGTGCAGCTCAGACAAAAGCTCTTAAAGCAGCTGCTGGTCCTCTCCGCCTTAATTTGGCGCAGTTTCGTGAACTAGCAGCTTTTGCACAATTTTCTAGTGACCTGGATGCCGATACAAAATCTAAAATTGAACGTGGTCAAAGGCTAACGGAACTTTTAAAACAGCACCAATATTCGCCCTTGAGTGTATGGGAACAAGTAGCCAGTTTAATTGTTGCTACAGAAGGTGGTTTTGATAGTATTCCAGTAGAAATGATTAAAAAAGCCCAAGCTGCCCTGCTTAGACAACTAGGGTCAGAGAAAAAGAAAGAGATGCAGATACTTGAAAAAGGTGCTAAAGCCGACGATAAGATAAAGGATGTGATTTTAGAACAAGCTGTCGCGGTATCTAAAGAATATAAGGAAGCTTAACTTCCAGATTTGAGGAATGATATATGAGGATTAAAAGAATATAAATGGCTAGTACACAGCAAATAAAGGCTCGTATCAAGAGTGTAAAAAATACCAAGCAGATTACTAAGGCTATGGAATTAGTGGCGGCAAGTAAAATGCGCCGTGCGCAGGAGACAACACTGGCAAGTCGTGATTATACTAAAACAGCCAGACATATCCTAACACGTCTCAGCCAACTGACAGATGTCTCTAGACATCCGTTATATGCCATGCGCGATATAAAAAATAGAACTTTAATAGTAATCACTAGCGACAGAGGTCTAGCAGGAGCTTACAATAGTAACGTACTACGTCAGTTAACAAAAGAATTGAAATCTGATAAACAGGACAAAATTCATACAACCTTGATATTAATTGGGAAACAAGCTTCGCGCTTTGTAGCGCGGGTTGAGGGCCTAGATGTGTTGGGATCTTATGATCACATGCCTGACCGTCCAGGTATAAATGACTTATTACCAATTCTAGAAACAATTAAAAAGCAATTTGTTGGTAGTAGATACAAAGGGCTGGGTACAAATCAGGGGTATCCAGCAGTAAGCCTTGATTCTCAATCGTCAGGTCTCGAGTCTCAAAATATCACGGTTGATGCCGTAGACGTGTTATATACCAATTTTAAATCTAGCATTTTTCAAGAGGTTACCTTGCAGAGATTATTACCCGCAGCATTTAAGGACGAAACCGTAGGTAAAGACTTAGGTTTAGCAATTTTTGAGCCCAACCCTAAAGCAGTATTAGATAGTGTTGTTGAGCGTTTAGTTGATGTACAATTATGGCAGGCATATTTAGAGAGTCAAGCTAGTGAGCAGAGTTCTCGCATGATGGCGATGAAAACTGCCAGCGATAATGCTGGTGACTTAATAGACGATTTGACCTTGGCAGCTAACACCGCAAGGCAGTCGGCAATTACTCAAGAATTAGCAGAAATAACTGCTGGAGCGGAGGCAATGAGATGATAAGTAAACAACAAAGAGAAATAATTGAATATAAGGACGGGGTACCCATAACATTGGCGGAACCTTGGCCTAAAGATTGTGTAGTTATTGGTAGTATGATGGTTCTTAACGAGTTTAGCCAACCAAGCACAGAGGCAAATGATTTATCAGGTTTAGCTGCAAGAGAATCAGATACCATCCAGGACGGAACAGATTATAGTTCTGCGGCAGCTAGTATTATTAGCAGGTGCATAAGTGGCGGGTTTAAAGGGATTTAAAGATGGCAGAACCTTATATACCGTATGAAACAATGGCAAGGGCAATTGCAGAAGATGCTATATCTCCTCCCCCTACCGCTATCAAAATGCTCACCCCCGATGTCGTAGGAGTAATCTTAGAGTTGTTATCAAGCTCCTATGCAAGGGGAGTACAGGATGGTTTTACAATGTCCGATAATTTATTAAGTGAAGACCCAACAGCAACAGTGTCGGCATATAATGCGGGTATGTAACAAGGAAGAAAAGAAATAGGAGAACAATAAATGGCAACAATAACAGAGAAAAAACAAAGTAGACCAACGGCAACGAGCCATGGAAAAGTTATCCAGGTAGTAGGCGTTGTTGTGGATGTTGAGTTTGACGGCGAACTACCGGCAATTTTTGATGCACTGACCCTTCAACTAAACAGAGAAACAGTCTATCTAGAGGTAGCACAACATTTAAGTGAAATAAGCGTACGTACAGTAGCCCTAGGTGGTACAGATGGGCTAACGCGTGGTACAAGGGTGGTTGCAACTGGAGCGCCAGTTATGGTACCGATTGGAGCAGAGACACAAGGAAGAATGTTTAATGTCGTTGGCGACCCGATAGATGGTAAACCAAGTCCTAAGGGGAAGAGATCTTCTATTCATCGCAATCCCCCTGCCCTAGCAGATTTATCTGGTAAAACAGAGATTCTAGAAACGGGTATTAAGGTTATCGACCTTATTGCACCAGTTACCAAAGGTGGTAAAGTTGGATTGTTTGGTGGAGCTGGAGTTGGCAAGACAGTGCTTATTACAGAGCTAATCAACAATATTGCCAAGTTTCATAGCGGTAACTCTGTTTTTGCTGGAGTTGGTGAGCGTACTCGTGAAGGAAACGATTTATATTATGAAATGGCTGAATCTGGAGTTCTAGATAAAACTTCGCTGGTATTTGGTCAAATGAATGAACCACCCGGTGCTCGTTTGCGGGTGGGATTATCTGGTCTAACTATCGCTGAGAGTTTTCGCGATGAGGGTAAAGATGTTTTACTTTTTATTGACAATATATTTAGGTTCACCCAGGCTGGTTCAGAAGTGTCAGCATTACTTGGTAGATTACCATCGGCTGTTGGCTATCAGCCAAACTTGGCACAAGAAATGGGTCGCTTGCAAGAGCGTATCACAAGTACCAAAAAAGGTTCAATTACTAGTGTCCAGGCTGTTTACGTACCAGCCGATGACTTGACAGACCCTGCTCCTGCTACCACTTTCTCGCACCTTGATTCCACAATTGTCCTGAGCCGTGCCTTAACTGAGTTAGGGCTGTATCCTGCAGTTGATCCACTAGCTTCAAATTCTACAATATTAGACCCAGAAGTTGTTGGTGAAGAACATTATAATGTTGCCCGTGAAGTCCAACGTATCCTACAACGATATAAAGATTTGCAAGATATAATCGCTATTTTGGGGATGGAAGAGCTATCTGATGAAGATAAAAAAACTGTGGCTAGAGCTCGCAGAATTGAGCGCTTCTTGACGCAACCATTCTTTGTTGCGGAGGTATTTATAGGAATACCGGGACAGTACGTTAAACTTGCCGATACCGTTCAAGGGTTTAGAGAGATATTAGATGGTAAACACGACGATAAACCGGAAAGCGCTTTTTATATGAAAGGTACAATAAAGGATCTAAAATGATTCAACCGAATATTTTAGGAACTCCAGAGATAGAGTCTGTCCCTGATGGAGAAGGACTACTGAATGAAATTTTGAAGGCTGGCTTGGTAATTACTGTTTCAATTGGTAGTGCAGCCATCTTAGGAGTAGCGACTGGTTTGCATGCATTACGTGAGAAGTTACACCCGTTAAATGATGGGGCTATCAACAGCGGTTCTCATAATATTCCGCCGGCACACTTATCTTACCGAGATAACACCAGAGGTGAGATGTAAATATGGTGCAATTAGAGCTGGTTACATTAAAAGGGATAAAACTTAGCGAAGATGTTTATGAAGTACTCTTGCCTACTCCGCTTGGTCAGATAGGTGTTTTTGAAAATCATGCTCCACTAGTTACTGTTGCGGTAACTGGCGTAATTAGCGTTCGTAAAAAAGAGAATTACCCTGACGATATGATGCAACATTTTGCCATAGATAACGGAGTAATAGAGATTGCTGACAATGTTGTGAAGGTTTTGGTGAACGAGGCCGACAAGGATACAGATATCAGCACCAAAGAAGCTGAAACTGCCCTAAAACGAGCTATGGAGCTGAAAGCTGAAGCAAAAGACCAAGTTTCTCTGGATAAGGCTCAGTCCTTGGTGGATAGACAAGCTTCTAGGCTTAAAATAGCTGACCTTAGACGTCGCCGTCGCCGTTAGAATCTATATCTGGTGGTATTAAGTGCTCAAATAGCATAGGTTCCTTTGCGGTAACTGGCTCTCTAAATTGTTTTTCAATAATCTTTCTATCGTTTTCTGCTCTGAATACACTCTGTACCACGATAGTTAGAGAAAGAATTCGTCGTCTAGTTGCAAGTAGTGGATTATCCGTCAAACAATCATTAATGGCTTCTCTATCTTCTGGTGTAAACCTATCACTTTCTAATTCTGCCATTAACACCTCTCTCTCTAATATCGGTATCGTTGATTCTGGATTTAGGGCAACTGCTAAAATATCTCGCATATCTGGACCCATTTTTTCTGTATTATTTTCTACCATATAATATTTAATCCATTTTAAGTATATATTACATGCAAGACTTGTAATGTGAGAAATATCAAGTAGAATGTATAGCTGTATTGCAAAAAAAGGAACAAATAAACTATGATAGGTAATATTGAAAGGGGTCCAGCAACTGACCCGACTATTTATGGAGGTAATATGGTAGGCGAAATTGAAGTGGTTACTTTAGGGTCTTTTGGCTTGGGCGTTGGTAATATAGGGGTAGACAAGAGGACGGATATTGATGCTGAGCTTTTTGATGTAATGACCCAGAAGGCTTCGAAGGGCGAATACAATATAATTGTTATAGGAAATATTCCATATCTATGTGTAGACGGTAGACTACAAATTATTGGTAGCCAAAATCAAGAAATGGGGCCATCGTCTGCTGGTGCAACTATCGGTCTTGCCTACGCTGTGGATTTAGGTGGGAGTGGCTTGTTGGCAGACAGGAGTGAAAAAGAGCTTATTACGACTATTACACAAAGAATAAAAGATGGAGGTGGTGTGGTTGGAGTTCATGATGATGAACATGGACTTAGTGGTTGTGGTGCGGTTGCACACGCTTTTGAAATCTATACTCATATATACGATAATAGTAAAAATATCTTAGAGACTGCAAACACACTAGGGGCTAGAATTACAAGAGAAGATATGCAAATAATTACTCGTCGAGCAAAAAAAAGATCTGAGCAAGAGGGATTCTTCTTAAAGAACAGAGCAGAAGTTCCGCAATTAGCGGAGAGTGTTGGTGCTAACAAAGTTACTTTAGCCGGTCCTCATCAGGAGACTATGGTAATCTGGAACAAGAAAGAAAGTACCACAATAAATCGTACGCAATTACCATATCCGGCTTTTATTGTTGATGAGTGGAGTTTTAAAAAGGCCTCAGAAATGATAAATATTACTGGTGATAGCGAGCAAGCAGATCTAATACGCAAGGCTTTAGTAGTATTTAATATCGCTACCGCTTCTGTGCTTGGAGACAAATCGTTACGCATAGTAGTTGCTGAAAATAATCCTTAGCCCCTCAAATACTTAACCTAGTTTAATATTTGTCTTGGAAGTTATATACTAACTTACATAGTAGAGCGACATATAAAAAGGAGGTAACGGATATGTTAGACAGGAAAAAATTAGGACTTATAGTATCAGAATTTACTGGTACAGCAATTTTAGCGATGGTTGCCATGGGGTCAGCTAGATATTTTAGATTTACGGCGCCCTGGTATATAGCAATTGCTGCTGGACTTGCTCTTGTTGCCTTGGTTGGTATGCTTGGCAAAATTTCTGGAGCACACCTAAACCCAGCCATAACCCTGGCGATGTGGACTTTACGTAAAATACCCACACTGGAGGCAATTGTGTATATAGCCTCTCAATTATTGGGGGGTGTTATCGCACTTGCCTACATAGAATATACGACCAATACAAGCGTTCTAGCTAGCGGTCTTAGTGCTTTTGATGGTAGATTATTTCTAGCAGAAATAGTCGGTACAGCGGTTTTTGCTTTTGGTTTTGCCTCCGCAGTCTATCAGAAAATGCAAGGTATTCAGTTGGCTTTTACGATAGGAATATCTTTCACGTTAGGTATCTTAGTGGCAGCAGTTGCTGGCCCAGGCTTTATTAACCCGGCAATAGCACTCGCCAATAACTCTTGGGATAAAACCTCGGTTATCGCACCCCTGCTGGGAGCAATTATTGGGATGAATGTCTATGGATACTTTTTAGCACCAGAAAAGAATCTTAAACCTAAACCATTACGCCAAAAATAACTTTTACTAGCTCTTTCTAAGTGCCAGTGGGGGTTAACTCTAATAGGTAGTCTAAGGTATGAGCACTTTTACAGAATTACTATATAATCCACAGGTGTCAGTGGTGGCATTGTACTTGCAGACCCTAAAAGAGTATTCTTCTCCGGAAGTAAATGTAGAGGTTGATATATCAATTGTACTAGTCGTCCCAGTTACTACTAGCTTTGAGTTTACGGCATCTGGATAAGAAGGTTTACTTGATATAGAAGTCAAACTCCAAATTACTTGTATTCCGTCTGGAGCAGTTGTTAATCCTCCATAAGCCCAAGTAGTATCAACACTACTCTTATCACTGGACAGATTGACGTTTAAAAAAATGCTGTCTTTTACTACGGGCTGACTTTTGCGTTGAAAAGTTATTCTTATATTTTTAATAGTAACATTCCCGACTCTATCTTTGGATACAAATTCAAAAACTGAACTTCCTAGAGGAGCTGATATGACTGGAGTCGCAAAAGAACCGTCAGATTCGACACTTACAGCAATTGCTTTTGCATTAAGCTGTGATTTAGATCTAACTGTTAGGCTTGCGCCCTTCTCTGTCTTTCCTTTAAAAGAGGTCGCCCCCTCAGTTGCGTTTGGATCCAACAATACTGTATCTCCGTCTTTTGGTGTCTCCAGAGTTATAGGGGGATTTTTTATGTCAGTAATAAAACCAAGCTTATTTTTAAAATTAGTATTTACCAGATCTAAGCTTCGGTTCCAAATAATAAAACTATTTTTCTTAATTTTTTCAATGTTTAAGCTTTTAATTCTTCCCGCTTCTCTAGGAGACACGTAGCTCTTAACGGTTAGTTTTTCTCCCGCTCTAGGTTTTTGATTGGTGACCGTCTCGTGTACGGAACCGTAAAAAACATCGACAGTCTCCTCGTTGCCAGCAGTAGTTGTCATAAACGCAGCGTTATCGGTTGCTTCGTATTGAGCCTCTGCCGTGACTATAATGTAGGGCTTTTTGCCAGCCGGGATAACTCGGTTGTAAACATCTCCACTAGCCTGGGTTATCTCAACCCTATCAACATTCAAAGAAGTAAATTTGACCTCTGTGTTCGCGTCTAATCTTAGTATACTTCCATCTTCCAAGGTTACTTCGGCTTTTGATACAGCCCCAATCGTCCGTACTGCAGTACCGGCAACTATCTTTAGAGTTTTGTCCGCATCTATCCATTTGTCTTTCTTGTCTTTTGTTTGGAGACTTCCTTCCAGAATCGTAATTTTTGCACCTAGACTCTTCGGAAGCTTAGTTATATTCTCGTTAACGACGTCATTATTAATAGGTGACTCAGTGCCTCTATTGGTAATTACCAGGGCTATAGCGCCAAAAAGTACCAAAATAATAGTTAATACTATAATCAGCAATGTGTTGCGGTTTAATTTTTTGATACTAAAAATTTTGGGTTTTAGCATAGCTATACTCTTAATCCTAGAAAAATAATTTTTTTGGGTTTTAAGTCTTAGTTTACGTCCCGTTTTTTCAGTTGGGTGTCTACCACCTGACATATTCACTCTCCATGACAGTTAATAGTATATCGTTACAGTAAAAATATTGCTAGTACCTAGTGCTGGGTATTGTCGTCTCATTTTAACTTGCTGTTCTATAACTATTCTGTGGTTTATTTTAGATCGTATAAAACTACGCTAATTGTCTAGTCGAAGTTTTAGGCATAGTTCGTTAGGTACCCAGCTGTTATACCGGGGGCAGATTTATATAATTCATCAGTTAAGGCCAGCATTCCGCCCCCATTTAGATGGAATGCGCCAAGTGTGCTGATAGCAGAAGTAACAGGTTTCGGTCTCATGTCCGGGTCTAAGAGTGTATAACGTACTATCCAGATACTCGCTCTGTGTACCATTTCAGGGACGTCTGTAGTTCTAAGGGGCACAGTAAAAGCTTCACAACCGGTTTGTGGCCCAAGAGTAGCATTAAAAATAAAATCACTTCCGGACACGATATCTCTGGGTGCTACTCTGTTATCTATACCTTCTTGGTATTTTTTCAGACTACTTAGGCTAGCGGTAGTAAAGGTATAATTAAACATAATATGCACATATTATATACCATAAATAATAATAAACAAGCCCTGTCTATTTGAGGCTGTTCTATAGGATATCAAAGTTGCCATTTAGCAGATTTTGCTTATAGGGCGTTATTTTTTATATACTACAATATCATCAACATAACCCTGAATATTTGACCCGCCGACGATTATTACTTGTACGCTAGCAGAGGTAACAGCAGAGCTACTTGGTGTATATGCATAGGTGACCTCTCTCTTACCAAGGCTACGTATTCCAGGCTTATATTGCCCTGAGATCCAGTTGCCACTAGAGTCGTATTCGTCTACATAAAAAGCTACTTCACCCGAGGTACGCTGAAAAATATCAACGTAGCCTCGCAACGTATAATTGTTAGTACTGTTTACGGCTATTCGTGGAGAAAAAAGGTGTGTGTTCCCCGCCCCACTAGCTACAAATTTAATTGAATTAACAGGGTTATTTAGGCTACCTTTACTACTAGAATCAGCAATCATATTGACTGGATCATCGGTAGTCCAACCGTTCGATATGCCTTGGTTAAAACCTCCATTATTCAGTAGATTTATAACTGGAGGCTTTACAATGGTAGATAATGGGAACCACTGTACGTTATCGATGTAGGCTTCTATCCCACTGTTTGCGGTAACTATTACCTGTAGGCTGGCTTTTTTAACTAAATTACTACTTGGTTTATAGGGGAAGTTTATATTTTCGACAAAAACGTCTTTTTCTCCGGTTTTGTATTGACCAGAAACCCAATTGCCATTAGCATCGTATTCGTCAACATAGAAGCCTACTTCACCTCTTAATATTGTTTTTACATTCAAAAATTGCTTAATTAAGTATGTGGTGTCAGGATTTACTGCAACAACTGGAGAAAATAGGTAATTAGTATTCATACTGGAAGTTAACTTTATAGAATTAGTTGACTCAGGGAAACTTCCCTGATTGCTAGAATTAGCCGATATATAAGTAGAATTGTTGGTGTGCCATCCATCTTTGATTCCGGCTATAAAATTTCCGTTTTGTAGGATATTTTTATCAGAACGAACCAAGGCTTTATCGATACCGACAACAGCTAGCTTCTTCTTTTTTATGTATCTAGCTATCTTTTGGAGACTTTTTGTACCATATTGGTAATCTACTGGATCTTGGCTGGGTTTTGTTTTGATATCGTGAAACACCAAAATTAACCAGGAATTATTGGCAATAGCTGTATTAATATACTTTCTGACAGTTTTAACACTCACTCCAGCCTGAATTTGTTTAACCTGTAAAAAATACTCACTGTAGGGCCAATAGTTATATCCAGTATCACCAAAACCGCGTTGGGAATTATAAAGTTTAGCGATTCCAGCTAATGTAACCATATTATAATCTCCGTATGGTGTGGCAAAGGAGGTAGCTGTTATGCCATGTGCCTGCAGGTCAGCCTTACTTTGTAACAATTCTTGAGTTACCTGGCTGTAGGGTATTTTTGATGGCTGGTCATTTGGATCAGAAGTAGCTAAATAAGGGTGTGTTACTGTGTGCGACCCGATTTCCCAGCCATAGCTATTCTTTAACTGTTTAACTTGCCCCCAAGTCATATACGTAGCGTCATTGTTAGCTTGACAATTATTCGGTGTAGTAGTCATTCCTAGACAACCAGTTGAGACATAACTAACGCCACTAAAGCCGTACTTTGCCAGTATTGGCGCAGCTTGTGTAAAGGTACTAGCTAGCCCATCATCAAAAGTCAAAGATATTTTTGGTTCGGGTTTTATATTTTGGGATACAGCAAAAGATCTCTGTGCTGGTATTAATAAAATTGCGATTACTGCGGTGGTAATTAATAAACTACTAGTATAAAAGGATATTTTAATAACTTTGCTCATAATCTTTTGGGGCCTTCTCCTGATACTCTATTGATAATAATATAGTAACACTGATTTGAAAAATAGCCAAAGAAGTAAGATAAAACATAAGCATTAATATAATAAAATGTACATAAAATCATATATAGTGTATTATAGTTAATATTGAATTTATTGTAGTTATGAGGTTAGTAGACTTGAACTATAAAAAATCTAATTATGTATAAAATAATAAGGAGAAAGTTCTAATGTATGAGAACACAGGAGGCGGTGTACTAGGGGCAGCTACATCCATCACGGGGATCGTCACTTTACCAAACACAAGTGGAAGTACACTTCTGGCTACATTGTCGGTTATTAGTATAGTCGCGGGTATATTAATCTTGTTAACTACCGGTATACGTATAATTGCAAAAAGATATTATAAATCGTAATAAAAAACGATAGTTTGTTATCGGCTAAAGACTTGGTATGAGTACGCAGAAGAATACTTTATTTATAATTGCAGGATTTTTGCTACTGGCCATTGGGGCTGTAGCTGGGTATGGACCATTGGTCCGAGCTAGAGGTGACTTATTAGGTGTTGCTCCATCGAAGGTATCATATCCTGAGATAAGATATGCTAAACAATCGGAAAAATATATATCTGGAAAACCAGTTAGAATAGAAATCCCAAGTGTTGGTATCGATCTTTCTATCATTGAAGGTAAGTATTACCCGGCCAGCGATACATGGACTCTAAGTAAAGATAAAGCTCATTTTGCTACTGTTAGCGCTTTGTCTAACAATAAATCGGGTAATACGTTTATTTACGGACATAATAGAGGAGAGGTTTTTGCTAAATTACCTAAGGTAAATATAGGTGACATAGCAATCATCACTACGGATAATGGGCATCGATTTGTGTATAAATATTATGATCTTATAGTCACTAAACCCGACGACGTGTCTATTTTTAAATACTCTGGTCCTCCTATTCTTACACTTCAAACTTG
>QIKK01000006.1 GCA_003231925.1 Candidatus Saccharimonadota bacterium
AATATAAATAATATTAGTATTTTTATTTTTGTATACTTCACAGTAGTATACTATCATAAAACGTAAGCTTTTTCAAGTATGTGTGGGGGTTCAAATGATGAGCGCCACTTCCTTATTATGTATTTTGTCTTGGTATTGGTCAGGTGTCAAGTAATTGAGCGATTGATGTGGTCGGTAACTATGATAATAATCTATCCACTTCAATCTTTGTTTAGCAGCCTTACTTAAAGTAACTGTTGTCTTAATACTTCCGAGCCTAGGTACTATAACTCCAACTCGGGTTTGTACACCTGTATGCATAACTCTCTCCTTCTAGAATTTAATTATATTCTAGAAGTGGCGCTTATCTATCTGAACCTGGACAGTATTTTGTACATACTCACTACTTCGTGCACCCAGTCCGTCAGTTTGTCATTGTTTCATATACCTATTAAGTTTATATATTGAAACCTCTTTGTTTTTATATATCAGGGTTCCAGTATCGTTGAATATTGTTTTATCTAGTTCTGTGCCAAATACGGGTTGATCGGCATAATAGTAGACATAGCCTAAATTTATCAAACTGTTTAAAGATTTATATAAGTGGGTATTATTTTTTAAATTTTCGTATAGCCTATATGTTTGTTTTGTACTGTTTTCTGAAAATCTTAAAAAGTTAGCTGTAACGTCATTTTTCGTATACACTGGTAGCCACATTCCACCGTCAGTAGGGTATATTATATTGTTTTTCGCGCGAGTCTCATTAATTATGAAATTACCATTTATATTGTTGTCATTAATCCATTGATAGGCCTTAAGGTCGTATCTATTGACTGTTTCTAAAGCCGTGGAAGTCTTCTTATAAGTCGTATATTGCAGTAGAGCAGAAAATAATACCACAACTAGTATTGTTAATATATAAAAGCTTCTAGTTATGATACTCAATCTATGCTTAGGCCACAATAGACTTATCGTTAGTGCAACGGCCATAGTAAAAGCCTGAAAGAATAAAAGTAATCCAGTTTCTCTTATAATTGTAAAAGTATCAAGACCAAAAATCCGAATTATCAATGGAGTACTCAAAATCCAGAATACTAATATCATTGTAACAGCCCAAATCTTATTCTTTTGTTGACCTACTAAATATAACAAAGCAACACCAAATACTGGAATATACCAAGTGCTAAAACTATTTGCAAAATTTTTGAACTCAGTGTAGTTGCCCAGAAATGATTGTTTTATCAGTGCTGGAGTTACGTGCAGAATCCTACCATAGTTTATTGGAACGAGGTTATCAGGATTCTGTTTGGTTTGAAACATAAACCAAACTATTACAAATAATAAGACAGAAGTAGATAGATATAAATTTTTCCTCCAAGAGAATAGCAGGTTACCTCTACATATCAGTCTATTAACTAAAGGTATCGAAAGAGCAGTAAAAGACAGTGCTATCAAAAAAATATACCCAAAGGTAGGATAATGTATTAAAAAAAGTCCTGCTAAAGACACGAAAAGAAGTACACTATTTTGTAATTTAGGTTTTTTGTAGTATTCGTTCATAGCAAAAAATATAATTGGAGCTATCATTATTGCGAATATTAAAGCGTTTTTTCCAGAATTCACGTATAGCATAGAAGGAATCGGTATTATGAACATGAATAGAGAGACCATGACAGCCATTATCTTATTTCTTGTTATCATAAGTGTAACTAGGCCCCAGGTTAACACTGAAAGAGCATTGAATGAGTTTGTAACTATATTTAATATGTACGGTATAGAAATATTCGTCGCTTTATATAAAAATGCAACTATCAAGTGTAGTCCCGGAGAGTAAAAAAAATCAATACTTTCATTTTGAGCTATACTTTTAGCCCACAATGAATGAGCAATGGGGTCGTGTAAAATGGGCGTAGAAAATTCTTTAATGCTAAGCACCCTAACAACAAAAGCAACAACAAAAAGCAAATATATAGCTATTACGGGCACTAAGTTATTAGTATGGTCGGGGGGGTCTATAAAAACTAGTTTATGCCTACGGCTTAAAGTAAGTATAAGCAAGCCAAAGAATAAGTTAATCGATGCAATAAAATCCTGGTTCAATGGTATTTTTACTAAATCTGCTGTTCCTAATACAAATATAAACAAAAGAATATTAAGGCCAGACAAAATTATAAGAGAGAAAAGAAAATTTGATTTACGTATTTTTATTAAAAAAATAGTAGGAAATACAAACATAAACAGCGGTAAAAATATGGGAACCAGAAATCCAAGAAGTGAAATTGCTATATACAATAGATAGAGTTTACGTTTAGTCAATAGTTTATTGACCCACCCGTATATTTTAAGCAAAGTGTATGTGTTTGTATAATTATTTGGATTCATTTTTCAATTTTTTAAAAATTAGCTAGAACTCAACTTCTTATTTCTACGTATAGTAAAATACTATAGGTAGAAGAACTATCTGTTTAATAATTTTCCTTTGCTACCTATCATTATCTACTCCTCCTTGACCTAAGAACATTATACCGAACAGTATAAACAAGATGCCAGTGATTTTATTAGTGTAAAAGTTTCTTTGAGTACGAAGAATGAGGTAAGAAAAACTAGTAAATACACGAAACTCGTAACCAATGGAATAATGTAGCCAAGCCCATAACTACTAATAGTATATAACAATAAACTACTACCGGACAAGACGTCACCAATAACTGACATATCTGTTCCATCACCAATATTTTTGTTTATCCTTTCAAAATTATTTTTTGATTGGGCTATCGTTAACTGTGTAGTTACAATCCATTCATCAGATCGGATTGATCTAGGGGCACCTACTATAAGAGATTGGTCCTTTGTAGTTGTACCATTGAAATACCCATTATATATACCAATTGATGAACCACTGATACCAAGAATAACTAAAATAATAAGTGGTATAGCTAATAAGGTTGGGTATGCATACTTAGATTTTATAAATTTAGATAAAGATTTTCTCAATGAAGTAGACTGTTCCCCGACAAACTGTTTATGTGTATATTTCATGTGGAGATAGCTCTTTGTATGCTGAGTAGATGATACATTACGGCGACAAATTAACGGCTACTAAGGTTTAACAAAATAACCCCAAATATTATAAGTAATATAGCAGTAACTTTCATTATCGTAAATACTTCGTTAAATATAAAATAGGATGCTACAAAAATTATTACATACACAAAAGCAGTTGTTAAAGGAATGATATACCCCAGGTCGTAACTACTAATTAAGTAAGTATATATAATAAAACTTATGCCATAGAGTAATACACCAAGAATAACTGCAAAGTTTATATTAAAAGAAAATCTGCCGTTATTAATACTTATAGGAGCACCCAATTTAGCGCCCATCTTTAATATGACTAGTGCGGCACTAGTTGTTAGAATATACATTGTGATAATAAATTTAGACATGATGTAATTTTACAATACCTTTAGTTAAATAAGAAATTATGTAGTTTACCCATTATAATATTTCTTTCAAAATATTTAAAATGGTATTTTCTTGATTTAAGTCCTAAATTATTTCTTTGTTTTTTATTCATCATGTATACCTTGTAAATATTATTTGCTAATGTAGGGGCGTCTTCGGTCGGACCTACGAACCCAGATTTAATTTTGTTATTGATAAGATCTTGTACTTCTCCATCCATCGCTAAGACTATCGGCCGACCTGCAGCGATGTAAGACATTACTTTTGCAGGTATTGTTGCCTCCAGAAGCTCACTTTTTGTGAGACAGCCTACCAGTACATCAGCAATAGTGGTGTATTTAGGTATATCTGAAATAGGTTTTTGCCCTTCAAAAAAGAAACAATCATTAAGATTGTTCTTGGTAATTTCTGCAACAAGCCAGTTAATAGACATACCGCTACCAACGATGATCCAGTTTATATCTTTAACCTTCCTAGATTTTAGTATTTTTGCTGCATCAATTATCGTGGTAAAGGATTGAGCGGGGCTTATATTGCCAGTAAAGAGTACATTAAATCTCTTGCTAAATCTTTTTGTTAGAACTTTATCTACGATGTCTCTTTCATATATTTTCTCACAAGCTTGAGGGAGCACCAGTACAGAGCTGGAGGCTTTACCTGTTATAGTAATAATTTTTTCTTTCATTTGTTCTGATAAAACAATAAATTTATCGACATTTTTATAGTGCCAATGAGATATTCGAGTAATTGTTTTTCGCATAAGTTTATTTTTTATATCCAGAACAGAAAATAAGTTTTCAGGCCATAGGTCTAGCACATACATAACTGTCTCAGTTTTTTTAATTTTGCCAACAATAATACCTGAAATCGACATCATGACGGGGGATAATGAATAAAGAAAAATCTTGTCGTACTTTTTAGTGAGTAAACGTGGCACATGAAGTAAACTAGCGATTGGAAACGATAAATAGTTAATAAATATTCTAAAATTAGTGTTATTACCGCGTGGAATTTCAAAAACACGCCTAATACTAATACCTTTATGAATTTGTTTTCGGTTTTTAAAGTATGAATATCCTTTTGTAAATTTCCCTGACGGGTAATTTGGTATACCACATAAGACGTCTACATCACATTTCTTTTCAATGAAAAAATTCGCAGTATCATTAATTCTAAAAGCTTCAGGCCAAAAATGCTGACAGATGATAAGGATTTTTTTGACCGAGTGCATGAGCCCCTAAGAAACTTCTTTTGTTAGTTCTTTTTCTTTTTCAAATAAGCCAACAAATATATCCCCTTTGTTTTTAAGGGAGAAGTAACGGAAGAGCACATACCAAATATCATGTAGGACCTTAGATTTACGACTCATTTCTACTTGCGGTAGGCCAGCGTAGTTTTGATAGAATTTATTTGTTAGGTCACGTGTAATTGGTGAGTGAAATGGGAAGCCTGCGTAGAATGTATTCACGGTTTTATAGCCCTCAGACTCCATAAAAGTCTCAATTTCTTTACGTTTAAAGTTACGAACATGACCAATGTGTACTTCATAGGGGCGCATCCGACCAATGGGAGAGGAAATGAGCATGTATTTGTTATTTACTTTAGCGAGTTTCCTCGTGAGGCCCTTCCAGTCTTCGATATGTTCGAGCACGTCAAACGCTGTAATAAGATCAAAGTTTTCTTTATTTTCTTCTTCTTTTGTTATGTCTTTAGTCGCGAAGGAGACATTCTTTATTTTATGGTATTTTTTTGCAGCCTCTATCCCTTCCTTTGAAAAATCATATCCAACTACCTTGGCTTTTTTGAAATAACGGGCCATCATTGTAGTCTTATTGCCTACACCACAGCCAATGTCTGCAATTGAAGTGATGTCTTTTTTTGAAATTTTTTCCAATGTCAGAGTTAAAAGGTGATCGAACCAACGCGCCCCAGCACTCTTATAGAGATAATTAATCGTATTTTCGTTCCAGTACGTCTCGTAGTATTTTTTATTCGTGTCTTTGCTGTTCATATAATCTTCTTCAATTCAATGATTTTACTCGTAATCTATCTCTTGACTTATTTTGACCACGAAGAAGCTCATTGTCAAGTTAATGTGGAGGTTCATGTGCTAATCGCAGGTATTTTATAAGTAGAGGCTATTATATCTAACGTATCCATTAATGAGATGAAGCTATTATTATTGTCTATAATTTCCTCACGATGTGCAGGCACAAGTATATATTATTTTTTTTCAGCTTCAAAGTACTTCCCACTTTAGAAGAATTAATTTTTGAAAGATTTTCTTTAATAACTTCCGCCATTGGCGAAACTGTAACAAAAATATGTTCTTTGCGCGCACCTTCATTAGTAAGATAACACCTTGCATGTTCAGTGTATAGCAAGTTTATATCACTTATATGATCTACTATTTTTCTATTAATTTCTTCTTGTAAGTTTTCATCAAAATAACGATTTCCAGCCTCCATGTGGTAAATTGGTATTTTCAGACGCTTTGCAGAAAGTGCACAGAGTTAACAACAGTGATTCAAACGGAAGTTGATAAAGCGCTAACGTGCATCAACAACAAACCCAGGAAAATATTGGGTTACAAAAGTTCACTGCAAATTGCTAAATGAGAAGGGATAATTCTAGACGGGGTGTCCTGATTTGGGAGTGAATTTAGGGCCAGGGGTTACTTTCCTAAAAGTACAGATTTTCGCGGAATCAGTCACGGTGAATTAAAGCACGTGCAATACTTGTTGAACGGTAGATCAAGGAAAGTACTTGGTTTCCATACACCATACGAAGAATTCAATGATTACTAACAAAGAAAGGAGAGGTATTGCCAAAAACGCTTATGTTGCGTTAGAGGGTTGAGAGTGGCCAAGCTAACAAATCGAAAACACCTCGTTGTTATTGTCCTTGATAACACATGCAAAGATGTGTGATAATTAAGTAAAGAGATAAGTAAAGAGAGGGGTACGATGAAGGTATTAATAGTTGGGGGTGCAGGTTATATAGGCGGTGCGCTTACGGATATTCTTAGATCTACAAAGCACGAAATTCGAGTTTATGACGCGCTACTTTATGAAGAAGCATATATGAAAGATATACCTTTTGTATTTGGAGACATTAGAGAAAGAGAAAAACTTAAAAAACAACTAAAGTGGGCGGATGCTGTTGTTTGGCTTGCCGCGCTAGTTGGTGACGGGGCGTGTGCCATAAACCCAGAAATAACATCAGAACTTAACGAAGAAGCTGTAAAATGGCTTACTAATAACTTTTCTGGAAGAATTGTGTTCATGTCGACATGTTCCGTTTATGGGGCACAAGACGGTGTATTAGACGAAAAATCACCAACGAAGCCATTGTCTGTATATGCCGTAACAAAGTTGGTTGCCGAGAAGCACTTGAAAAATAGTAACGCAATAATTTTCCGTCTAGGGACTATATTTGGGCTTGGAGATAATTATGCAAGGATTCGCTTAGATCTTGTGTTGAATACAATGACGACTAGAGCCGTTACAGAAGGAAAGTTGAAAGTATTTGGCGGGGAGCAGTATCGCCCACTTTTACACGTCAGAGATGCTGCCCAGGCTGTTGCGAATAACCTAACGACAAATCATACAGGTATTTACAATCTACATTATGAAAATGTTAAGATTCTAGATCTTGCGTACGAAGTTGTTAAGTATATACCTAGCGCAAAACTAGATATCGTAGATATAAAGTTTGAGGATGCCAGGAATTATAAATCTACTAGTGATAAAGCTATAAGTGCTTTCGGGTTCAAACCAAAATTAACCATGAAAGACGGTGTTGAGGAAGTCAAAAAACTAATCGAAGAGAGAAGGATAAAAGATATAAACAACCCTCGTTATTCAAATCAAAGTTTCCTAACTACATTCAACACACATAAATGGGATGGAAGTAAAAAAGCATGAGTAAAAAATACACTGAACCAAATCTTATACCAGGGGGTTTAGCTGTAGATGATAGAGGGCAGGTAACATTTATCAACGATTTCACGTTTGATGGGATAAAGCGTTTTTATATGGTGTCAAATCATAACGCAGGTTTTGTTAGGGCTTGGCATGCACATAAGAAGGAAGCCAAGTATGTCTTAGTAGTAAGGGGTGCTGCTGTGGTAGGTGCGGTAGAAATTGACGATTGGAAGAACCCCTCCAATAAAACAGAAGTCAAAAGATTTGTGCTTTCAGAAAAGACACCAAAAATCCTCTATATACCGGAGGGTTATGCTAATGGGTTCAAGACTATGACTAGTAATACCCAAGTTATGTTTTTTTCTACATCGACACTTGAGGAGTCTAAGGACGACGACTATCGTTTTGACTCACGTTACTGGGATATTTGGGCAATAGAAGAGAGATAATTAACTAAAAAACAGGAAGGATAATTGTATGCATAAATCTAGAACCAAGGTTATAGTTCTTGGTAGTACGGGCATGCTGGGCTCGCTAGTATTGAACTATCTGTCTAAAATCGATAAATTTAGTGTAAAAGCTACATGTCGGAATGATGCGGAAGCTGAATCTATAAAAAGTTATCCAGATGTAGAGTTTCGTGTACTAGACGCTGAAAAATCAACGATTATAGATATACAAAAAACTATTAAAGACGTTGAATGGGTAATTAACTGCATCGGTGTTATAAAACCTTATATACATGATGATGATGCAGAAGAATCGGAGCGCGCTATACGAATTAATTCATTGTTCCCATATAATTTAAGCAAAGCTGCAGTAGCAACAAATTCTAAAATTATACAAATTGCGACAGACTGCGTTTACTCAGGCCAAAAAGGTACATATACAGAAACAGACGTTCATGATGCGATAGATGTTTATGGTAAGACAAAAAGTCTAGGCGAAGCTTATTTACCAAATGTTTACAATTTACGCTGTTCAATAATTGGGCCAGAGTTAAAGTCGCACATATCTTTAATGGACTGGTTTTTAGGCCAGAGCAAGGGGGCTAAAGTTAATGGGTTCACTAACCACCAATGGAATGGTGTTACAACATTACAATATGCAAAAATATGTACTGGTATGATAGAAAGCAATATAACTTTTACTCATATGCAACACATAATTCCAGGTAATTTAATTACTAAAGCAGACATGCTCCGAAGTTTTGCTAAAGAGTTTAATAGAACAGATATTAGTATCAGCGATGTTGAAGCGCCAAAGGTTATAGACAGAACTCTGGATACGAATAGAAAAGAAATGAATCAAGAACTTTGGAGTATAGCAGGGTACAATGTGCCACCAACAGTTGAGGAAATGATAAAAGAACTTAGTTTATATAACTTTAACAAGTCGACTAAGTAAAAAATGAAAGTTTTAACTATTCTTGGAACTCGCCCTGAGCTTATACGGCTGTGTTTAATCGTAAATAAGCTAGATAGATATTGTGACCAGGTAATGGTCCATACTGGGCAGAATTACGATACCAATTTAAATGATATTTTTATAGATCAGCTTGGTATTCGTGGCGCAGACTATTATTTAAATGCTAAAGGTTCATTTGGTGAACAAACTGGTATTATTCTTTCAAAAATGGAGGATATAATAAACAAAGAGAAGCCAGATGCTTTCTTAGTTTTGGGTGACACCAACAGTAGTCTGGGGGCTATAATGGCAAAACGACTAGGAGTCCGTGTGTTTCATATGGAAGCAGGTAATCGTTGTTATGATGATAGGGTACCAGAGGAAAACAATCGGCGTATCATAGATAGCCAGAGCGACATACTGTTACCTTATACTGAACGAAGTAGAGCAAATCTTATTCGTGAAGGTTATCCTGGTAATCGTGTCTATGTGACAGGCAACCCCATAAAAGAGGTATTAGATAACTTTTCGTCAAAAATAGATAGTAGCGACATTATGACTAAACTAGATATAAAAAAAGGAAATTTTTTTCTAGCAACTTTACATAGGGCTGAGAACGTTGATCCAAAGGAAAGGTTGGCTAAATTTATTCAAGCCTTTAATGATGTACACAAGCAATACGATATGCCAGTAATATGGAGTGTACATCCTAGAACAAGCAAAAGGATAAAAGACCAAATGTCTTTAAGAATACAAGACGGAATAATTGTATCTAAACCCCTTGGGTTTTTTGAGTTTAACAAATTGCAAAAGAATGCATTCTGCGTACTTAGTGATAGCGGTACAGCACAAGAGGAATGTGCAATTTTTGGTGTACCAACGGTGACGCTTAGAGATGTTACTGAACGACCTGAGACTATAGATGCTGGCAGTAACTTTATTTCCGGATGCGAACCGGAAGTCATTATGCGAGGGATAAGAATAGTTACAAAAAGTCAGAATAATTGGATAATCCCCAAAGAGTATTTAGTGCCAAATGTAAGTGATATAGTAGTGCGAACGGTCTTAGAATATTGGAATTAAATAGAGTGAGTTTTCAATCTGATAATCGCGTAGCAATCTATTAAAATGATAAGCAAGTACAGAAATAATAAACTAAAAAGAGATATAGCTGGATGGTTACAGCTTAGTCTCTTTCAGAAATATGACTTTCTTTAATACTTGAGTCTAGGGATTTTTTCAGTACTGCATTACCGAAAGATCCGGTCCCACCAGTTAGCATTAGTGTTTTATTTTTAAACATTACTTCCCATACTTTCTTATATACAGATTAGCAGATGTGCGCTGTATATTGCTATTTTTTTGTAGTTAGGCGTATAGATAGTTCTTGATGTAGATCTTTTACTTTTCGTTCTAGCAGGCCAAACTTTACGTACAAACGATTAACGAGGTGAAATATGTAGATTACGCCAGTTATTTGGACAACGTCAAATAAACTTAAAGGTTCCGTTTGTGTAAGACCTCTACTAAATAAAAATGTATAGATATTTTTAATGAAGATTAATCCAGCTAATATTATAATCCAAAAAGTGATTTTAAGCACAAACCGCCTTAACGAGATATGGCCCATCTTATACGTTACCAGAGTATTAAGTAGTGCAATACCAATTAAAGGAATATTTAGAAGTACTAATATTAAATATCTACTCACCGAATAATTCCGTAACTCGTCGTTTTACTAACGATTTTACTATATTAACTGCATTCCAGTTACTTTGACCCTTTAGTAATGAATAGTCCGTATAAATAGCTTTAATTGGATATTCTTTTATCCTAAGATCTAGTTGTTTTGCTCGCCAAAGCATCTCTGAGCAGAATTCAAAGCCACTGGTTCTCCACTTAAGTTCATTGAGAGATCGTTTAGAAAATATACGCAAGCCTGATTGAGAATCTGTTACGCTTACTCCAAAAAGTAAAAACGTAATAATCGTAAGACCCCTATTGCCAAGAATTTTTACTTTTGACATTCCTTTTGAGTCAAGTAGCCGACTACCGATCAATAAATCAACTTCTTCTTTTAGCATTATGTTTATACCTTTTTTAACATCTTCAGTTGTATGTTGACCATCAGCATCTAATGTCGCCGCAAAATCAAAATGATTCTGCTGAGCATAACTAAGACCGGTAGCAGTTGCTCCACCACTACCAGAATTAAGGATATGAGATATTACTTTTGCACCTGCTTTTTTTGATACAGCTTCTGTGTCGTCTCTTGAGCCATCGTTAACAACAACTATTTCAAAATTATATTTTACCGTTCGTAAACCTCGTCTTAGATCATTGATTACGTTTGCAATTACTGATTCTTCATTATAAGCAGGTATTATAAAAGCTACACGTAATTTACTCATGTGTTTTCTCCGAAGTTATTTCCATAGCCAGATTTCATAAGAGGTTTGGCTAATTCCTTTAATTGGTTTTTTGTTATAAAACCTTGGTCATAGGCTACTTTTTCAGGACAGCCTATCTTTAAGCCAGTACGTTTTTCTACAACCCGGACATATTCAGAAGCTTCATTCATAGATTCAAATGTACCTGTGTCTAACCATGCTGAACCTTTTTTCATAATTGATACATTTAATTTTTCTTGTTTTAAATATTCTTTATTTACTGAAGTAATCTCTAGTTCACCACGCTTGCTAGGTTTTATATTTTTAGCAATTTGTATCACGTCATTATCATAAAAATATAGACCGACTACTGCATAGTTAGATTTTGGCTTTTTTGGCTTTTCTTCTATTGATTTCGCTTGCATTTTATCATTGAAATCTACTACACCATAACGCCCAGGATCAGACACCTGGTATGCAAAAATTGTCCCCCCCTGAGGGTCTGTGCAATGTTTAAGTTTATCCCCAAACCCATTGCCATAAAAGATATTATCTCCTAGTATTAGTGCTACTTTATCATTACCAATAAATTCCTCACCTATAACAAAGGCTTGTGCTAACCCATCAGGTGATGGCTGTGCTTTGTAAGATAATTTAATTCCCCAGTCCGAGCCATTTCCAAGCAATCGTTTAAACTGATTTTGTTCGTGCGGGGTGGTAATTATCAAAATGTCTTTAATACCTGCCTCCATTAGTGTACTTATGGGGTAGTAAATCATCGGCTTGTCGTATATAGGGATTAGTTGTTTGGATATGCCTTTAGTTATTGGATAAAGACGGGTTCCGGATCCGCCCGCTAGAATTATGCCACGCATGTGTGGGCTCCATTTTTCAGATAGCAGTTTTCAGATAGCAGAAATTTAGCATTTTTCAGATAGCAGATAAGAACATTTTTCAGAGAGCATTTTGCAGAATTCAGAAATTTATCATTTATCATTTGACAGATATTAGACGTTGTGTGATGTAGTGATACACTAGTTGTCATTTTTTATTTGGCTCCTTTAAAGTATTTATTATAGCTTGCAGGATCATTAAAAGCTCATGAGCTTCTTGTCTATTGGCTTTCCAGCTTTCATTTCCTGTTAATTCTATAACTAAATCTATCCAATATCTAGTTTCGGCCGCTTCTTTTTTAGAGATGAATATCTTATTTCTAAAATCTAATTTTGAGCTAGCGTTATTCGCTTCAGCATAGTTGGCTCCGATGCTAGACGACGACCTAGTCAATTGGTCAGCAATACGAGGGGATAAACCCTTTGTGATATCTAATTTCTTTATTACACCGGCCGCAAACATAAGCATCCGTCTTTCAAGTTCTTGACTGTTAGGTTTGCTATCTGCCATCTGCAGAATTTCTGTAATATGTCATTTGTTACCTGTTATTTCTTTCTGTATATATTGTAGCAACTCATCTTGCCAGTTTGTGCTTTTGAAGCCTGTTGAGTGGATTTTATCTAAGTTTAGAGTGCTTTGTAGGGGGCGGGGAGCTATATTAGTCTTACCAGCGAAGTATTCTGCAGTTGTTGTGTTGGTTACAGATAAATCATCTTTTTTAAGGATTTTGAATATTTTACGTGTGATATCTGCCCAACTTATTGATGGCCCGCTGTTGGTTACATTGTAGGTGCCGTAAGGGTGTACATTTTCCATTTTCCATTTTCCATGTTTCGTTACTTTTTCACTTTGCAGACCGTTATTTTTCTGCTCCCTGCTCCCTGTTATCTGATACTTGATTAGGTGGTCTATAGCTCGAACTAGTTCTGATGTGAAGGTTAGGCGCCCAATTTGGTCATGGACCACCGTAGGAGAGATGCCTTTTTTGGCCAGTTCTACCATTGTCCGTACAAAGTTGTTGCCTTCTCCAATCACCCAGCTAGTTCTGAGTATGTAGAATTTTGGAGCTAGCGATACTATTATGTCACCTGCAGCCTTACTTGCACCATAAACTGACAGGGGGGAAAAAGGTTCATCCTCTTTGTGATTATCCATTGTACCGTCAAAGACATAATCGGTTGAAATATGCACCAATGTCATACCAAAGCGGGCTGTCACCGCTACTAAATTAGCTACTGCATCAGCATTGACACTCCAAGCTTTAACCAGCCCCTCTGGTGTTTCTGCGCCATCTACATCTGTATATGCAGCGGCATTAATAAGAATATCTATGTTGGACCAATCAAATTGCTCTACAGAAGTCTTATCTGTAATGTCAAGTTCATTAACGTCTGCATACTGCGCTTTTGGATATTTATTTCTTAGAGCGGTTCCTAGCTGGCCGTTGGCCCCAACGATAAAAATCCTTTCACCAGACAACCTGCTATCAAATGTACTTGATACACTGTTGTCTTCTTGGCTATTTTCGACTTGATTTCCTGCGTTGCTCACTTCACAGTACCCCACGTACAGTTTGTTCTGTTACTCGGAATCGCATCGAAACTAGCTCAAGTGAAAGAATTTTTATGAAAATATTGTTACTCATAGCGACCCGGGAATAATTCTCGCATAGATTTATTGGCTTTATCTTTAAGTGACACGATTTGCCTATCTCCTGTAATGGGCCACTGTATTGCAAGGTCAGGGTCGGCGTAGTTTACGGCGATATATTGTCCAGAATAGGCTTTATCTGCACTCCAAACCCCTGCAGTACAGTAGCAATAGAGTACATCCTCGTCTGATATTGCCTGGAAGGCATTACCGACACCGTTTGGAATGAACAGCATTTGAGTTTTATCTATCTCAAAGGTGTCTACTTGCCCAAAAGTATCTGAATTTTGGCGTAAATCAACCATAGCGACGAATATCCTACCTGTTAGCGGACTTATAATTTTGTCATAAGGTTCAGCATGAATAGCACGTATTGTGCCCTTTCTTGAAAGAGAAATGCCAAGTTGTTTTGGATTTACTTCTGGTAATCCAAGATCTTGCATTGCTTCGGTTTGCCAAACTTCAGTGAACACACCGCGCTTATCTTCAAATATATTTAAATCAAATAAGAGCATACCTTTAAATCTGGTTTTATGGACTTTTCTTGCTCCTGTTTGTTTAATGTCTGATTTAATATCTGCCATTATTGACCTGTCTTTCTGTACTTTTGTTCAGTTTCGGCTTTTAGCGGTTTCCACCAATCTTGGTTATCTATGTACCATTTGATTGTAGCTTTTAGCCCTTCTTTGAAATTTGTATATTTTGGTTTCCAGCCAAGCTTACTAATGAGTTTTGAGCTATCAATAGCATAACGCATGTCATGGCCTGGTCGGTCTGTAACGTGATCGTAGTCGCCAGGTTTTTTGCCCATACCTGAAAGAATTAACTCTATTACGGATTTATTATCTTTTTCACCATTTGCGCCGATTAGGTATGTTTCACCGTTAAGACCTTCTTCAATAATTTTTAAGACTGCAGAGTTATGATCGTCGACATGTATCCAGTCACGGACATTTTCACCAGAGCCATAAAGCTTTGGTCGTCTATTTTCTAAAATTTCAGTGATTTGGCGAGGAATAAACTTCTCTACATGTTGATGAGGGCCGTAATTGTTAGAACAATTAGAAATTGTGGCGTGAATACCAAAACTTCTTACCCACGCCCTAACTAACATATCTGAACCAGCCTTAGTGCTAGAGTAGGGGCTTGATGGGTTGTAACGGGTTTCTTCACTGAACTTATTTGGGTCATCAAGCTCTAAATCACCATAAACCTCATCTGTTGAAATGTGATGTAGCTTTTTACCGTGTTTGCGCACTGCTTCTAAAATTCTGTATGTTCCAATCAAGTTGCTCTCTACAAAAGGCCAAGGGTTATTTAGAGAGTTATCATTATGTGATTCTGCTGCAAAATGGACAACAACATCACAATTAGCTACTAACTTATCTATTAAAATCTCATCACAGATATCGCCTTTTACAAATTCAATATCGTCTATTACACCGTCTAAACTAGCCATATTGCCAGCGTAGCTCATTTTGTCTATAACAGTTATTTGCCAATTTGGTCGCTCTTTTCTAATCAAATGTACAAAATTAGATCCAATAAATCCCGCTCCACCAGTTACTAATATTCTCATAAGAGTAATTATAGCAAATCTGGTAGAATAGGGATGAATAAAATAGGAGTATATATATTTTGAAAAAGCTCATAGCCTTTGATCTAGATGGGACCTTGGCACCAAGTAAATCTCATTTTAACCCCAGAATGGTTAATCTATTGGATAGATTGTTAGAAGAGTACCAAGTTTGTGTTATATCGGGGGGGAAGTATGAACTATTTCAACGTCAATTTCTAACTCAGATTACAAAAGACCACAACAGATTGAAAAAGCTACACCTAATGCCAACAAGTGGAACCAGATACTACAAATTTGCAAATAGTGAGTGGGTACAACAGTATGCTGAGGATTTTACACCTAGTCAGAAGAAAAAAATTATTAAAGCTATTAACGAGGGGTTTGATGAATCAGGATATCGACCAGACAAACCTTACGGTAATTTTATTGAGGATAGAGATAGCCAAATTACTCTATCTACATTAGGACAAGAAATTGTCGCTGAATTAGGTAACGAAGGAGTGAAGATTAAAGAGGAATGGGACCCTGAGAACACCAAGAAAATATTTGATTGCTCCTAAAATTCCGGAGTTTAGTGTACGAGCAGCTGGTGCAACGTCAATTGACGTTACACTCCCTGGGATTGATAAAGCCTATGGCATGAGGAAGTTAATGGAAATTACAGATTTAAAAATGGAAGATATATTATATTTTGGGGACAAGATTATTCCTGGTGGTAATGATTATGCTGTTGAGGAAATGGGTATTGACTGTATTGCTGTAAGAAACTGGGAAGATACCGCTTATGCGGTGGAAGGGATAGTAAACGTATCATGAATCCCGTAGTGAGTCCTTGATAACATTATGTTCTATGTATATATACTTCAGTCTCAAAAAAATGGCAGGTTATACATTGGCCAGACATCTGATTTAAAACGAAGGGTTAAAGAACATAATGCCGGACAAAATTTATCTACTAAAGCTTACAAACCGTGGAAACTTATATTCTACGAAGCGTATACTGAACATGACGACGTAAATAGAAGAGAGAAATATTTGAAGACTACACAGGGTAATCAAACTATCAAAAGAATGTTAAGATGCTACTTCATAAATTTTGAACATCAAGGATCTACTACAGGATGAAAATAGTGATTGTAAGTGGTTATTTTAACCCACTACATGGTGGGCATTTGGACATGATAGAAGATGCTGGAGAATTGGGGGAGCACCTAATAGTTATTGTTAATAATGACAAACAGCAAGTTTTAAAAAAGGGTAAGGTGATTTTAAATGAGGATAATAGAGCCCGTTTAATGAATGCTTTGAAATATGTGCATGAAGTTGTTATTTCTGTTGATGAAGGTCCACCAGTTATTGATACCCTTAAACAAATTCGTAATACTTACCCTGATGATGAAATAATATTTGCTAATGGTGGCGATAGAAACGGTGAAAGAACAATTCCAGAAACTGACGTTTGTAAAGAACTAAACATAAAAATGGTTTTTGGTGTTGGTAGTCACGATGTAGTGAAGCGGGACTCTTCTACACGAATAAATCAGGCATTGGGTCATAAGAAATAATCTATATTTCAAGAAAGGGTTTTTTGCCAGCATCAAGCGTTTTTTTAAGTACCTTGATATCAGATACACGGCTATTAACAAAGTTATAATAATTGGATTATGGCCAGACCCTAAAAGCTTACTTTTGGGTCGTTTCATCCATTGCATGACAATAATTGTTGTATTTTAACACTAAATGGTGTATAATTGCACTATGAGTACAACAAAAGCTATAAGATTATCAGTCAATGAAGATGTCAACAATGCTCTTGAAATTGCCCGAAAAAAGTATCCAGCACTCTCAGATGCTGAATTATTAAAGGTAGGGTTGTCTTTGATTGTTACTAAAAACACTACAGATAATAATGGCGAGAGCGTACAAGAACTACATAAGATGGCAGCCTACGCCGTTGGGCATGATTATTTAGCTGACTGTGCAGAGGATCTGTACGACAATGTCTAGGGTAGAGCTGTATGGTATCCACCTAGTTTCATTCCCGTTTATTGAATCATCTAAACAAAAAATAAGACCAGTGATTGTCATGTCCAAACCCTATGGTAAACACGGCTTAACAACGGTAATTCCAATCACCTCTAAGTTAGTTGATGATACAACAGAGATTTTACTAAAAGATCTGAAAACGACTGGACTTGTGACGGAATCGTCGACTCAAGTTCACAAAATAACGACTATTGCGGAAAGCATTATTTTAAAGCAAATAGGTTGTTTAAACAGTGATGACCTTGAACGCGTGAAGGGCACCCTCAAGTCAAAATTTAACCTGTAGACTTTATTCAACTGTGACAGATTTTGCTAGGTTGCGTGGTTTAAAAGACTAGAGTAATTTGTCGGCGAAAGTTGACGGATTTACAGTATCGTAACTGCTGTTTGGGTATGCTCGCTCATAAGCAACAGGAATCTTTGTGACTTTCTTGTTGCTAAATTTGCATTCGTAAGCACGTAAGCTATCATTTTCTTCTTCTATCATGTCAATTTCTCGTCCATCTGCATTTCTCCAATAAAACGAACTGACCCTTTTGTTAGTAGTTTGTAGGTACTTAAGCCTCTCAATTATGCAGAAGTTTTCCCATAGAGCACCCATGTCATCTCTCAGGTTAGCTGGTTTGAAATTATCAACAATTGCATTACGGATACCAAGGTCGTAGAAGAAGACTTTACGGAGTCTACCTATTTCTGCACGCTGGTTGCGTCGGTATTGGTTACGTCTGAATATGATGAAGGCTTTTTCTAGCAAATCAACATAACGCTGTACGGTATCTTTACTAATAGAAAGTTTGGTAGCAAGCTCTGAATAGTTTACTTCATGACCTATTTGGTAAGCTAGGAACCGGAGAAGGTTATTGAT
This sequence comes from Candidatus Saccharimonadota bacterium, assembly GCA_003231925.1. Classification (GTDB taxonomy): domain Bacteria; phylum Patescibacteriota; class Saccharimonadia; order Saccharimonadales; family SZUA-47; genus SZUA-47. Next base: position 18,202 of record QIKK01000006.1, read on the forward strand.
AATAGTTTGATCATAGATTACATTAGGAGAAAATGCATCGCGGTATACGTAGTTATTCGCAATATTGCTAAGTCGTTCATGAGCTTCGTGAGATGGTAATTTCCACATACCAGGGTAGCCCCCCCTATTAAGCAGGATATTAGAATTAGTCTGAATTTCTGCATTTGATTTTGATACTTCGTTAACGCTGAGCGGATATAGAATTATTTCAACACTCCTGCCCGTTAAAGGCTCTGTAACTTTGTTGGCAAGGTCAAGGCTGGAGGAACCTGTTACCAATATAGGAATTTCTGGGTAGCTATCGTGTAGTAGTTTTAGAGTAAGGCCAATATTATTTACTCGCTGAGCTTCATCAATAATAACTAGATCGGGGTTACCAATATAGGACTTAAGCTCTAGGGCTGATTTTTCAGTTAAGCTAGATACTACAATCGGGTCATCACAGTTTAGGTATATAGAATTTTTATAGCTTTTTGCAACTTGTTTTGCAAGTGTGGTTTTGCCAACTTGTCTTGCACCATAGACTATAGTTACTAAACCTTGGTCTAGGACTTTAAATATTTTTGGTTGAATACTACGCACTATAAACATGGATTACAGTATACATATCCTTTTAACGCCAGTCAAATAGCGAAAAATATCCTTTTAACGCCAGTACACCTCTATTGATAGAAATTATTCAACCGTGACAGATTTTGCTAGGTTGCGTGGCTTGTCGATATCTCGACCAAGTTTTTTTGCCACGTAGTAGGCAAACAAAAAACTTGGTATCGCGCAAATTAGTGGTTGGAGTTGTTCTGCTACTTTAGGAACTAAGATAATATCATCGGCAAGTTTTGAGGCATTTGAAGATTTATTATCGACAAGCGCAATGATTTTACCGCCACGAGTGTGTATTTCCTGCATGTTTGAATAAAGCTTCTCGCTAATACTATTGGTTGGTGCGATAGCAAATGTTGGAAAATCTTTATCAATTAATGCGAGGGGTCCGTGCTTCATTTCTCCAGCGGCAAATCCCTCGGCATGGATGTAGCTAATTTCTTTAAGTTTAAGGGCTCCTTCTAGTGCAACAGGGAAATTGTAACGTCTGCCAATGTATAGAAAATCCGAGTATTTGCTGTATTTTTCTGCTAATTTTTTAATTTTCTGTTCTTGCTTTAGTGTTTCTTCTATTTTCTGAGGTAGATT
>QIKK01000036.1 GCA_003231925.1 Candidatus Saccharimonadota bacterium
TTCCATTATCATCTATATGAATCTTATCAACTTCTGTACTGTCATGCTGAATATCTAGCTCTCCGTCATGTTCAGTATCACTGTTCCGTTGTTTCTCGCTATTTAGTGGTCTTGGTAAGTCTATTGACTCATCTAGTTTCTCCGCAATCAGTTGCTGATTAGCACCAGATGCCATTAGTTTAGAACTTAATGCGAGTGCGTTAGGTGTTGTTTTGTCGTTTTTGAACCTATCCGTTTCTGCGATTATACCTGTTAATAAGGCTGTCGCCATTTGTCCGTCTATTGCATCTGGCTGAATGTCAGAAGTTAGTCCTGCTATCATTTCACATAGACTACTAGCCTGTTTATCTTGCCAATTTATTGATCCTACATCACTTACTGTCTCTCTCTTAGTTACTGCTATAACGGTAGCATTGTGTAATATTCGACCATGTGCTGTAATTGCCTTATCTAAATCTTCCCTCTTAGTCACACCTAAAGCCACAATAACGTCTATATTAAATTCGCCTTGGCTGAATTGTAAATCTTTATCCGTAATAGTTGTCCTATAGGGTGTAATAAATATCCTTACTACATCTTTTTCTACCTTATAGCGCAGTTTATCAGCTTTAGATTTATCTAATGCTATTATAAAATCACGCAGAGAATCTGTAGTAGTTTCAATGGTTTTATCTGGTTGTAGAAATTCTATGGTAGACGGAACACTGCCACTAAAAACCGTTACAGCGTGTTTATCCATTTTATTAAGTGCAATTGTTAGGCCGATAGAAGCAGCTAACTCATCTACCGTAGGGTTGGTACTAACTGTAATTAATACATTGCTCGCTCTTTTTATCTGTTCTAAAACTTGTTGTCTTTGCTGATCCATGTTTTTTAGTTTATTTGTTTTAATTTATTCTGTTGAATGATACCATAAGCACCATAAAAAGTCCATAGTTTTCAACAAGAGTATTTACAATTATTGACTTTTCAGTTATAGTTTCATGGATTATTTATATAAACTTTACTAACATACAGGAGTAAACTACCTATATGCCGATTATTAAATCAGCCAAGAAGCGGGTCCGTAGTACACAGAAAGCTAGTATTCAAAATGCCAAGACCAGGCGTATCTTGCGCGATAGCATCAAAGCTTTTCACGAAGCTCTAACCAACAGGAAAGATACCGCCAATGCACAAAGTAGAGTTTTTAGCGCACTAGATACTGCTGTGAAAAAACACGTTATCACTAAAAACAAGGCTGCACGCAAGAAAAAACAACTCAATGAGGTGTCAAGAATTGCGAGAACTACCAAAACTGGTAGCAAGAAGCTTCCGTCTAAGGCCAAGAAGACCACGCTGAAAACAAAAACCGCAAAAAGAAAGAAAGCTACAACGGCAAAAGAGACCACTTCAAAAGTAAGAAAGACTATAGCTAAAAAATAGTTTCCTACATTCTGCTTAGAGCAACACCTGAGAAGTAAACTTCCATAGTCGCTCCAACATCGGCTTTGGTTTTAGACTGCAGGTCTAATTCTGCCAGATCTTTAATAAAATTTTTAAGATCATCTTTACTGATAGAATGAGACATCTCTAAACTCTTTCTTGCAGTATACGGGGATACGCCAGCTTTAATAAGCGTGGCAGTAGTTTTATTTTTTGCGAACACCGCAAGTACTAACTGTTGTAACTGCCAGGTTATCATAGCAATTATCTTCTGTGGTTCTTCTCCTTGTGCTCTTTGATCAAGATATAGTTCCCATGCTTTTTTAGAATCCCCTCTAAAAAGAGCCTCCAGCAGATCAAAAATCCTACTTTGAGCCCTTGGCTCAACCATTTCGTCTATCAACTGCTTATTTATAGCACTTCCGCTCAGTATTAGTTTGTCCAATTCGTTTTTTATTAATTGCTGATTTGGTCCTAAAAGTTCTACTAAATATTTAGCATTTGAAAAGTTTATATCTGCCCGCTGTGTTTTTGCCTGACTACCTACCCATTTAATAAGATTATTACTCTCCAGTTGATTATAGTAACTAATGTCGGTGTTATCCGTCAGATATCTGTAAGCCTTGCTCCTTTTATCTATCTTTTCATCAATTAAAATAAGCTCCGTAGACTCTGCAACAGCCTGTATGAAACTCTCGATATTTTCTAAAAGTGCTCTAAAACTACAAAAATTCTTTATTATTACTAATTTTTTAGAATCTAGAAATGATACGCTTCTGACGGCATTAATTATAGTGTCTAGATTGTCTAATTCAGAAGCGTCGAATCTCTCTATATTGTCAGTGTACTTATCTACGAACGATTTAACTATATTCGTAAGTTCTAATTGCTTGAGATAGCTGTTTCCACCCAACAAAACTCTAATCATAATATCTTCTATATTATCATTCTTTTTATAAAGATTACAGAGGTAATTTATATTATATATTGAATAACTATTTTATTCATTTGACTTGGCAATTACTGCAAATATGTGTACCTCTGCCTGCAACCCTAATCTTAACTATGACATTACCACACCTAAAACAAGGCCGGCCTTCTCTGCGGAAAACATGAGCAATGGCTAAATAACCGCCTTTCTCCCCCCTTGCATTAACATAATTTTTATCGGTGCTTCCTCCGGCTTGGAGTGAGGCATTCAGTACAGCTACGATGGCGCGCCGTAGAGTTTTTATCTTTTCTTCTGTAAGGTTTTTCACTTTAGTAGAGGGGTGAACTTCTGCCATCCACAAACTTTCATCTGCGTAAATATTACCTATACCAGCTATGACAGTTTGATCCAACAAAGTAGCTTTTATGATACTCTCCGACCTCCTAGATAATTGTGCTTGAAAAAGTTTTAGAGTAAAACTTTTTTTTAATGGTTCCGGACCTAATTTGGATATAAACTTATCATCTTTAATAGTTTTTGAGGAGAGTAATTTCATCCAACCAAATTTTCTTTGATCATTAAAATACAGATGCGATTTATCAGAAAAAGTTATACTTACTCTAGTAGACTTATCCGGAAGCTTATTTATCAGAGACTTACTAGGGTGACCAGCGCCAAATCTAGCATCGTTTGAATCAACAAAAACCAATTGTCCAGTCATGCGTAAATGGATCATCAAAGTATATTTAGTAGATAAATCTATAAAGATAACCTTACCTCTTCTACGAACATCAGTCACCTCGGAACCTATCAAAAAGTTAGATACAGAGTTTTTATCATTCGGGAAAGACCTAACAAAATCATTTTTAAGATTAGATATTCGTCTACCTAGGATTAATCTCTTTAGACCCAGTTTAACAGTTTCAACTTCTGGCAATTCTGGCATGTACTCATTATATCTTAGTTATTAGGATGCTATCACCTTATTATTCCTCATTATTTGGTCGACAATATGCGGATTATAGGCAAGTGCGCAGTGCCCCGCCGTACCATTAGAGAATAAACTATAGGTATTAAAACCTATCGCTCTAGCTGCTTCTTCTAGCCCTTTGGGGCTATAAAATCCATCATTTTTTAATGCTATTAAATGCATCGAAATATGAGGGTAGTTATCTCTAAGTTGCTTAGCTCTCTCGATGGATGCTGTTACGGCTAGCCCACGAATTAGTATAAGAGCTTCCGCAACAGTCACATCTAATCTCTCGACAACAGCGATAAGACTGCCCACGGCAATAGAACCAAGATTTTTTGGATTACGTATAGCTTCCCTAGCAAACTCTATCGGAAAATTTACTACTCTTTTAAGTTCTAAAGGAGACAGCAATGCTGGAGCCACAGCAGTCAATGTGTCTACCTGGGGGGCAATTTGATCTGCAACTCTAAAATGGTTCACTGAGCCTCTAGATAAACCAACCAGGTCTAATGGTTGTTCGTCCACTACAGCGTGAACTGTATCTATTATTTCACGGGCATTATTTATAAAGGGACGTTGTATCCCTCTGTGCTTGTGATATACCCGTAAAACTCCCTGCCCTGCTTCCGTAAACCTAGCACTAGCGGTGTCTAGTGATGACGGACCAGCACCTAATCCAGTTTCTACTACTACTACTTTATCCGTAACAGGACTATAGGGTACATCTAGGATATAGGGTATTGTACCCTGGTCTGTATCAACTACACCCCTAACCTGTTCTCCACCAGGTAAATCATGATGTTCTGTTAATTTAGTAGCTGTAGTCATACTTTTGTATTTTATACTATATTTTTATTGTTCGCCAACAAGGTATAATAAAGCTATGGACTCTATAAAGAATATTCTCACGGATAATAATACTGGTGTACCACCGCAATTGCAGGCTCTAAAAGATTATGTTTACACCAATCATAATCAAAAAATAAAAGTATCTGTAACCAATGGGGGCTATTCAATAACGGTACCTAACGCTTCATTAGCTTCAACTTTGCAGATGGAGATACCAAAAATACAGATTAAGTGTAATATTAGTGAAAAATTATATATCCGTATCGGATAGTAGTAAAAAATTTTCTATATCTATTTGGCTTTGATGTACTCCTGTGTAAATCTCAGAATGCATACCCATTTCTCGAGCAGCCAGCACGTTTCGCTCGCTATCGTCAAAAAATAGGCATCTGTTGGCAGGAAGACCTAGGCTTTGAATGCTTAATTTATAAATCTCTCTGGACGGTTTTAGAAAACCTACCTCGCCACTTAAAATCATGCTATCAAAGAACTTCTTCTGACGTGATTTTTTTATAATTTTATCCACAAAACCATGTCCAACATTAGATAGTAAACCAATTTTCAGTCCTCTTTTTTTTAAATCTTTTATGTACTCGAGTAATTTTTCATCGGCTTCGCCAAGAGAATTTTTCTCTAATATTAAATCTTCATAAGTAACACCAAAAGCTCGTGCAGACATTTCCCAAAAGTCCCTTTGATTTAAATTCCCTAAGTCAGATTGCATTATTATATTACCTAGCTGATTATGCTCTTCTACCGTCATATTTGGTATATGATTGTCTGCTAGAACCCAGAAAGTACTCGGATAAATCACACCAAATAAATCGAATATAATAGCTCTATTCATTAACTTACAGTTTACAGGAATAACCGTTGCGGTAATAGCCAGAAACTACGAATATCTTGGGTAATTTTATAAGTTTACGCCTTTTAATAACTTGCTAAAATCTGGGATTTGTTTCTTGAATAATGATCTTATACGAATCATAGGAGCATCCAGATTTCCTTGCTTAACACTACAGGAGGTAGACCATCTATTAATCTCCCTATCCAGTTCTACGATATATCTTTTTCCGCTAGGACAAACGCCCCTTGAAGTTCCATTGCTTTCTACAGCAGTACTCTTTCGTTTACTTGTGATTTTAAGATAATTAAGTGCGCTCAAGAAAGTGCTATAGGATTCTTTATTATTTTGATAACTTTTCTCTTTAAGTAGTACTGACCCATAATTTTTATATACTTTCATACTAACCACTCCGGCACTAACCTCAATTACGTATGACCTCTGTTCACTAGCCGCAATAACCGGGCCCTCTACAGTTAATTTGGCCGTTAAAGTAGAACTAACATCATACGGACTAGTCTGTTGTACAGTGTTTCCACCTGCGGCACTTTTAAAAAGACTATTAGCTATAGAAAACAACCCCCAACCAACTAGAATCAGAGATATAAACATTATTGTGATTAATACTAACCAACGTAATCTCGACGTAAACTCCATAACTCAATTATTATATCACGCTTTAGGTTATAAAGCAAAACTATTTTATTAGTTTGTATAGAATCCTTTTAACCTCTGGATTTAAGCCCTCTGGTATGTCTTCTAACCTGTTAATCCATATGAACCTGGTGTGTTCGTGGCTTAAAGCAATTTTTTTAGGTAATTTTGCGTCAACTAAGGATACAATAATACCAGGCTTATATCTTCGTTAATATCTTTGGGCAACCTATATGCCCCTAGAAAATCATTAATTCCGCTAACTTCAATCCCTGGTAGTTCTTCTGAAAGCTCCCTGTTAAGCGTAACTTTAAAATCTTCATTACCGTTTATACGACCTCCGGGAATATCCCAATGCCCCTTTGTAGCTTTCAGCACCAAATATCCCCGATCTTCTTTGTAATACCCTTAACACCTACATAAAACTTCTTCATTTATTGTCCTCTCCTTTAGATATTAGATTAATCTATTTAGTATTTTATTCCACATCTGTAGGATTCCAGCAGGTTCTTAAGTTTTTGTCTAAACCTTTTATCTTACCTTTTATCTTCTCGATGTCTGACTTATCTAGTCTGAAATCAAAGACATCAATATTCTGTTTTATTCGTTCCTTGTGCGTAGATTTTGGAAGAGGTATGGATCCCGCCTCAATGCACCACCTAATCATAACTTGCGCACTAGTTTTACAATGCTTTTTAGCGATTTCGATCAAAACTTGATTATCTAGACCTTTTCCGTGTGCTAGTGGCGAATATGCTTCAACGACGATATCGTTCTTCTCTGCTGCAAAAATACATGCAACTCTACTTGATTTACCATTGGCTTAACGCTAGACTCGTTCATCAGTTCTTCTAGATGACTAATAGTATAATTGCTAACACCGATAGATTTAGCCTTGCCCTCTTTATAGGCTGTCTCCATTAATTTCCAGGCCTGTTGACGAGTTTTTGTAACTGGAAAATGCAATAAAAGCAAATCTACATAATCCGTATCTAACTTTTTAAGCGATTTTTCCAAACTTTTTTGAAATTTCCCATCGGGTTGATTGCTATTCCATATTTTAGTCGTTATGAATACGTCTTTTCTATCCACGTCAGCTTTTTGTAAGGCATTTCTTAAAAATCGTTCATTAAAGTATATCTGTGCACTGTCAAAATGAGTATAGCCCGCCCCAAGAGCAGTTTTAACAGATTTGTTGACCACACCAGGTATCACATTCTTCCATAGCCCAAAACCAACCGCTGGGATTTCCACTTTATTATATAGCCTCACACTTTTCATACAACAGACCCTTTACCAATCACACTAATTAATTTCTTTAGTTCTTTAGGATTTCTAACTATTTCTATTTTAGCATTTTTGTATTTTGCTAGTTCTGTTTCGATTGCTGGTTTTTGTAGTTTATTAAATTTCAAGACATATTTGAAAAAATCCCAATTTATCTTCTCTTGCCAGTTTTCTGGCATTTCTTCACGCCTTTTGTCCCTATATTGAACTCTACGTTTCAAAACCCTATATATATAAATTCTTCTTGGATAATCTAGGTGTATTGTTAAATCTGCACGCGGTATACGCATACCCAACGTTGACTTATAGACTCCCTCCATAATCCATCTATCCTTCTTACATTCCGATAAAATTTTTGCGTTAAAAGCCGGCTTGTCAAAAAGTGGATTATACCGGTCTGTATGAGCCAAAAAATCCATATGCACAATCGGCAAGTTATGCTTCTTGGCTAACTCTCTGGCTAAATAAGTCTTACCAGCCCCTGGAGCCCCAATTATATTAATTCTCTTCATTGTCTTTATTGAGTATTTTTTCTAAATTATTTCGAAAACTTTTAAAATCTGTGTAGAGGATTGTTTTCATCCCTACGTGTATTGCACCTGTTATATACGGTTGCCTATCATCAATAAATAGGCACTCGTCTAGCCTGACCCCTAGCCTATCCGCTACTATCTCATATGCTCTTGCTTCGGGTTTGGCAAAGCCAATTTTAGCCGATTCAACAATATCGTCAAAGTACTCTTCTAATACTGAATAGTCCATGCTATAACTAAGCCCCTTTTTACCAATATTGGAAAGCATTCCGACTTTATACAACGGCCTAATCTCTTTTATATAGTCTAGTAGTTCGGTATTGAATCCCATTACAACTTTTTGTTTCTGGCGCCAATGGTCTACCTTAATACCTAAATGTTTGCAGATTACTCCAAGACCACTATCTATGTTTCCTTTACTAGCGTTGAAAAAAGTTTCCTCAAGAAACTCCTTGTCTTTGGCTAAATTACCCCCAAAAAACTCATAAACTTCAGCAAAATTATCTATATAGACAACCCCAAAACAATCAAAAATTATCGCCTTAATCACTACAGCTCGCTCCAGTTTTTACCTATTGTTACATCTACTTTTAGTTTTACACCTAAATCAGGTTTAATATTTTCCATGACTTTCTTCATTATTCCCCCGATTTTTTCGGCATCTTTTTCTGAACATTCAACCATGATACTGTCATGTACCTGCATTATTTGCTGCGGTTTATCCCATTTACTATCTACTACACCCCATTTACTATCAAATTCCTGCTGCAATTTAGACATAGCCATTTTTGTAAAATCAGCAGCACTCCCTTGAATTGGCATATTAATTGCAGCTCTAAGAGCAGCTTCTCTTACCATAAAATCACTAGACCCGACGTCTGGCGTTAATCTCCTACGACCTATAATAGTTTCAACATACCCCTTGGTTTTAGCGTCTTTTTTAAATCCTTCGATCATATCTCTTAACTTTGGTCGGACTTCAAAATATTTATCTATAAAGAACTTTGCATCAGCATAAGATATACCAGACCCTTCACTTAACCCATGTACGCCCTGCCCGTATAAAATACCAAAATTGACAGCCTTCGCCGCATAACGCATCTCTTTTGTAACTTCGTCCGTTTTTACATTTTGGATTAAGGCTGCAGTCTCGGTATGAATATCTCTATTTTGGTTAAAAGATTCTATCATTTGCTGGTCACCACTCATCGCCGCCGCAATTCTAAGTTCAAACTGGCTATAATCGGCACTAATTAGCACATTTCCTTTTTCTGCTATAAAACCTTCTCTAATCTTTCTCCCTATCTCTGTTCGGACTGGAATATTCTGTAAATTTGGGTCAACACTGCTTAATCTGCCGGTCTGAACAATAGTTAAATTAAGAGTTCCGTGTACCCTGTTATTTTTGTCTACCATGACTGGTAGAGGATCAACGTAAGTACTTTTTAGTTTAGAAAGTTCTCTAAATTTTTCTATATTCTTAACTATTGGGTGTACGTCAATCAATTTTTTTAAAGTTTTAGAAGCTGTAGAATAGTAACCAGATTTCCCTTTTTTAATGCTGGTAGTAGGCAACACTAAATCCTCAAATAAAACCTCAGATAATTGTAGTGGGCTGGCGATATTAAATTCTCTGTCTGCATATCCATAAATTGTTTGTTCAATATCACTGATTAAATCTTCTAACTGTTCAGACAATTTATTAAAAAATAGAATATCTAACTTCATACCGGATCTTTCGATACGCGTTAGCACTGGTATAACTGGCCAATCTACTTTTTCGGCAATTTTTATCAGCCCCTTTAATTCTCTCATTCTCTTGTTTTGAAGGTTGCTTAACGCCCTAATAACTGTGCATATTTCTGCAGATTTTGCCAGGAACTCGTCATCGTCCAGATTATTTAGTGAGCACTCGTAGCCTAAATCTGATCTTGCAAGAGTCTCTAGAGATAAATCTCGCCTTAGGCTGTCTAGAATAAACGCACCCACCAAACAATCATGAGAAACAGCCGGCAGGTTATTGCAACCTAACTCTAAAAGTACATGAAAGCTTTCTTTAAGATTATAACCGGTAACTTTACTGGGGAGTATAGTACTGATATCAATATCCATTTTAAACTTACGTAAATCTAGAATAAAACAGTGTTTCTGGTCTGAGAGTATAATAACTGTTGGATCTTTCCCTTGTTTACCCTTGCTACGAGTATTCAAGATAACATCACCACTAAGTTTAATTTTTTTTATATCACTCTTTTTATTTATAATAACTATCCTTGGTTTTTTAAAATCCTCAAAATATATCTTTTGATTAGCTGATATATCTGGATAATACTTGGCGTTGTCCTTCATACCATCAGGTAAATTTCTAAGTAAAGTGCTAAACTCCAGTTTTCTTAATATATTAGCAAGCTTGCCGACATCTAGTTTATTAATATCCATTTGTTCAAGATCAAGATTAACAGGAGCATCATCGTATAATCGAGCTACTTCTTTACTCATATAGGCAGATTTCTTGCCAGCTTCCAGTTTATTCGCAAGAGTATGCTTAATTAAAGCCAAGTTTTCATAGACACCATCAAGCGTCTCATATTCCTGTAATAATTTGGCGGCCCCCTTCTCGCCTACACCTGGAACACCAGGTATGTTATCGGAGCTATCACCCTTCAGGGCCTTTGAGTCTAAAAATTGATCAACACGAATACCATATTTCTCAACGAACGCCTTTGGGTCAAATCGTTCAATATTGGTCAGGCCCTTTTTTAGCGCATAAAGGTGGGTGTGCTTATCTATGCTCTGTAAAGCATCTAAATCAGAGGTTATAAGCATTGTTTCTAAACCATTTTTATGGGCTTTAATAGCCAATGTATGCATAATGTCGTCAGCTTCATAATCATCAAATTCATATAAAGGCCAGTTTAGGGCTTTCAATACCTCGTGTAATATTGGGATTTGTTCATAAAAATCGGCTGGTGGTGGCTTGCGACCAGCCTTATAGTCTGGAAAAATTTTAAGACGTTTACGGATATTAGTTTTGGGTTTATCCCATGCAACACAGACATAGTCAGGTTTTAAGCGTTTAATAAGCTCCAGAGACATTGCTGTAAATCCATAGACACCTCCGGTTGGGGTGCCCTCTTTAGTAGAAAGATTAGGCATTGCATAGTAACCACGATAAAAAACAGATTTACCATCAATGATTGCCAGTTTCTTACGCTTTTTCTCCGCCATCCTAATATCAGTATAACTCTTTAGCCAGATTTTCTTTCGTCAAAGTATAAATATCACAAAAGTTCTATTAATAAATAATATTATATACTATTTTCTATAAACTCACTTATCCTGCTATTTTTTAGTGCTAAGGTTGGGCATTATCGTAATCCCCACGGTAAAAAACAGACTTACCGTCTATTATAAATAGAGGCTACGTCCGGCTACTATGCGCTAGCGAGAAGCTCCTCTATCCTCTTTTTCTCGACGCATCCTGGCATCTGCAGAACGCAATATATCTTCAGGCGATAAATAAGTTTCTATCTTTACACAGCCGATACTAACGGATACGCCTTCGCACCCCTCTATTTCGCCAGCAATTGCTTCTATTTCGTTTCGTAAACGAGTTATAATACCATCAATAATATCGTCCTCAGAATGTCTTTCTCTATGAACCCATTCATTTGTGCCATCTGCAGAATCCTGAATACTATTATGCTTAGGAAGTACTACTGCAACAAATTCATCTCCGCCAACACGAGCTAAAAATTCTCCCTCACGTAAATGTATATTTACCATAGCTTTTAAGACTTCGTCACCCTTGTCATGACCATGAGTATCGTTGACCTCTTTAAATCTGTCTAGGTCCATGTATGCCAGATAAGCTGGATCCCCAGGCTCCAACACTTCGCCAATAACTTGATTAAATTTAAGACCAAAGCCAGTACGATTCGGCAAGCCAGTCATATCATCGATATAGGTTCTGCGCAATGCATCAGCTGCTACTTTACCCAAACCAACAATTACCTCCTTAATTTCTGGATCGATATCTGGACGTGCTAAAACCTCCAACGCACTATCAAATACATCATAAGATTCTGGATATTCAAGCGTTATTCCTAGTATTTCCTCTGTAGTAAGGAACTCTCTCTCTGGCACAATCGGTGGAGAAATGTTGGGTAGACTTTCTTGTTCTATCATAATATACTCGTTACTTTTTCTCTCAATGTTTTCTCTAAATCTGACAGTTTTGACCCCTCATTTATTAATATAATATCTGCCTTATTTTTAACGTTTTGCATGCTTAATGTTGCTTTATCACCACTATAGTGCATTTCAGCTTGCTCCTCTTTTATAAATTGCTCAAAAGTCTTATTATCGTCCGCTCTATTTCTGGAATAAATACGATTATACCTTATTTTAGGATTTGCGTCAACCCATATAATACTGCCCGCTAATTTATGGATTTCATCTACTTCTCCGGGGTTACGTAAGCTTGCAATGACTAAACCTTTGTATTTGTTGTCGCCTCCCTCTTGTTTGTATAGTTCCACAGCCTTGTCCATTAGTACTCCTAAACCATATTTTCTTCTCCACTCTGCACTTATAGTCCTCAATACAAGCCGTTCTGTTCCTAGCCCTCTTTTACGTGCCTCCTTACGTAAAATTTCTGTAACTCCAACAAAAAAGAAACCGTGCTTTGCTACTAAGATTTCCGCTACGCTATCCTTACCACTACCATTAGTACCTGAGATGCCAATTATCTTCATTAGAACCTATACCTTATTTCAAATAGTCCATCAATTTTTTAGAATCTTTATGTTTTTTAAGCTTAGCTAAAGCCTTAGCCTCAATTTGCCTAATTCTCTCTCTGGTAACACTAAACTCTTGCCCAACTTCTTCCAAAGTATGATTTTTACCATCTTCTAGGCCAAACCTTAGACGTAATATCTTTTGCTCTCTATCGCTTAAAGACCCCAGCAAATCTTTAATTTGAGTTTTTAATAAAGATCCAGTTGCTGATTCTTCTGGCGTTACGGTATCTTCATCCTCTATAAAATCGCCCAAAACACTATCCTCTTCATCATCACGTACACTTGCGTCAAGTGAACTAATATCTTGTTTTATCTTCATGATATGCTCAACTTTTTCTACATCTAGCTCCATAGTCTCGGCAATTTCCTCATTAGTCGGTTCTCTGTTTAAATCCTGCGTTAACCTGCGTTGAGTCCTCAATAATTTATTGATAGTTTCTACCATGTGAACAGGAATACGGATAGTCCTGGCCTGATCTGCAATTGCACGTGTAATTGCCTGCCTAATCCACCAAGTTGCGTAAGTAGAAAATTTAAATCCTTTATCAGGATCAAATTTCTCTACTGCACGTAGCAAGCCCGTATTACCTTCTTGGATAAGATCTAACAGATCAAGACCTCGCCCTACATAGCGTTTAGCAATGCTAACAACAAGACGCATATTTGCTTCAGCCATTTTATCTTTTGCGCGTTTTTCGCCAGATACTACTCTTTGAGCTAAAGCTAGCTCTTCTTCGGCTGTTAATAGGGGTATTTTCCCTATCTCACGTAAATATAACCTAACAGAATCATCAGCAACATCGTCTAGATAGCGGGAGGGTTTACTTGGTGCTATTACTTTATCATCGTCAGAATCTTTTACCCACTCATCACCAACTGTTTTACCGCTAACATCCTTAGCTGTCATTATTATATTGGCTTCAGCTAAATCTTCATAAAGTGCGTCTAACGCTTCGATATTTTCTGGCGTTTCGGGTATTAATGCTAGGATATCTTTTTGATCAATTTTACCTTTTTTCTTAGCTTTTTCTAATAGTTTAGAGACTATTTCTTCAACACCTTCGGTGCTTTTAGTTACTTTAGTTTTCTTATTTAACACTTTCATAGTCCTCTTCGTTGTATTCATAATTTATTAGATAATAATACGCGTTTTTTAAGCTTTTCTATTTCGTTTACTTGTTTTAATAAACGTAGCTCTTCAATTTCACCTGCTGTTTCCATTTTTTTTAGTATAATCGTTTTTTTATTATGTGAATAATATTCGATCAGTCTGCGCTCAAGCTGCTTAATCTGATATACAAGCTCGCTGTGGTCAGTATGCTGATAGGTTTCCTCAAATAGAAGTGCTAACATTTTAGCATATTCATCACTTTTTTTCACTTCTCTCAAAACCTCAGTCCTAGTAATAAAATCTTTAGCCTGTTCTGAGAATAAATCTGATGGCAATATTTTAATATTAGAACGTAAATCTACAACTGCTAATAATATTGATAGGTAGTGCTGTTCTCTCAGAAGTTGCTCGGTATTTTCTGTATTATCTAGAGGCTGTGATAGATTAACCCTCTTTAGCCTTCTTGAGTTTACTAAAGATTTATTAGCAAATTTTTTGTTAATTGATTCTATACTAGTTTTTGTCATATCTGCTACAACACGTAAATAATGCTCTTGTTCAACCTGGTCTTTAAGTTGGTGTATAGTACTAAAAATCTTAGTAGTAAATTGCCTCTTACCTGGTGCGGTAGACAAATTAACAGAGTCAGAAACTCGATCAATTAGCCAATCAACCATATATATTGGAGATTCAACTGTCTTACGCCACTCTTCGACACTCGTTTTAATAAGTTCGTCTGGATCTTTCCCCGTTGGTATTTTTATAAAACTTAATTCTATCCCTAAATTTTGTGCTAAAGGTATTGTACGCTCTGCAGCGTCTTGTCCAGCTCTATCATCGTCAAAAGCCAAACGGACATCACCCGTAAACCTCTTTAACGTCTTCAGATGAAAAGATGTAAGAGCCGTTCCTGCCGATGCCACCACTTGCTTGATACCAGCCTGGTGCGAGGCTACAACATCTAGGTTACCTTCCACCACCACCACATACTCGGACCTACGGATAGCATCTTTTGCCATTGATAATCCAAAAAGTTGTCGACCTTTATCATACAAAATAGTTGCTGGAGTATTAATATATTTTGGATAATTTTTATCATCTACTAACTGACGAGCCGTAAACCCTACCGGCCTACCTTGGGAATTACTCAGAGGTATCATAATCCGCTCTCTAAACATATCTACAATTTCACCGCTTCTTTTTGTACACAGTCCAGCTGTAATTAAATCTTCGTCTTGAAACCCTTTTTTTACTAAATACCGGTAGAGATTCGCTGAGCTTTTTGGAGCGTAGCCAAATCTAAAATCCACAAGAATTTGCTTAGAGTATCCGCGTTGTTTCCTGACATATTTTAGAGGAGATTCATGTTTTGTAAGTTGCAACTGGTAATAACTTACTGCGGTATCTACGGCGCTATAAAGCTTTTCTTTATAAGCCCCACTCGTTACGTTAGAGCCCTGGTAGGCACTAAGATCCACGCCGGCTTTACGTGCCAATATATCTAAGGCACCTTTAAAATCCAACCCTTCGACTTGTTCTATAAAACTTATTACATCACCACCCTTGCCACTACTAAAATCGTGCCATATTTGCTTTTCGGGGCTTACTATAAAACTCGGGGTTTTTTCATTAGTAAAAGGGCTTAACCCCTTAAAATTACGTCCAGCACGCTTAAGCAAGACATATTCAGATACTACATCTTCGATGTTTAATCTACTTTTTACTTCCAAAACAACATCCATTTATACCAGTACTCCGTATTTACTTAGTAGTATCCAGTAAAGTTAGCCTTCTGGCAAGCTCCAGCGATTTAATAACAGTTGTTAGTAGGGCTTATCTGCGTTATTATTATGCTTATGCAACCCCAAGACCAAGCCCCCTACAATTTTATTCTTGACCCTTCATCACATAGATCTAGATTACCCTTCTTGCAGACCCCAAAGCAGAAAAGAATAGTAATGGTTCTATTTATTGCTGTTATTCTTATTTTTGTACTAATAGTTGGTAATTTATTACTATCATCGGGCAAACAAAGCAACCAAGACCTTGTAACAGTGGCTTCTTATCAAACAGAAATTGTTAGAATCTCCAAACTTGGTCTAAAGACAGCTAAAGATTCCAACACTAGAAATCGGGTTTCTACTCTAGAGGCGTTTGTAGCTAGTGATTTATCCAATTCTAAGGATTACTTGGCTAAATTTGGACCAAAATTAACGTCCAAAAGAGCTATATTAAAACGGGATAAAACAATAGATTCCGCCCTAACGACTGCCAGCGAAACAAACACTTTTGATAGAACCCTCATCACACAACTAGACAGCCTTCAAGAAAAGTATAAATCTAGTCTCCAAAAAGCCCTGCAGGCTTCCCCTACAAATAATAAAAAAATACTACTAAATAAGGCTACTACGGATATTCTTATCTTTGAAGGTGCAAAATAATCAATCAAACTTAGGGATAGCCAAATCTACACCTTTAACTAGATTATAGCTGTGCAGAATTAGATGTTTTACCTCGTCATCTATCAGTTGACCAGTTAATAAAACGGTATTCCAATGTTTCTTATTGAGATGATACCCTGGCATAACTGATTCATACTTTTCTCTTAGCAGGATTGCGAGTTGTGGATCACATTTTAAACTAAGGCGAACCGGAGATTGATCTTCTGGTATCAATGCAAACATCTTATCGTCCTTACCCACGATAGTTTTATAAACTGCTACTTCCTCACCAAAAGGATAATCTAGTCTAGAGTTAGGAAGGCTTAAAATATAATCTTCTACTTCTTTAAAATTCACTCTTTATTCCGTTTAAACCATTCTAGATAGTACTGGAGCTCGGCAATACTGGCTTGAATATCGTCATAGGCTCTATGTATTGATGGTTTCTCGAATTCGACACCGTAGACACTCTGCATAATTATTTTCCATGACGTAACATCAAGCATTCTATAATGTAGTCGTAAATCAAGCTCTGGCATCCATTTTTTTATAAAAGCTCTATCGCTATGTATAGAGTTACCAGAGAGTATTGCCGGCTCTTTTTTAAAATGATGGCTAACAAAGTCTACTAATTCTTTCTCTACTGCCTCGAGAGGTTTTGCCTTGGATAAATTATTTACAAAATCATCTCTATTTTCTGGGTAATCCTTCCACCAAGGATTGGCCTGCATTCTTTTTAAAACAAGTTTTTTATTATGTTGGATGCGTGCTTCGTATGAGTCAATAGTCTCCAGATTAACATCAGTCACCTCCACTGCAACTTCCAATATCATATCTTGATCCGGTATCAAACCAGTCATCTCTAGGTCTACCCACAGAAACTTTGTAATCGGATTATTTTTCTTATCCATCTTATCCATTGTTTATTATTATAGCTTAATTTTAAAATAACTTTTTAAAAAAAATGCCTACTTATTCTCCCACCAGCTCATAATATCGTTAGCTTTTGTTTTATCCATACATATAATTATCCTTTTGTACCGTGGCTTCTTAGTCACAATGACCACAACGTTATACAATGTTGGATGCCGAAGACCTTTAGGCTTTTTAGCAAGGACAAAATCCCAACCTTCACGGTTCCAATAGGAGCCAGCCATAATTCTTCTAGGTAAATAACTCCCTGGCATACGGACAAGCAGACTAGGCCAATCGCTAAACTCATCAAACCACTTAATAGATATAATATCCTTTCGGTCCACAGACACCTTAGCTCTAAAAGCTATAACTTGTTCCAGGCCTTCTAGAACAAACGCTAAACTGCTAGAAGTCATGGTTGTATACATAATTATCCTCTTTTTAATATTATGACGTACTAGCCTGAACATAACTAATTGTCCTACACAACACCTAAAGTCTATCTAGTATTGTTTTAGCTTTTTATTTTGTAGAAATCAGTCTAGCTACCGCTATTAATATTGCAGCTTCCTTGAAGCTTATATTCTCGATTTTTGACTTGTTAAAGACATTTTCCGTAGCCTCAACCATAGATGTTTTAAGTTCAGTATTAACTCTATCCAGTGACCACTTCTCACCGTTAAGATTTTGCATCCATTCAAAATAACTTACAACTACACCACCAGCATTTGCAAGGATGTCTGGGATTATTTTAACTCCGCGTTTTTCCAACAATTCCGCTGCGTCGCCACTTACTGGCCCATTAGCCATTTCTAATATCATTTCTGCTTTAATGCCAGATTGGTTATCTACATTAACTACCCCACCAAGTGCGGCAAAGGTTAGTAATGATAGGTCTAATTTTAAGACATCATCACCGCTTATGTGTTCAACGCCATCAGCTTGATAATCACTAAATCTGTTTTTGTTTGACTTATATTCAGATAATTTCTTGGCATCCAGCCCCGCAGGGTTATATACCCCTCCACTAGAATCAGTAGCCGCAACTAATTTCCATTTAGGAAATCGCTCTTGCACCAATTCCGCAAAAAAAGCTCCAACATTCCCAAAACCTTGTACAGCATATTTAAAATCCTGATCTTCTTTACCCATTAATCTCAATATCGCTTCGATAGTAAATAATCCTCCACGACCAGTTGCTGAATCTCTTCCTAAGCTCCCACCATGCTGAATACTTTTACCCGTAAATGTAGCATTCGATGTATCGCCAGTAATCTTGGCATATTCGTCCACCATCCAATCTATTATTTTTGGGTTAGTATTAACATCAGGTGCAGGGACGTCTTTTCTTGGCCCAATATGTGGTTGTAAATGTTGCACATAGCCACGAGAAAGCTCTTCTAGTTCTTCTTCACTTAATTCTTTAGGATTAACAACGATACCGCCTTTACCGCCACCAAGAGGGATATTGACTAGAGCCGTTTTAAGACTCATTAGTGTTGCTAATGCCTTAACTTCATCAAAGTCCACTTCGTGATGAAATCTAATGCCACCCTTATATGGACCTCTTGAATTATCATGTTGCATACGATAACCCTTAAAGCTTTTGCCATTTTTTAGAACAATATTAAACTCATGCGCAGCGTCTAACTCAAGTAATTTTTCTACTTCCTCTGCACTTAAGTTTAGTTTAGCCGCTGCTTTTTTTATTGCATTGTGCGCTGTTTTTAGCATAGATATCCTTTTTTTAATACTTATCTATGATAACAAATACCGTCCGTAGTTTAATGCGTTTTTATTTTTAAGGTATCTAGAGACTTATATTGGCACTATTTGGCTTATAAAAAGACAGTAATACCATCCGTACTCTACATACTTTTTGGTGCCTCTATACCTAGCAACTGCAACCCTCTTTGCAACTTGGTAGCATATAACTCCACCAAAGCTAATCTTGTAGCTTCTCTATCGTCGTCTATAACCCTTGAATTCTCATAAAATCTATTAAAATTTTGGGCGAGTTCATACAAATATGTACATATATAATGAGGTGCTAGTTCTGCTGACGATTTTTCAATAATTTCTGAGTATTGGCTCAATTTTCTAGCTAAACTTCGTTCAAATTTTTGTAATTCTAGACCTTTTGGTATTTCCTTGCTCACCAATTTTGAACTGGATAAAATTGAACAAGCCCTGGCATGAGCATACTGTAGATAAGGCCCAGAATTGCCCTCCATAGCAATTGATTCCTGAGGATTATAGGTTATATCAGATCCGATACGGTTCTTTAAAAAAGAGTATTTAATAGCAGCCAAAACTACTCTCATATCTTGGGTTACTTTGTTTTTCTCTGCCACCTCTGTTGCCACTTCTAATATATCGTTTGCAGTTACTATATTACCTTTTCTGGAGCTCATTTTAACTCCACCCTGTAGCTTCACGACACCGTGCGTAAGATGTCTGGTTCTCAAGGCTGGCTCTGGCAGGAACTGCTCAATACTTTTTATAACAACCTGCATATATTGTGATTGCTCGTTTGCAGTTATAATTATAGACTCGTCAAAATTGTACTTTTCCCATTTTGTTAGACTCAACCCTACGTCTTTTGTTTCATAGGTCGGCAGACCATCGGAGTTTATAAAAACCCTGGTATGAAGACCATATTTTTCACCATCAAAAATAATTGCTCCGTCTGATTTTTCGTAAATACCCTTTTCAAGTTGTTCGTTGACGGTTTTTACGCCCAGAGGGGTAACGGAACTCTCAGAAATATACTCATCAAATTCTGTAACCTGTAATTTTTTGTACAATTGCTGAAAATAATCATAACTCCACTCACGACATGTCCAATAAATTTGCGCAAAGGTAGATTGATGATTTTTTTCTTCATGTATTTTATATATATTTTTATTCAACAGCTTTATTTCCTGTGTAGATTGATGATTATCCTGATAGGCGTTGTTGCCTTCGACATATCTATCCCCTAGCCAGTTAGGTCGTTCTGTCTTTGGTATATCAGCAAGTTTTTCGGGATATTCACCGCCAAGTTCCTTAATGATTGCCCAAATGCTTTTTGCAACGTGTAGCCCAACATCACCTCCGTAATTTATCCTGATTGTCTTAGCACCAGATTGTTCTACAAGCCTGGCAATAGCATCACCAACTAACGTTGTGTAGAGATGCCCAGCATGGAGCGGTTTAAACGGGTTGGGGTCAGAATATTCAACTAGTACTTTCTTGTTTTTTCTTGATTTTACCGGTTTTTCATATAGCGATTCTAGCAGTCTATCATCTGTTAGGGTCATGTTTATAAATCCTGCACCGGCTACATCAACAGAACTAAAAATATCAGATTTTTGAAGCTCTGATGTTATTTCCTGAGCTATGTATTTAGGGTTTTTCTTTAAAGGTTTAGCCAGTTTCATCGCAACATTAGTTGTAAAATCTCCGTACTTTTCATCTGGATATTCTAATTCTATGGCAATATCAGTGGCATATAATTTCCGGCTAATGTCTCTAATTATAGTTATAATTTTTTGCTTCATATCTGGCATGAGTATACCATTTTATGCTATTTTGATGGCTTTCGTCGTATACTGTTTAAGTATGAATAGAATTAGAGAAGCTTTTAAACTTAGTATGACCCACATAGCTGGCTTTATTGATTATTGGACAAGAGGCAAAGTAAAACCCGCCCACATTACCACCATTTCACTGCTTGGGCATATACCAACAGCTTGGGCAATAGCTTATTATAGACCTGTTTTAGGGGCGGTATTACTTGCGGGGTTTAGTCTACTAGATGCCTTAGATGGTGCAATGGCTAGAGTCCAAGGCTCTACTTCATTAGGCGGTATGTACTTTGATGCTGTGTCTGACAGAGTCAAAGAAATAATTATCTATAGTGCCCTGGCTGTTTTTGTTTATAAACATATAGACATCACACTAGTGTGGCAAGTCGTTGCTGTAGCAGGAACGTCAATATTAGTAAGCTACACCAAGGCAAAAGGTGAAATGGCAATTGCAGGGCATAAAAAAGATGCCCAACGTCTAAACAGACTATTTAGCGTAGGGATAGCAAAATATGAGGTTAGAGTTGCCTTTATTGTCGTAGGCTTGTTACTTGGATGGATAGAATTTGTTTTACCAATATTGATAGCCCTAAATTCTCTAACCATCGCAACACGCTTTATAGTTATAAGCAGAGAATTATTTATAATAGACCAAGAAAATATCAAAAAGGCACATGATAAAAGTTGATTTACACACTCACTCTATAGCCTCAAAAGATGGTGGTATCAGCCTAGCCCAGTACAAAAAAATCCTGAATAATAACATCTTAGATGTAATTGCAATAACCGATCATAATAGGATAGATTTTGCCCTTAAAGCAGAACGCCTCTTGGGTAAGAAAAAAATCGTAGTAGGTGAAGAAATTTTAACCACTTCTGGGGAGATAATAGGACTTTTTTTAAAAACTGCTATACAGCCGGGGCTTAGCATTGAAAAAACTATTGATATTATTAAACATCAAGGTGGGCTTGTTTATGTACCCCACCCTCTAGAAAAGCTTAGAAAAGGAATAGACAGAGATGTAATTAATAAGTTATCTGATAAAATTGATATTCTGGAGATCCATAATGGTAGGGATATGTTACAAAAAAACACCAAAATAGTAAGAAAT
>QIKK01000059.1 GCA_003231925.1 Candidatus Saccharimonadota bacterium
AGAAAAGGTCTCACCTTTTAAAGTGTTCTTTTGTGTTATATGAAAGAAGGGTAGAACGCTGTCCTCTCTGCTACACCAATTCAAGAGTTATCAAAAAATACTATTTTTGTGGTATTCTGGTTTCATGAAAACCATGAGCTGTAAGCAACTTGGAGGGGCATGTGATAAAGAGTTTCAGGCTAGCTCTTTTGAAGAGATTATAGAAATGAGTAAGCAGCACGGTATGGATATGTTTCTAAAACAAGACGAAGATCATCTTGAATCAATTAATAAAATAAGAGGGTTGATGCAGAAACCCAAAGAGATGCAAAAGTGGATAGATGATAAGAGAAAAGAGTTCGAAGCTTTACCAGAAGATGAATGACAAAGACACTGGCTATCTTTTATAGCACTAAGTAAGGGATTTAGGCATTTTAAGAAAATAAAATCTAATTTTTACGCTTACAAGAGATTATTCTTATGCTATGATAATAGTATTCAAAAGAGGTAAAAATAGTGAATAAAGTAGCCCATTATCTGCAACAACATTTGGCTGGCGAGATTTTAACAAGCCCTGACGTCTTAAAATATTTTTCAACTGACGAGAGTATTTTTGAAATAAAACCTTTACTTGTAGTACATCCACGTAACGAGAATGACATCCGCAAAACAGCTCGTTTTAGCTGGCAACTTGCCGAACGAGGGCGAGTTGTGCCGATAACAATTAAGGGTAAGGGTACCGACCAAACTGGGGCTAGCCTGGGTAGGGGGATTATTTTGACTACTCCTGCTCACCTTAATAAGATTCTCGAGTTAGATCCAAAATCGGGTGTGGTTGTTGTTGAACCTGGAATCATAGCTGGCAAATTACAACAGACGTTATACACACATGGACGTTTTTTACCCTCTTTATCCAGTTCAGCAAATTATTCAACAATTGGTGGTGCAGTAGCAAACAATGACGCCGGACCAACATCGTACAAATATGGCTCAATCCGAGAGTATGTACAGGGATTGAGGATTGTATTAGCAAATGGCGAACTAATAAGGACAGAAAGACTAACAAAAAGGGAATTAAATAGAAAGCTTGGTCTGGCATCTTTTGAAGGAGAAATATATAGATCTCTGGACAAATTAATTGAAGAAAATGATGATTTAATTAAAACCTTGTCTTCAGTTAGCGATCGTAACAATACCGGATATGCGATAAATGAAGTTAAACAAAAGGACGGTTCATTTGATTTGACACCCCTAATAGTAGGTAGCCAAGGTACCCTGGCTCTTATTAGTGAAATAACGCTAGTGGCAGAACCTTATAGTGCACAAACTGATAGTATAGTGGCCCTATTCTCTGATCGTAAAAACGCCTGGGATACAGTTAGAAAGATTAATGACCTTAAAAATGGACCATTAAGCATAGAATTTATTGATAAATTGTTGATGCAGTACGTGCAGTCTGTCAATGCTAATTTGGTTAAGACAACACTAGAAAATAGTCTGCCTAGCACGGCGTTATTTATTGAAGTAGAGAGAGTGACAGCAAGACAGTCTAGAAAAATACAGAAAAAGATTAATAAAATACTTAGTGAGGCAGATGCAGATATTATTAAGCCCAAAAAAGAAGAATTACATAATTGGCAAGCACTTAGGGATAGTGCATCGTTGTTCTTAAGCTATTCGGATACAGGAGCACGGGCTATTCCAGTTGTAGACGACGCTGTTATACCTGTTGAAAAATGCGCCGTTTTTATTGATAAGGTAGAGGAAATTTTAGAAAAATTAGGACAGAAACACTTTGCAATCTGGGGGCATGCTGGCAATGGCGTGATACATACGGCCCCTTTATTTGATATTGCACAAGTTGGCGATAGACAGAAAATATTTAAATTACTGGATATATATTATTCTCTTGTGGCAGAAGCCGGAGGAGCTATTTCTGGAGCATATGGAGAGGGGCGGTTGCGGGGGACACAAGTTAATAAAATCGCTCCTCCGGAGATTATAGAATTGATGCAGAATATCAAAAATATATTTGATCCACATAATAATTTTAATCCCGGCGTTAAAGTAGGTATTAATCTTGAGGAATTAAAAACATCACTGCGTAAAGAATATTCATTAGAGCATCAGTATTCACACTTACCTAGAAGCTAGGTCTCTATAAAAATTATCCTTCCGAACCTCAGAGAAGGTAACTTGAGCGCTGTTTTTTAATGGGGGCGAAGATATACAGTTTTAACTCGGAGTTAAAAATTTGTTTGAGGTAGGATCTACCAGCGCTGTAGTATTAAGTATGCTGGGCCTCTTTAACTAAATGCAATTTTTGTCACTACTGGCCCAATAGAAGCAGGAAAGGGATTAGGAACAGAAGCGCAGAATTCTTCGATACGCGACTCATTGTAGGAATCTATAGGAGTTGGTGTTTCAACAACAACACGTAATGTTGCTCTCCCCGCTACATCTCTGGTTGGGTCGACTATAACATCAAAAGCTCCGCCATTACTATCAGAATCAACTGCACTCCGTAGCTCATCGGCTGCTATAGATAATTCTTCTACGCTATAATTCATTTTATCTCTCCTCTTTGTATAGTTTAGTAATTACTTTACAGCATAATACTAAGCATTAGAAAAAAGCAAATAAAATTGGAAAATATAAAATTTATTTACAATTTGTTATCTGTATTATGCGTATTTTATTTTTTCAGATTGAAGATTCTTATCATTTTACTAACCAATTCAAAAACCACCCCAAAGGTGGTCATTAAAGTGGTGGGTGATGAGGGACTCGAACCCCCGACCCCCTCGGTGTAAACGAGATGCTCTAGCCAACTGAGCTAATCACCCAAGATGTTTATTATAATATAAATGAATGGTCGGGGGAACCCCCGGTCACCTTTGGCGACCCCTCAACTTCTTCTTTGGTAACAAGTTACCAAGTGAAGGTTGCCTTGCAAAGAGCCACCGGCTCTTCTCACCCCTCGGTGTAAACGAGATGCGTATGTCCTACTGAGCTAATCACCCAAATAAAGGTTAACAGAAGAAATTTTACCATATAACACCTTGAAATAAAACAGCCAAATAGCTATTATTAAGTAGTCATAAGCGCGAGTGGTGAAATGGTAGACACGCTAGTCTGAGGGACTAGTGCCTTAAAAGGCGTGGAGGTTCGAGCCCTCTCTCGCGCACCAAGGAAAGTAAGACTCAATTGTTTTGAGTCTTTTTCCTTGGCTGGGTGATGAGGGACTCGAACCAAACCCTAAGGCCTGGAGGTGAAGAATGCCAGTGGCATTCTGCAAGAGAATATTTCAGCATAGCAATTTATTGCTAGCTTGAAAATTCTGGGGTCGCGCTAGCGTGACCGAGCCCTCTCTCGCGCACCAAGGAAAGTAAGACTCAATTCTTTTGGGTCTTTTTTCTTGGCTGGGTGTGATGAGGGACTCGAACCAAACCCTAAGGCCTGGAGGTGAAGAATGCCCTAATCTGGTTATTTTAACGATATACTAAATCATAGAAAGGAGTAAGCCGAACATATACGAGTGTTATGTATGATTAAAAATATGGTAGAGTAATTAAGAAATAAATTCAATGAAAGAAAAAGAAAAAATAATTCTCAATTCGACAGTTTTGTATGTTACAGCTTTTTTATTGACAACAATAATTCACGAATTTGGGCATGCTATCGTAGGTTTTATAAATGGGAGCAATCCTATTCTTCACCACAATTATGTAGAATATCTAAGTATTAATAACCTATCAGTTTTCAAGAAAGTATTAATCTCTTTGGCGGGGCCGTTATTCAGTCTTATACAAGGATTGTTGGCTGGATTAATGTTTTTTAAAACAAAAAAACAGTCCTTTTATAAACTTTTCTTGTTATGGTTTTCAATTCTTGGTTTTTCTAATTTCCTCGGGTATTTAATGACCGGCCCAATATTTCTACAAGGAGACATAGGTAAAGTATTTTTACTTATGAATATTCCATTAATCCCACAATTATTTATTGCATTTATTGGAGCCACTATTTTATTTTATTTAGGGTATAAACTGACAATTCCATTTTTAAAGTTTAGTTATAAAGAAGAATGGATATTTAGCGCAAAATCAAGAGGAAATTTTACATTTAAAATTATTATTCTTCCCTGGCTTATAGGGGCAACCATTGTAACAATTTTATATTTACCTGTAATAGCTATTGTTAGTATAATTTATCCTATAACAAGCGGAATGATATTTATTTTTCCGTGGAAAAATGCAAAACGAATTACAAATTTAAAAATATCAAAGTATAATCAAATTGGAAAATATTCTTTTGATTTATACCTGCTCTTTTTGATTTTAATAGTAGTATTTAAATTATTTCTTGCTCCAGGCATAGTGTTATAAAAGACCGTACACAACAATATATATAAGGCATTGGGTGAGTGGTAGTTAGATTGACAGATTATGAATATAAATAAACGGTATAGTAAATTGAAAGTTAGGTGCTCCAAAACGACCAACGCCTCATATACTAACCGTTATCTAAAATATCGCTTCACTCCACTTTAGATAATGTGCTAGGACTTCGTCACTGCTCTCTTCTGGTCGCTTTTGCGACACATCAGATAACAGCAACTATAAGAAATTTACTTACAAAAAATTCTTTTTTGTCGTAAACTACGTATAGTAGTAGCAGGCTAGGTGCCATTGCTAAAGAGTTTTAACTTTCTAAACGCATAATTTTGCTCTCATACTCGATACAAAGTAATTTAAAAAATATGGTTTTATCAGATTCAGACATAAAAAAATTCCTTTCAAGTGGTGACATCAAGATTGATCCGCTCGACCAATCTATGATCAAGGGCGGTAGCTATACGTTCACTCTTAATAATATTTTGTTTATCCCCAAAAGGCAGGATCTAATTGATACTAACGAAACAAAAATTGAGCTTGATAAAATTGAAATCGGCGAGGATGGCTTCATTATTAATCCTGGAGATTTTCTACTTGGTCAGACTAAAGAAAAATTATCAATTAGTCAGCGTCTCGCCTGTATACTAGATTCAAGGACTACACTGGCACGAATAGGTCTCAATGCACTTCAAGGCTCAACTTTTGTGGAACCTGGCCAAGCGGAAAGTCATGAAACGCTCGAAATCAGCAATATAGGTAAAAGTCCGATAAAAATTTATTCGGGCATGAAAATCGTGAAAGGAATTTTTTTATTACTGAATACCGAGGCCAAGCAAGATTATTCTGAAGTTGGTACATACAAGAAGCAATCAAATGCTGATGTAAGTTCTCATTAGTCAACAACGCTCTTTAGTAATGGCACATAACAACGAATATACGGTTCGGTGCTCGGCTGGCAATTTCTCTAAATTTTTCTTCCGCTTTACTACAGCACACATCACACCTGCTGAAACATTAGGCGACATATTCTTGAAAAAATTTAATTTAGAAATTTAGTTGTTCTATGAAGTAGTATGTTTATATGTGTCATTGTTTTGGTGTACAATCAAGATAAGCTTCCGAAAAGGGAAACGAATTTAAAATAATAATCTTAATATATTAAAGTGTTAATTTAGATATGAAGAAATACTATGCATTTATAATTATTGTTATCGTGTTCTTGCTTGGCGGAGCTTCTTTAACAATTTTTAGACAAAAAAAAGACACTCAAAATAGTAATTTTGTTACCTGGAAATTCAATAGGGATACAAATAACTGGGAATCTTCAAAAACTCCTCCAAAATGCTCAGCTCTTATATTTGAAACGCCAATAAATTTATCTAAGGTCACATCTATTCTTTATCCAGGACAGTATCGTGGAGGTAATTATAAACCGCATGGTGGGTTTAGATATGATAATCCTAAGGTAAATAATCTAAAAGTAACTTCACCGATAGCAGGTTATGTTCAAGATGGAAATAGAAGAATTGTTAGTAACGGGGCTGTTGAATATAATTTTGAGATAATAAATTCTTGCGGGATAATGATGAGATTTGATCACCTTACTAATTTATCTCCTGAATTCAAAAAATTAGCAGAAAGATTACCCAAACCAATCAAAGGAGATTCTAGAACAACAGTCTTATCACCCTATGTATCAGTTAAAAAGGGCGAATGGATTGGTACACAAACAAAAACAGATGTGAATTTTGGTCTAGATTGGGGAGTATATGACCTAAGAAAAGAGAATAAGGCTTCAGAAAATCCAGCCTATAGAAAAGAACATCAAGAATATTCCCGGTTAAATTTCCATGCTCTATGTTGGCTTAATAATCTCCCGTCAAAGGAACAAGCTATTGCAAAAAAATTGCCTGCCGGAGACGAAAATGTCGGTAAAAAAAGCGATTATTGTTATTAAAATTCGTATCTCATAATCTTACCCTCGTATAACAAGGAGCATACGGTTCCCGCTAGAGGAGGACAAGCAACTCTAGGCTCGAGCTTTACTTACCTAAACCCCCCACTTTGTTACAGAAGAATCTTCAGATCATCCACTCGTTTTAACTCTGCTACGCGGAGCTCCAGGAAAGCAACGGATACCCAAAAGTTATTTCCGTAGACCTTTCGGGATTTGTTATAATAAGCTTTAGATTATCTGTGAGCATTGTGTGAAATTTATCTGACTTTTAATAATTTAATCAATTACTGAGGAAATAATATGCTAAATGACCACTGGGATAAAATATTTAAAACTACATCTGATGAGAAGCTTGGTTGGTATGAGAAAGATTTTACTCAGTCATTAAAATATATAAATCTAGTCCCTAATCTAAGTGAAAAAGTTGTCTTTCTCTCAGGAGCAGGGACAACAAAGCTTGTTGATCAATTACTTGGAAAAACAAAAAAATTAATACTAAACGACATTAGCACAGAGGCTCTATCCATCTTAAAAAACAGATTAAAAAATGTTAAACAAGAAATAGAATATATAGTTTCAGACATTTCTTTGGAGTTGCCAACTAAAAATAATTTGATTGATCTTTGGATTGATCGAGCGGTTTTACATTTTTTGACAGACGAAAACGATATTAACGGGTATTTTAATAACCTCAATAAAAAACTTAAAGTAGGCGGATACGTACTTTTTGCCGAGTTCTCAAGTAATGGTGCTACAAAATGTGCTGGATTAAACCTACATAGATATTCACTGGAAGAGCTGAAAGATAGATGCTCTGATAATTTCAAATTAATTAAGCATGATTACTATACCTTCAAAAATCCCGGCGGTGATGAAAGACCTTACATCTATTGTCTTTTCAAAAGGCTAAATTAAGAACAGTCGCGTTGGACAGTCGATGCCAAGAAATGTAGTTTTATGCTACAATTTAAGTAGTAATTAAAGGAGGAGGAATAGTGGGAGCTTTTATTGGATTATTTATAATTTTTGGACTACCGTTACTGTTTGTTTTTGTGACTGGTGTCCGCATAGTTAAGCAATATGAAGAAGGAATTATCTTAAGATTGGGTAAATATAAAAGTACAAAAAGTGCTGGATTTAGATTTATTATCCCATTTGGTATTGACCATATGATTAAGGCAGACCTGCGTTTAATGACCGTGGATATTCCGCGTCAAGAGGTTATTACTAAAGATAACGTTACTATCAATGTTGATGCCGTTGTTTACTATAGAATTTCTGACATCGTAAAAGCGGTACTAGACGTACAGAATTATAGGATGGCAACGGCACAATATGCTCAAGCTGCTCTGCGTGACGTAGTGGGTAAGGTGGAATTGGATGTTTTATTGAGCGAGAGGGATAGGGTTAGCGATGAGATTCAAACCATAGTTGATAAAGCAACTGAGCCGTGGGGTATAGATGTTAAAGACGTAAATATCCAGAATGTAGAATTACCTAATGACATGAAACGGGTCATTGCCAAACAAGCTGAAGCCGAACGAGAGAAAAGAGCTGTGATTGTCAAAGCGCAGGGTGAATTGCAAGCCTCTGAAAATCTGGCTCAGGCTGCTCGTAAACTTGCCAGCACACCAGGTGCGTTGCACCTAAGGACTCTAGCTACATTGAATGACCTAAGCTCTGACCAGTCTAATACTGTGATATTTGCCGTTCCTCTAGAAGTTCTTAGAGCTTTTGAGAGTGTTCCTGGTGATGGAGCTAAAAAAACTCTGCAAAATATTGCTAAAAAGGTCATAAATCAGGCAACAGAGCGGTAATAGTGATACAATATAAGTAATAACGAGGAGGAGATATGGTTTGGATACTATTGATAGCTGCAGGTATTCTTGTGGTTATAATTGTTGGGATATATAACAGGTTAGTTAAAGCTAAAGTTCGTGTAAATGAAGCCTGGAGTGATATTACGGTTCAGCTAAAAAGGCGTGTAGATTTAATCCCGAATCTAGTTGAAACAGTTAAAGGTTATGCAAAACACGAAAAATCAGTGTTTGAAGAAGTAACAAAAGCTCGCGCCGCTATGACTGGTGCAGGTAACGTTGCCGATACTGCTAAGGCTGATAATATGCTGACGGGTGCACTAAAAAGCTTGTTTGCGGTTGCTGAGGCATATCCTGATTTGAAAGCTAATACTAATTTTCAAGATTTACAAAATGAGTTAACCGATACTGAAGATAAGATTCAAGCCGCTCGTCGTTTTTACAACGCTTCTGTGCGTGATTTGAATACTAAGATTACAGTTTTTCCTTCAGTGATTTTTGCTAAAATACTTGGGTTTACACGACGTGAGTTCTACGTATTAGATGCTACCGAACAAGCAGCAGCTGAAAAGCCAGTAGATGTAAAATTCTGAGCTATACTGATAGTATATCTGATAAAGATATGAAAAAATTAAGAAAGAATGACGGTAGGTAATTATAGGTATCTGCCGTAAGGAATGATATGTATTCAGAGATAGAAGCCAATAAACGGAAGACGGTAATATTAATAGTGGCGTTTTTGGTATTAATTGGTCTTCTATCATTTTTTGCTGGTAGTTACTTCGGTAGCTATACAATTACTATTGGAGCTCTCATTGGCTCGTTAATTTACGTGCTTATCAGTTATATGGGGGCTGCAAAAGTGGCTCTAGCTTTTAACGGTGCTAAAGAGATTGAGAAAAAAGATAATCCCAGGCTATGGCGGATAGTAGAGAACCTCGCTATTACTAACGGCTTGCCGATGCCTAAAGTTTATATTATGGATGATCCTGGTTTGAATGCTTTTGCTACTGGTAGAGATCCAGACCATTCTCATGTTGCTATTACTTCTGGACTTTTGAATTCACTGGAAGATAGTGAAGTTCAAGGGGTTATGGCACACGAAATGGGACATGTTAAGAATTATGATATAAGAGTTGGTATGATTGTTTTTGGCTTGGTAGCAATAATATCAATATTGGCAGATATCTTTTTAAGAATTAGTTTTTTTGGTGGTGGCGATGATGATAATAACAGTAGCCCCTTATTAATGATAGCTGGTTTTGCAGCAATGATACTGGCACCAATTATTGCTATTTTTATCCAAGCAGCAATATCTAGAAAACGGGAATATTTGGCCGATGCAACCGGAGTAATGACGACTCGCTATCCAGAAGGTTTGGCTAGAGCTTTAGAGAAAATTCGTGATCGTGGATCAACCATGAAGCGTCAGAATACCTCCACCGCACATCTATTTTTTGCCAGCCCGCTAAAACGCAAAAGATTCACGTCGTTGCTCAGCACTCACCCCCCCATAGAAGATCGTATACAAAGATTGCGAGCTATGGGGTCAAAGATGTAATATTATGACTAAAAATAAACAAAAGACTATAGTAAAGCTCCCTAAATTACTGGCATTTAACGCGAAATTACGGAAAAAGCCAATTTATAAAAGCTTTCGACTACACCGAAGAATTAAACATCACAATTCAAAACTACCAAGTTGGTGGGGGTTGCTTAAAAAATCTGTTCATTTGATGAGCGCCAATAGAAAAGCTATCTTTGTATTCTTTATTGTTTATGGTTTTTTGAACCTACTCTTGGTGCGTGGCTTTGCTAGTCAGATAGATGTTGGAGCTTTGCGGGAATCTTTTAGGAATATTGTAGGTGATAATTCATTGAGCTTACTTTCAGGATTTACGGCTTTCGGGCTAATTGTAGACTCAACAGCTCAAGGCACAGGTCAAGTCGCACAAGTTTACCAGACATTTTTACTGGTTATTTCTAGCCTTTCAATAATCTGGCTTTATCGTCAACAACAAGCTGGCAATAAAGTCAGTATGAAGATGGCTTTTTATCGGGGAATGTACCCTTTGGTACCTTTTCTTTTAATCATATTGGTAATTGGACTCCAATTTATACCTGCGATGATTGGTAATTTCTTTTACTCGGCGGTTCTAAGCAGTGGCCTGGCTATTGGTGGTGTAGAAAAAGTATCTTGGTTGTTATTCTTTTTATCAACCCTGCTACTCTCACTATATATGATTAGTAGCTCAGCAATTGCGTTATATGTTGTTACCTTGCCAGAGATGACTCCAATGATGGCTTTACGACAAGCGCGCGAACTGGTTAGATATCGTAGAGTAGATATTTTACTAAAGACCATCGCAATTGTTTTTGTTATACTTGCTTCATTATTTATCGTAGTACTACCCGTTATATTTATCGCCCCAGCTCTTGCGGAGTGGATATTCTTTTCAGTAACAGTATTAGGAGTTCCTCTGGTTAACGGCTATATGTTCAGTTTATATAGAGAATTACTATGAGCGTTCCTAATAGTAAACGCTATTCTGAACTTGTTAAGTTACTTAATAAATACAGTTATGAATACCATGCTTTGGATAAACCTACAGTTACAGATGCAGTCTACGATGGACTGATGAAAGAGCTGGAGAATTTTGAAGGCTTACACCCCGACATGATTGCTAAAGATTCACCTAGTCAACGAGTTGGCAGTAGTATATCGAAATCTTTTGAAAAGTATCAACACAAAACAACTATGATAAGTTTACTGGATTGTTTTTCAGAAAGTGAAGCTAAAGCTTGGCTAGAGCGTATAGCGAAAATTAATCCAAAAGCACTAAAAACTAACTTTTGGGTGGACTCAAAAAAAGATGGCCTGGCCTGTGCTTTGCATTATCAAGACGGACAATTACTGCGAGCAGTGACAAGAGGTGACGGTAAGACGGGCGAAGTTGTGACTGCTAACATCAGGACTATCAAAACAGTGCCATTAAGCCTAAATCCAGAGCACCCCTTTTTTAAGGGATATACTGAGGTACGTGGTGAGATAATCATGACAAAATTAGACTTTGATGCATTAAATAAAAAGCGTGATTTATCTGGCTTAGCACGTTTTATGAATCCTAGAAATTTAGCCGCAGGCACTATCCGTCAACTAGACCCTAGAAAAGTAGCCGAGCGACCATTGAGGTTTCATGGCTACGATCTTATCCGGCAAGATAGTACTGAGATTAAAACTAATGAACAGGCTTACAAGGATATGCGAAGATTAGGTTTTTATACTGATTCTGAGGCTCATCTGGAGTTAGATTTTCCTGCTGTTTTAGAGTATGCCCATAATTTTGCTAAGAAAAGACTACAATTACCGTATAATACTGACGGTTTAGTCATAAAAATAAACAATCGTAAACTTTATGATTCTCTGGGTAGTGTTGGTAAAAATCCACGGGGGGCAATTGCCTATAAATATCCAGCTGAAGAAGCTACAACCGTAATAAAGGATATCGTGATTAGTATTGGTAGAACTGGTGCCGCCACACCAGTAGCAGTTTTTGACCCAGTAATTGTGGCTGGAACAACTGTTCGGCACGCCTCATTACATAACGCAGATGAAATTGAGCGAAAAGATATCAGGGTTGGCGATACGGTGGTTATTTATAAGGCTGGTGACATTATTCCTCAAGTCCAAAGAGTTATTAAAGAGCTAAGGACTGACGGCGCAAAACGGTTTTTTTATGATACAGAATTGGAACGTCAATATCCTGAACTTGAGTTTGAGCGTCCAGATGGCGAGGCAGTCTACAGGGTGAAGGGGGCGTCCGCACAAATTTTATTAGAACGAGGCTTGCAACACTTTTCTTCGAAAGGAGCTTTAGACATTGACGGGATGGGTCAAAAAAATGTCGAAATCCTGGTGGGTAATGGACTAGTAAAAGATTTTGCAGACATCTATATCCTGACGGAGCAACAAATTAAAGGGTTAGAGCGTTTTGCAAGTTTATCGGCTTCTAATCTGGTGCGTGCTATAGCTGACAAAAAAAACCCCTCTTTGAACCGTTTTATTTTTGGGCTTGGTATTCGGCACGTTGGTGCCCAAACAGCAATAGATTTAGCTAATCATTATAAGAAATTAGATAATTTAGGTACGGCAACATACGCAGATTTGAAGCAAGTTGATGGTGTAGGTGAAATAGTAGCAGAATCGATATTGGCTTGGTTTGTAGACGAAGACAATCAAGCTCTATTGGCGAAATTTCGTAGATTAGGAGTTTGGCCCCAGGATGTATTAAGAACAAAAAGCTTTCTTTCTGGACAGAGTTTTGTGATTACTGGAAGTCTACAGAATATGAGTAGAGACGAGGTTGCTACAAAAATACGAGCTTTAGGAGGTGTTTTTCAAAGCAGTGTAGCAAAAGGCACCGACTATCTAGTTATTGGTGAGAATGCTGGTCATTCTAAAGTTGATAAAGCAAATAAATTAGGTACTAAAGTTATTAATGAACAGGAATTTAAGAAATTAATAAAATGAGAGATGTCGTTTTTGTAACTGGTAACAGCCATAAAATTAAATATTTTTCCGAAATGGTAGGTTTTAAAGTCCCAAATTTAATAAAGGATATACAAGAAGTTCAGTCGTCTGATATTAGAGAAGTGATTGAGTATAAAGCAAAGCAAGCTTATGATTATGCTAACCAGCCAATTCTTGTGGAAGATACACGGTTATCATTTCAGGCTTTGGGCGGATTGCCGGGTACTTTTATAAAGTGGTTTTTGGCTGATCTTGGAGTGGATGGTTTGTGCAAAATGCTGAATGGTTTTAGCGATAGGAGCGCTGTGGCGGGTGCTGCTTTTGCTTATTATGATGGGAAGATCATGAAAATTTTTGAGAAAGAACTGATTGGTAAAATTGCCAAAAAGCCAAAAGGTAGTAGTGGTTTTGGCTGGAATAGTATCTTCAAACCTGATGGAACTAGTATGACGTTGGGTGAAATGGACGAGGATGAATTTAAATTTTGGTACGCAAAAATAAAGCCCTTTCAAGAACTAAAAGATTTTCTAAAAAACAGTAACTAATTCTAAAAAATAGACATAAGTGCTATTATTATATTGTAACCGGGTGTCCAGGCTCGCGTAAAAATACAAATTTACAAAAATAAAAAAGCCCGAGCCGGGTGGGCACACCCGATAAATAGTCGTTTATTATATGGCAATTATTTAGTTTTTCAAATTATAATTATATTGTATATTGGTATCTTTTATTTTATATCTGTGGAGACAGTTATTGTTCTCTGTAGATCTGTTTTAAAACATAAAATATGTCTATACCAGCGTAAGCTGTTACAATGAATAGGTATGAAATTAAGA
>QIKK01000080.1 GCA_003231925.1 Candidatus Saccharimonadota bacterium
GAGTTGTACATTGTCCCAAGCTATCTTGCCAGAGAAGATAAATCACTTGAACTCTTAACTCCAGAAAAGCTAATTGATGTTACTGAATCTCCTGAAAAAAGAAAGCCAGCTAGACTTAACGACGACTTGAAAAAGGATATTTCAAAGTTATCAAACCAAGGATATTTAGTATTGTGCCTCAGCGCTGGCGGAGGCGGAAGCCTAGATGAATGGCTGAGAAAAAAATTTAGACCCTAAACCGCGCTTTGTCCTCGCCCCAGCCGTACTCAAGATATGATTTGCCATCATGTATAGCATTCAGTGCGGCAACTTCATCCGGTATTACATTATCAGGAAGGTTATCTGCCTCTATCCACTCCATCCTGCTGTGTTTATGTGGTTCTGCGTTAAAAGGCTCGCCTTTCCACTTTGTAACCTCAAAATATACATCCACCCATTCAGGTGCATCACCGTCACTAAAACGATGAACCGTTAAGTTATGCCTAATATTCTTGAGAGATATTTTAATTCCGATCTCCTCCTCGGTTTCACGAACAGCTGCCCTTGAAAAAGGTTCACCCGATTCTACTTTTCCTGCGGGTAACGCCCAAAATTTATTCATCCAACTAGTGTTGGAGCGATAAAGAAAGGCTATTTTTTTACCTTTTCTTAAAATCATATATGAAGCGAGGTGTGGATGCTGAGTATCGTAACGAAACTTCATCTGTTATCTCCTGAGCCATGCCCTTGACCACGCGCCTGGCGACTAATCAACTTAGACAGATTGTTCTTGGCGACATCGTCCAAAGAAAGCCCTAGGTACTGACAGATGGATTGTAGATACCACAGAACATCGCCAAGTTCTTTTTCAATTTCTTTAAGCGATGTCTCATCAATTTTTGAATCTTTATCTCTGTATATTTTTTTAAATTTTTCAGCAACTTCTCCACTCTCACCAACTAAGCCTAACAGTTTGGTAAAAAATGCAGGCGACGTAATAGAACGATCTTCCCCGTCAAATAAATCTAGTTTGGTAGCTTTTTTTTGGTATTCATCAAGTGTCATCACATCTCCTTATGATTATTATAACCAAATATTCTTAATTACAATAGTAGCTTAAATAATATACTTTTTTAAAGAAATTTAGCAAGATTATACTAATATTTTGTTATACTATCGATATGATTGATAGTGTTATAGCATTCTCTAAAGACCACTTTTTTAATATCTTTCTAATAATAAGCTTAGCTTATTTATCCCGTAAATTTGTAATGATTTTTCTGCGCAGGATTATTAGAGGGGCCATAAAATCAGACCATTTTAAAACATCCAAAGATGAAAAACAGAGAGAAGACACTCTAATCAGCACTGTTAGTGCTGGGCTACATGTAACCATCTGGGTGCTCGCCCTCCTGCTAATATTATCCGAAGTCGGCGTTAATATTGCTCCACTTATTGCTGGGGCTGGGATAGCTGGTTTAGCTATTGGTTTTGGTGCCCAATCGCTAGTTAAAGATTTTCTAGCCGGTATGTTTATACTAGCTGAAAACCAATATCGGGTTGGGGATGTTGTCCAACTCAATGGCTCTGTTTCTGGTGTGGTAGAGCGAATTACTCTACGAGAAACAGTGTTGAGAGATTTAGACGGTAAAGTCCATCACATGTCTAATGGTGAAATCACCCTTGCCACAAATATGACCATGGAATACTCTAAAGTTAATCTAAACATTGGCGTAGGTTACCAAACAGATATAGAAAAACTTGAGAAAATTATCAACGAGGTAGGTAAAAAATTAAGTACCGAAGCAGACTGGCAAGATTATATTATAGAAGCTCCAAAATTTTTAAGAATTAACGACTTTGCAGATTCGGCTATTGAGGTCAAAATAGTTGGTCGAACCGCCCCGTCCAAACAGTGGAGTGTCACGGGAGAGCTAAGGAAACGTCTTAAAATTGCTTTCGATAAGAACGATATAGAGATACCTTTTCCTCAAAGAGTTCTGCATCAGTCTAAAGAGTAGTTTTTTGTTATTTAAATTCTATCTGTAAGCTATTACTAAAGTCCAAGTGATTTATTAGATATGGCACTCTGGCTGAAATCAGAAGCATCATTTAAGGCGTTTAGAACGGCGTTTACATCCCTAGACACCTGGTCAACATCACTGATCGTTGCTGGTATGGCTGGATTAGCTAATTCTGCATTTTGTGCTTGTGTAGTAGACTGACTACTATTTAATGACGATTTTGTCGTGTTGCTCTGCACCGATAAATAGACATAGACAGTTGCTCCAGCCAGTAAAAATGCAACTAGCAATATAACTATTATTATCAGCCTTTTATTATTACGGTGTTCATGGGGCGTGTTACCAGTGTCATGCACACTCTCATCGTCAGGGGTAGGTTTCCGCTCTGTTTGATATTGACGATGTTGCGTTTGCATCTTTATGTCAGTATCCTCACCAGGTTCTGGTGCATTAGAGGTGCTATCTGACTTATCAATATCAGATGTTTCGGGCTGTTGTTTAACCTCTTGTTCTAGGTCGTCTACCCCTGAGCCATCAGTATTAGAACTAGTGGTAACAATAACGTTACTATCGTCCTGAGGCGGAGGAACTAACTTATTAACAAGCGAGGCATCTTCCACCTCTTTTACTTCTGGCTCAGCAACTGCAGTAGTAACATCATCTTGCCGATTATTATTGTCTATAGTATTGTCTGCCATTACGGTCTTGACCCTCCCCTATCTTTAACTAATCCTGCACGTATATCAGCTAATATCGGTTTTATTGTCCCTTTCACATAAGAACGTATCGATTGAGAAAGTACAACAAGATCGGAGCGCTGTTGTCTAGCTGTATCCAAAGCCGCTTTGAAACCGCTCGGATCTGCCTGACAATCCATTGCAGAAAGATCCGATAATGTTACTTGGTAGTTTGCTATACCGTCGACAACGGACGTAGCTATTTTATTGACTCCTACTATCGATGCTTCTAGCTTAGTCGTGTCAACAGAAGCTTTCTTTAATTTCGCGACCAACTCCTGCAACCTCTCTGCTACTTTAGAGTACTTTGCTTTACGATTAGTACTAACCTTGGTAAGTTGCAATTGCATCCTATCCACTACTTTTTGAGCACCCCTACATGCTCCGGCTATTCTTCTCTCTTCAACCTTACTAAGTTTGACTGATAGTTTCTGTTTATACTTGTCTAAGCGTTCTTGTCTAGTTTTATCACGAGTTACACGATCAATTTTTTTGTCTATAGGCCTCGTCTGAGGTGTAATAACTGATTGAACGGGCGTGCTAACCCCCTGCGCCAATACTATACTAGGAATATATGCGAAAATTAATAATATAATTATATAAAATGTTGCTACTTTTCTCATCTATACCTCCGCATCATTACAGTAATAATAACATAAGCTTTATATATAGGCACGAGTTATTTATACAGAATGCTAACTAAACTATCGTCTAGTGCCCGTTGAAACCGTAACATCGACAATCTTTTTTGGTTTTCCGCCACTAGTATTAAACACATAATCTGCTGTTTGACTATTATCTACTACCCCATACACTAGAGTTGTATTATTAGCCCAATACAATATATTGTTTAGACCTTGTTTAGTTAGAATAATATTTTCCTTAAAATCAGTAGTACTTGAAGTTAATATGACCCCTTTGCCATCCCTTATTTCAACCCACGCGGTAGTTTTTCCGTTAGGCGAATCTATAAAATTCTTAGATTTAGGTGCAACCTGTTTTGATATCTCCTGCGAGTTACCATTATCGACGACTTCGTACCACTTTTGACCAAAAGCACTAAATACAAGCTTGTTATACTCTGTCCTATATATATTCCAAACCTGATTGTCGACAACCTTAAGATTGTCTTTGCCATTAACCTGAACAGAGTATAATTT
This sequence comes from Candidatus Saccharimonadota bacterium, assembly GCA_003231925.1. GTDB lineage: Bacteria > Patescibacteriota > Saccharimonadia > Saccharimonadales > SZUA-47 > SZUA-47. Next base: position 3,901 of record QIKK01000080.1, read on the forward strand.
GGCCTGACTTTGTGGTACAGCAAAGCTAGATACGGCGTAATATACAACATTACCAACTAATTTCACATCATTAAAATAATTGGCTGTAGCGAGTTCTGTTTTTTCACCTGTAGATTGATCATAACTCACTAGCTTACTACGTTGCGCGTTGCCTCCACTCGTTCCTTCTACAACTTTCCAATATATTAATCTATTCCCCGACCAACCAATTAATTGCACTTGCGCTGATCTAGTGATTTTATTACTCTCACCACTGTTAATATCAACAATGAATAATCCATCCAAGACAAAACCGCTGGCATTAACATCCCCGTCTCTAGATGAAACTACAGCCACCGTGCTATGGCTTGGATCTTGCAGTACAACAGGAGCAAGTTCCTCTTTTCCTGTTGCTTTTAGAAGTACTTCTTCATTTCTTCCGTCTAAATCAATTTTATACAAATCAAAAAGACCATTACGATTACTAACAAATACTAATTTTTTACTTGGCACTAATTTAAGAATAATATCACCACTAGTTAGTTTGTCTCCTGTCAGTATTACGTCCCTATAACCAGCTACTTTTATTAAAACCTTAACATTAGATATAGATTTCTCCCCCACCGTTAGAATAATCTTACCTTTATCGTCCGATTTTGCACTATTTTCTCCAGAAGTTGCCTCACCGTTTAACACTGGCTTACCACTAAGCCAATCCCGTAAAATAAAGGTAAACTGTTCTCCAGTAGCAGTAATTGCTTGCTCACCAATAGGGTTGCTCCCCCACCCCAATATAATTTTTCTATTATTGTCTGCATATCCTCTTTTAGATATCGACAGTTCACTACTACCTAGTTTTAGGCCGTTAAAAGAAGCGACCCCATTATCATTCGTTTTAGTCCGTTTATTCTGTAAATGTACATTGATACCTTTTAACGGTAGTCTGGTTTGAGAATCTATCACCACCATAGAGGAGCTTACACGCACTCCGACGATGTTCAATAATCCATAACGTGTTGTGGGTAGTAGACTTATTACAGTTAATAATACAAAAGAACCAGCTAAAGTTCCGTATCTTACCGGTTTGTTGCACCACCATGCAGAAAATACTTTTTTTGCTTTCTGCTTAAAAGAGACTTTTGATTTTTTTGCTTCAAGTTTAGCTATTTTTTCGTCAGCTTCGGCAATTGTCTCATCACTTTCACTTCTAACAATATCGTCTACCGCAGCATCTATCTCTGGATCTGGGTCATACACATCGGTACGAGCAACTTCTTCTGCTTTATCAATTGCCTGGCCGATAGTTGTATCTTGCTCTGACTTTTTCTCCAGCTCTTCTTCTGACTTTTCTTCCTTATCCTCTTTATGCTGTTTGTCGCTTTCTTTTTGATTTTTTTCTGTTTCGGTGGACTCTTCGTCCTCAGTATTAGTAACTTCATTTTTGTCGTCTGTTGGCTCTATGTCACTTAGTAACTTTTCTGGGTCATTATTTTCTGAATTGAGCTCTTCAGTATCGCCTTTACTCTCTTTAAGTAAAGCTTCCTCGGTCTCGACTACAGGTTTATCCTTGTTTATCACATTTTCTACATGATGTTCTGTGGCTTTTTGTCCGCCTTCATTGGCTAGGTTATCTTCGTTTGATTGGTCAGTCATGCTTAAGTTTATTTTATCATATAGTAAGGGTATTCATAACCTAACTTAAAAGATTACTCAACCGTATAGTAGTTCATCTCAACTTCTCTGTTTTAGATTCGATAAGATTCAACCCCAGATAACTGATAATCCCCAATATAAGGTAGATGAGTTTCCCACCATACATAAAGGCTCCAATAAACCCCAGAAGATAACTACAATAGATAGGATCTTGTAGATATTTATAAATACCTTTTAATTTCCTTGGTTTCTTACCAAAAAATACATCGTTAAATAGTGCACCTAAACCTATTTGTCTAATTGACATATTAAATATCCCAATTGCGACTATCCATATACCCACACCCAGTGATCTATTGCCCTGCCAGATACGAGCAGAAGTGCCTGCACTAAAAATTAAAGTCAATACAAATATTCCCCAAAAAATAGAAATTAAAGTTGCGTGAACAACATTAGAAAAACGTCCAAAAATGTTATATATTCTATATTTTCTCTGTAAATACACTAAGGAACTGTTTACGGTCACAGCCAGAACAAACCAGCCATAAACAGCATATTGATGCACAGCTAAGGAGCCAAGCGGTTGATATCACGCGGGAAAAGAATCGCTTCTTTTACGTTACTTAGATTTAACATTTTTTGCACCAATCTATCTATGCCAAAACCACATCCACCATGCATCGGCAATCCATATTTAAAAGCCTGTAAGTAATATTTATACCCAGGATGTTCCGGGTCAATTCCGGCTTTTTTCATTTGTTTAATAAGTTGTTTGGGGTTATTCTCGCGGAGTGGACAGGTTGCTATTTCTAATCCTTTAAATAAAAGATCAGCCCAGGCAACCGTACCATCATCGTTAAGTTTGTGGTAAAACTTCATTGCCTCTTTAGGAAAATTTGTCGCGTAGACGGCTTCACAATTATATTTCTTCTTAGCGTAATTGCAAATCCAACGCTCTTCATCCGGGATTAAATCCTTTTCCTGAGTTGTGTTTGTCCCGGTAGCTTTTGTGTATAGATCATGAATCTCTGCTACTGTAAACTTAGGGAACTTCTTAACTAATTTGGTAGGAGCGACATTTAACTTCTTAAATTGCTCAGCGTATTCCTCTTGGATATTTGTTACAACTCTATACACCATATCTTGAATGATGTCTAAAACCTCCTCGTGATTATCAATAAATCCCATCTCTATGTCTAACATCGTAACTTCTGACACATGACGAGTTGTAGCACTTAATTCAGCGCGAAAAGCCGGACCAATTTCAAAAACACGTTCAAAAACACCAACCATCATTTGTTTATAAAGTTGCGGACTTTGTGCTAATGTCGCTTCTTTCCCAAAATAATCCAGTTTAAATGCCTCTGCTCCACCTTCTGTTGCTCCTGCAAGCAACTTTGGCGTCTGTATTTCTACAAAATCATTAGCCCATAGATATTCTCGTATCTGTCTATTAATATCGCTTCTGATTTTGAATATCGATGCTTCTTGTAAATTACGCAATCCTATTGCCCTATTATCTAGCAGAGTATCTAGATGTTCAGATTTATGCGATAACGGTTTATCTATCTCAATGGGAGGATCATCTACAACAGGGACTTCTACTTTTATACTGGGTTCATGTAATTCTGCTCCCCCTGGTGCTCGCGATTCTTGTTTAACCACGCCAACAACACTAACAACCGTACCAGTCTGCATGCCTCGTAATTTCTCCACTTCAGCCCTATCTTCTATTAAAATCTGCACAAGACCAGCTCTATCTCTAACATTTATAAAAGTTAGGCCACCAAGAAGCCGTTTTTTGTGCAACCAACCTTTGATTAGAACTTTCTTGCCAACTTCTGTTGCGATATCCTTAGACAATATTCGTTTCATATTTTCCTCTTTTTCTATTACTATCTATCGGAGCTTTTTCTGTTATTGATAATCAGAAGCCCGTTCATCAATGGCTACAGACCCACTAAACTGCTATTCGGGTAAAACATCTGTACATTGTAGGTGTTATTGTATCACTTCTTGAGTGTTTTATTAATTTTTGCTTCTCTTTGGGCTCTTTCTTTGTCAGCCAATGACTTGGCTACGGCTCGCATATCGGCATACTGATCAAATTCGTCAACTATTTGCTTACCGATTATTTGTTCAATAACATCCTCAAAACTTACTACACCAACAAATTCTTCAAAACTATTTACTACAACCAGTAAATGATGGTTTGTTTTTAGGAAAGCCTGCAGAGCATTATCAAGCATTTCTTCTTCGTGAATATAAAATACTTCCTTACGCATAAAGTCCCTAACCTTACCACCGACATCTAAGCTTATCAAATCACGCAGATACAGTATCCCAACAAAATTCTGGGACTTTTTGTCATTATAAACTGGGAATCTCGACTTACCCGATTTGTGCAGTTCATCCACCAATATAGGACCAACATCGTCATCGACCGCAACAGACACCACCATGCGTCTTGGGGTCATAATACTACGGACTTGCTTATCACCAAAACTTAAGGCGTGTCTAACTATTTGGACCTCGTCATCTTCAATATCGCTTTCATCCGAAATCTGATGTTCTTCAAAGATTTTATACAATTCTTCTTTAGAATATATCGTCGGATTCTCTCCACCGACCCATCTGTCTAACATCCTTCCTAAGGGCTTGGCAACTGGTGCTAAGATTATAATTATTTGTCTAAGTAGTGGGGCTAGTTTTGCAGATATAATCAATCCGTGTTTACGTAAATAGGCCATCGGTAGAATCTCACCAAAAATTACTACAAACACAGTAGTTAGTAGTACCGCGTATAAACCGTTGACTTTGGTGTCCAGCAAGGCAGTTATCCCAGCATTTACAACAACGTTCCCAATCAATAGCGTGACCATTAATTGATGCCCAAGTGCACGGATAGGATAAACTATCTTAGCAGACTTATTGCCTAGTTGGGCTTTTCTCTTAAGCTCGTAGTGGTTTAAAGACAGCAGACCAATAGTTAGCCCTGAAAACATCGCCGAACTTGCCAGTAGCAGCGCGATTACTATAAATATTACAAGGGTACTCATTCTTTAGTTAAATTATACCAGAAATACTCTAAATAAATAATGTAAAATATAGATCTACGATAAAAATTATATTAGATACAACTTCAGTATATTATTTATCAGAGATACCCTAATTTTAAAAGCCCTCTTGTAAAGAGGGCTTTTCTTTCTTATTTACTCTCTCTAGTAAGTAAGAAATTCTTGCCATTTGGCACGCTTAATTGTGACGGGGACTTTTTGTCTCCGTGCACGAGCGACTTTAATATGTACTGGCATTTAAGCCACCTCCTAAAACTTCACTTGTACACACGCGCAGATAGGAGCGTTCCAACATTTGAACGCATGCGTAATAAGAAGTTAATTTTTTTGTTTTATTATGAGCTTATTGTCTAAAGACTAGATATAAGCTGTTAATTTTTATCTTTCTGTAGCAGTTTTAGCTCCCAAAACCACAGAAGTATCGATTAGCATAGCAATCATTCATGACAGTGTCAATAGTACTTGTGTTTATACTTCTATCAATGTTAAGATAACACCATAGAAAGAAAAAATAAACATGCAAAATGACGTCTTCTTGGAACTTAGCTTAATCATCGCTATTGGTGCAGGTATTGCCCTTATAATGCGCCTACTCCGCCAGCCTCTGATTATTGGGCACATTATTACTGGTGTAATAGTAGGCCCCTCGGTATTATCTATAATCAGCTCGGCGGATACTATAAAAGTTTTCTCTAATATTGGAATAGCCTTACTGCTATTTATTATCGGATTGGGTCTTAATCCTAAGGTCGTCAGAGAGGTAGGTAAAGTGGCTTTAATTACTGGTTTTGTTCAGATGTTGATAACAGCCATTACGGGGTTTTTTGTCGGAGTACTATTTGGCTTATCGGTAACAGGCTCCGTTGTCCTGGGAACCGCTCTAAGCTTCAGTAGTACTATCATTGTCCTAAAAATTCTTAGCGATAAAAAAGAACAATCCAGGTTGTACGGCAAAATAACTATTGGTATTTTATTAATACAAGATATTGTTGCCACCTTTGCCTTATTAGTCTTCGCGACACAGACTGGAGGGGGTGGTTTTAATCTATCTTCTATACTGACATTATTTGGTAAGGGATTATTGATTGGTATACCAACTGTCCTGACCAGCATGTACATACTGCCCCGAATGCAAAAGCTAATTGCCGGCAGTCAAGAATCCTTATTTTTGTTCTCTATCGGCTGGGGTTTTGGTGGGGCGGCATTATTTGAAATTGCTGGTTTTAGCCTGGAGGTTGGTGCGCTATTTGCAGGCATAACTTTAGCTAGTCTACCCTACGCTCAAGAGATTGCTTCTAGATTACGGCCATTAAGAGATTTCTTTATAGTAGTGTTCTTTATTTATCTTGGCGCCACGCTGGTTTTTTCAAGTTTTATTTCAGCCCTACCTTTGATTGCTGTTTCATTATTTGTTGTTTTATTGTTTAAGCCTTGGACTATCTTGATGAGTATGGGGTTGCTTGGCTACACTAAGCGAACTAGTTTCAAGGCAGCTGTCAGTCTGGCTCAAATTAGTGAATTCTCTCTGGTCCTATCTACCTTAGCGTTATCTCAAGGCAGGATAAGCAGTGAACTAGCTGTTGCTTTAACAGTCATAGCTCTGGTTTCTATAGCTATGTCTACTTACGCCAGTGTTTTTGACGATGGCCTATTCGAATTCTTCGAGAAGCATTTCCTTATGTTTGAAAGGCAAAAGACACATAGCGAACAAAGTAAATCTCGCAAAGCATACGAATTAGTCTTATTCGGTTATAAAAGAGGAGGCCATGAATTTGTAAGAGTTTTCAGGGCATTAAAAAAGAAATTTGTTGTAATAGACTATGATCCAGAAATGATTGATCTACTGGAACATTCTAGAATTAACTTCCTGTACGGTGATGCCAGTGATAACGAATTGCTAGAAGAGGCTGATTTGTCTAAAGCTAAAATGATAGTATCCACGATAACTGATTTTGCTGTTAACACTTTACTTGTTAAGTCCTTAGAGAAGTCTAATCCAAATGCTGTATTTATTTGTCACGGAGACACTATGGAACAGGCCGCTAAACTATACGAGATGGGAGTAAGCTACGTGATGTTACCACACTATATAGGTAGCGAGAAAATTGGTGCATTTATTAAAAAAAGTGGATTAAAGAAGTCTGAATTCCGTAAATATCGTGACAAACATATTGCCTATCTTAATTCTAATTTGGCTTTAGATTCAAAAGATAACTAATATAGATTATTCTTATTTATATAGCTGAGCACTTTTTTTGGAATCCAGATGTTCTTATTATGAGACTTTAGTCTAATATCGGTCGAAGAGTGAAGAGGCAATTTTGAGGGTAGAATAATCGGCTGAAAATTTAAATCAATAGCATGTTTTTTTATCTCTTTTTCATAAAATAGCCCGCGTTCAAACACTACTATACGGTGTTTTAACAGAGACTCTAAATTAGACCAGTTAGTAGAGTTCATTTGCATAAATACATCAGCTCCAAAGATGAAGAATAGTTGACTTTCATTAAATGTCCTTTCCAAGACCCTTAGTGTTGAGCCGATATTAAATTGCTTATCTGGCAAGTTTAAACACTTAAAATTAGGGAAGCCTGCAATAGCAAGCTGTAGCATCTTATTGCGGTGTCTTATAGTGATAGGCCGTTTATTATTCCTTGGTTGCTCTTCTATTGCAAAATAAACTCTATCTAGTTCTAGATTAATGAGAGCTGTTTCAGCTACTTGCAAATGCCCGTCATGAATTGGGTCAAAAGTGCCAGCTAATATACCTATTTTAGAATCAAAACTATTATTATCTTGCCTTTTATCCACTACTTCGACTCTCCTATTTTTATGCATATATCCTTGGACCTAGCACCTAACACTTACTCCACATTTTTGACATTTTTCTATCAATTCATCCTTGGGACGAGTATTTGTATGGCCGTTGCTACATTCAAAAGTACGTGAACCATACTTGTCATCCAGAAGATTACCACCGTAAATATCTTGTGACCCTCTGCCCCCGTTCTCTACACTACCCGATCCAATACTCGCACAACCACCATAGGATCTACCAGCCGTAAAACCGTTCTGTATAGCTTGAGCCGATAATTCATTAAGATGTTGCAACTCCTGGGGATCCATTAATTGAGAAGATACTGTTTTAATAATACCAGACAGCCCGCTAGCAGGACTATCTATACCCTTGTTATTAGCTAGAAACTCTGGGAGATACTGCCTTAGCCTCTCAACCAAAGCGTATCTAATCTTACTATCCATAAACCTTCCGTCGTCATCGGTAAATACACTGTCTCCCGCTATATGTATCAACTGAAGCTCCTCAAAGTCTGATGTCCTCTCCATTTGTTGTATTATTTCTTTTGCTAGTGAAGCCATCACTTCATTATTTTTACCCGAATAAACAGCCCTACCCAGGGCAACAATATACCCATCAAAGTACTGATGGATTAAAGCTATATTATTCTCTATAAACTCCGTGACAGAATGTATTACTGTAGGGTTCCCAGTTCTATGATTGTATTCTTTCTGGAATTCTAATCCAAATTCCTGAGCTTCTTGTAGTGAAACTGACTTTTCTATCCAGTGATTTATCCACTCATTACTAGAAGTATCACCGGGTATTGATACCCCATATTTTTCTTGAATCATTCTAGATAAGGTTAGTGAATCGCTACCGCTTATAGAAAATGCACCAGCTAGTAATTCTATCTCATTTTTTTTGTAATATACTTGTAGCACCGCACGACCCTCTCTATACCCCAGACCCTCCCAAAAATCAGGGTTCTGTTGCAGATCTTCTTTTGGATCCATGCTTACAGCGACAATAAGTCTACCTGCCTCCAGCCTGTCTACCTCCTCTGCTAGTCTTAGGTCACCTTCATCACGGAGAACTTGTGACTGCATTCTAGAATCAGTCAGGGCCATCTGGCGTGATGCCGTAAGACCATCACGCACAAGCCCGACCATACTACTATTACCTCTATTTACAACTTGTCCATCGACAAGATCTAACCTAGATAGTGAATTGAAGGTTAGAGATTCACCATATTCTACGTCTGTAATAAGGTGCTCTTGAACCGCTGTATAAAAATCCTGCCAGCTTTCGGCCAGCTCCAATGGGTCAATCTCGCATGTTTCAGTTAATACCGCTTCACCCACTCTTCTAATTGCACTCAAAGAATGTGCATACACCACTTTTTCAGGAAGTCTATCTGTCTCTGGCAATAGATGTTCTGGTTGTAGGACTGCTGTATACATTTAAAAAACCTCTTTTCCGCTATAGAGCTAGAAAGAGGTCAAAGTCCAATAAATACCTATTCTTCCTGCTCGGGAAAGTTATTATTGCTGTATCGGACTAACCATGAGATAAACAATTGTTTTTCTCATTA
>QIKK01000082.1 GCA_003231925.1 Candidatus Saccharimonadota bacterium
TCAAAAAAAAGCTTTACATTTGATGCTATTGGAACACATTGGGTGATTAGTATTAACCAGTTACTAGGTCAGGAACAATTACTTTCTCTCAAAGAAAAAATTATAAAACGTGTTGATGTTTTTGATGCTACTTATTCTAGATTTAGAGATGACTCTCTAGTTTCTAAAATTTCTCATCAGGCTGGAAAGTTTAAGTTTCCCGCCGATGCTAAGACTTTATTTGAAATGTATAGGAAATTATATAATGCTACTTCGGGGAAAATAACACTTCTTATCGGGAACCTCTTGGACGAGTCTGGCTATAACGCAGAATACAGCTTAAAGCCGGATAAAAAAATCAATAAAGTCTTAAAGATGGAGGACGTATTATTTTACAAACATCCTTATCTAACCACAGCAAAGCCAACAATAATTGATTTTGGTGCGGTTGGTAAAGGATATTTAATAGATATTTTAGGGCAACTATTGAGGAAAGAAGGAATTCACTCATTCTTCATAGATGCCGGGGGCGATATGCTGAGGAGCGATAAGAAAAATCGCACTATTAACATTGGGCTAGAGAATCCATTGGACGCGACAGAAGCAATCGGTATTGCTAAATTAGGGAACGGCAGTCTTTGTGGTTCTGCTGGTAGTCGTCGTAAGTGGGCTGGCATACATCACATTATGGATCCTGACTCAGCAGAATCTATTCAGAATATTCTGGCGACTTGGGTAACAGCCAATGATGCAATCAGTGCTGATGGATTGGCAACGTCGCTCTTCTTTACAAAGGCCAGTAAATTACAGCAGTCTTTTTCTTTTGAATATTGTTTAATGCGTAGCGATTTAAGTGTTGAGTATTCCAACAACTTCCCCGCTCAGCTATTTGTAGGAGATAAAGAATTGTGAAACAAGTTAATAAATTCCTTGATGGTCTAACTATGTATCGTACCGTTTTATACGGATTGTTTATCATTATTGCTACATCTTTTATTTTTAGCATTGCAAAAATTATTATATACCCGATTACGGCTTTAGCTGGGTCGTTATTTCTAATGATAACAATAGGTTTCTTTGTTCATCGGGCATTAGCGTATCTATTTAAATCTGCTCCAAGCGTTGAATCTTGGCTTATAACTGTATTAATACTGTTTTTAATTTTAAGACCAGCACAAAGTTTGGCAGGCTATGCAGTCTTAGCGTTGGCTGTTATTTTTGCGCTTAGCTCAAAATACATTTTGACTTTCGGTGGTAGACATATTTTTAATCCTGTAGCAATTTCTGTTGTGACACTTAGTCTGTTAGGTAGTAGTGAGATTTTTTGGTGGGTTGGTAGTAGAGATTTGTTTTGGGTAGTGTTTATTGTTGGGTTGCTTGTTGTCAGAAAAATTCGTTATTTTGATATGGTGGCTACTTTTATTTTAGTGGCGATTTCCAGCTATCTTATAACTCGTGGGCTATCTTCTCAATCTCCTGCCTTACTTAAAAATATTCTAACATCTGGACCAATATTCTTTTTTGCGCTATTCATGCTTACTGATCCTCAAACTTCACCGTCGGTTAGGCGGAGTCGTATCATATATGCCACTATTGTTGGAGTATTTTACGGTTTATCTTTCAGGCTTCCGCCACTTTACTCAAGTCCAGAATTAGCACTTATTATTGGTAACCTATTTGCTTTTTTTATTAGTTCAAAATATCGACTTAGATTAGTTCTACAGAAAAGTGTCAGACGAGGTGATTATACCTACGAGTTTTCGTTTCTACCGACTCGCCCTTTAGATTTTTCTCCAGGACAATATTTAGAGTGGACTCTGCCCCACGATTTAACTGACAGCAGAGGAAACCGGCGCTATTTTACTATTGCTTCTTCTCCGACCGAGCAAGATATTAAGTTGGTTGTTAGAATTATTCCTGGATTTTATAGTAGTTTCAAAAGAGCCTTACTTGCTATGCAAGCTGGCGATGAGATTTGGGTATCTCAACTTTTAGGTAATTTTATATTGCCTGAGGATAATAATACAAAACTAGTTTTTATTGCAGGTGGTATTGGTATTACACCGTTTAGGAGTATGATATCTCAACAAATAGACAATAGCCAACAGCGTGATGTGTTTCTATATTACAGTTCTTTATCGGAGAAAGGTTTTGCTTATCGTCAATTATTTAATCAAGCTAGAGATTTTGGTCTAAAGCCAAACTATTTGATAACTGGGCGAGATATACCTGATGGATGGGATAGCAGAACAGAACAAAGACAAGGCTTCTTGTCAGAAGAAATGTTAAAAAGCGACATGTCTGATTATCAGCAACGTATTTATTATTTATCTGGCCCGATGGCTATGGTCAGTAACTATAGAAGGTTATTACGGAAGGTCGGTATTCCAAGAAATCAGATAAAAACAGATTACTTCCCAGGTTTTTAAGTGTGTTTTGCTCTGTTTTTTTGATAGCTTGGTAGGAGCGTTGTACTAATAAGCTAAAAACTGGCGGAGTAAGCATGATAATAAGGGGTTTTAAATAAGTTTATTTTAACTATGGTTATTTAGGTATTTTGCCAGCATCTTAGCCCCTTTTTCATTAAATAGAGGCTGTTCATTGCTAAGATGATATGATATTGCTTGCATATTTATAGAACTAGCCGGTTTAGTCACTGGTCTTGACACAAAGACTCTAGCCATACCTCCTAGCCCATGGTGTCCAATGGGTAAATGTGAAAATGTCGGGATAACCTGCCCTTCATTATTTGGGTTTGCATTTCTATAAGCTAAAGGTGTAACTGTCTTTATTGAGTGTTGAGCTGCCACTACCGAAGCAAAATTTGCAAAAGCTGTAGTTACTCTTTGTGGCTCGTCAATTTTTCGAGACGCTTCTTCTAAAGTGCGATTTTCCGTCTCTGCTACAAATAAAGCTGTAAATCCTAATAGTGACTGCAATTTCTCCATTATATCGGGATTTGTATAGTGAAGAATCTCGGGCGATACGACTTTTTTATCAATACTAGCTTGTTGCCAGTCTATGCCGTATTTTTCATCAAATGGTGCAAAAAAGTCCAAAACGGGCAGAGTATCTATTTTTCTAAAGGACATTTCATTGACATATGGAGCCCTCCATTCAAGTGTTGAGGGAGGGTTGTTATCATTTAAATAGAGAAAACGCAGTAATGTTAATATTCCAATGCCATTTGTGTCCATAACCCCAACATCAACAATCTCTGTATGTGCTATAGATTGACCTGTCGCCGTCTTCTCTACATACATGGCGTCCTCAGCAATACGGGATATTTGATGGTCTACTGCGTAGCCAAGTTTTTCTGGTTGATTCCGTTGTCCTTGACGTATATATTCCGCTACTAATTCATGGTGTTCATCACCTACTTCTATATCCCAAGTTGAAGCAGGTATTAAATCAGTCATTATATTTAATGATAATGTTTTTGCTTAAAATTTCTAATTTAAATCTCCAACTTGGATATTTTCTTATACGTAGCTTAGAATATACCTCGCCAAATGAAAGCCTGCTAGTCCTTAACACTAGCAAGTTTTATTGAGGTTTATCGTTTTTTGAAACTTTTTTTAGAACCTTGAGCAACGTATGATCCAGCTAATGCTAATATGGCTAGGTGCTCAATAAAGTCTGCTGTCCAAAATCCAGTTAGATAAATCACCACAATCATCCATATGGCTATCCAACTGGCGACGGCTTTGACGTATTTTCCTGAAGTTATCAAGAAAAATAATAACCCATCGTTAATAATTACTAGAGTGGTTAGTAGACTTGTATTTCCGATATACGATGTAATCACATTTCCTTCAAGTATTTCGTGGACTTCGGTTGGGTCTATCCACGTGGACACAGAGACAGCTAGAAATATCCCCCCTAGCCCAAGTCTGAATAGTAGGTTTTTATTGTTATTAATCCATTCCATCTGTAGCTCCTCCGCGGTCTTATGTTGATAGTTGTCGTTATCATAACACTTAAGTTTATTTTATCTCAACTCTTTTTTGAATTATCGATATCTAACAGATGATATGATGCTCGTTCTGATAAAATTGATTTTCTAATATATCGTATAATGAAGACTATATTCATGTTTTTTGTTGGGGGCGGAAAACTTTATTTGGTTTATTATCTTTTTTTTAAAACCAGTATATTGCAGATATAGCCACTGCTAGTATGGTACGCTAAATAGAAGAAATGGTTACTAGGAGGGCTCATGAAAAATCGTAGTGTTATCAGTATTTCTGGTCTAGTTAAAGACTTTGGCAGGTTTAGGGCATTAAATGGTCTAAATCTAGAGGTGAAAGAGAAAGAGATTCATGGTTTTTTGGGACCGAACGGTTCCGGAAAATCTACTACTATCCGTATTTTACTTGGCTTACTGAATAAAACAACTGGTCAGGCTAGCCTTTTTGATAGCGACCCATGGAAAGATTCCACTCAGCTTCACAGAAGGCTCGCTTACGTACCAGGTGATGTTAATCTTTGGCCAAATCTTAGTGGTGGTGAAATAATTGATCTTTTGGGTGATTTGAGGGGCGGACTAGATGAAAAACTAAGGACCGAACTACTGGAGAGTTTTAGTTTAGACCCGACTAAGAAGTTTAGGACATATTCAAAGGGTAGCCGACAAAAGGTAGCATTGGTGGCGGCTTTAGCCTCAGATGTGGAACTGTATGTGCTAGATGAGCCTACGTCTGGCTTTGACCCATTGATGGAGGCCGTATTTCAAATTCATATGCGTAAACTTAAACAACGGGGCAAAACAGTATTACTTTCAAGCCATATTTTAGCCGAAGTTGAAGCACTTTGTGACACTGTGACTATTATCAGAGACGGAAAGACAGTTGAGACAGGAAAATTAAGCAATATTCAAAAATTGCAACGGACAACCTTCAGAATTGAAACTAAGAAATCAGCAAAAGAAGTAGTTAAACTTGGGGGTGTCCATGGGTACAAGGAAGAGGGTCAAAAGTCGACATTTGAGGTTGAACCAGGTCATCTTGAAGCGGTTGTAAAGCTATTGGCAACATTGGAACTGACTCATATAATTAGTAACCCCCCAAAATTAGAAAAATTATTTTTACAACTCTACAAAGATAAACCAGAGGCTAAGTAGTAATGAGGTCGTTTATGGGTACATGGAGATTGGTGCGCTTAGCTTTGAGGCGTGATCGTATAACAATTCCTGTAACTCTTGGGCTGACTGTCGCTATGGTAGCTGGTAGTGCCCCAGCACTAGCTTCCGCTTATCCAGATTATCAGGCACGGCTAGAATACGTAATTTCTTCTGTTCCAAGCATTGTGGGTAGATTTTTTCAGGGTACTATTCAAGGAGTAAGCCTAGGTTCAATTTTGATAGCAGAGACTTTCCTTAGTGCGGTAGTGATAGTAGCGGTAATGAGTATATTTATAGTGTCTAGACACACTAGATACAATGAAGAGATAGGTGCTGGTGAGCTGATTGGTTCTATGGAAGTGGGTAGGAATGCACCCTTAAGTGCAGCATTAATAGTAGCGGTAGTAGCAAACCTAATTGTCGCTGTAGTAATCTTTCTATTTTTGGCTAGGGTGCCTGCACTTAGTAGAACTGGTTCAATATTTTTCGTGAGTAGCTTGGCGATGAGTGGAATATTTTTCTCTGGATTGACTGCAGTTACTGTTCAACTTAGCGACTATCGGCGTGGTGCCAACGCTCTAGCCATTGGAGCCCTGGTGACCTTCTTTATGATTAGGGCAGTCGGTGATTCGCTTGGCAAGGTGTCATTAGGTGGTCTAAGAGTTACGGCAAGCTGGGTAAGCTGGCTTTCACCACTAGGTTGGGCATCACAAACTTTGCCGTATTATGCTAATAGACTATTACCTTTAGTGCTTTTGTTTATTGGTTTTTTATTAACTACCCTGATGGGCTTCTTTATTCTTAGTAAAAGAGATGTTGGATCAAGTATCTTCCCCTCAAAACCGGGTCCAGCTAGAGCTAAGTCAAGCCTAACCAGTGCCGGCGGTCTTGCTAGGCGACTTCAAAGGAATAGTTTCTATGGCTGGCTGGCTGGTTTTGTATTAACCGGTCTGATGGTCGGTGTTATGGTAACAGATTTTAGGAATCTATTTGAGCAGAACGCTGTCTGGAAACAATTACTGGGAAACAGTGGCGCAACCGAAAACTTTACTGCTTCAGTACTCGGAGTAATGTTTCCAAGGATGGCAGCTATGTTAGCAGGGTATGTAGTATCTGCGCTAATCAAGATGTACGATGAAGAAGGTTACGGCAGAATAGAATTTTTGATTACAACAGCACTAAGTAAAACAAAATGGTTTTTTAGTCACGTTACTACAATAGTGATTGGTATTACCATGAGCCTAGCTGCGATGGGTTTAGCGGGAGGGCTTGGCTATCTTGCCAGAGCTAGTGTTAAAGAAGTTAGCTTATTAAATGTAGTCTTGTCTAGTTTGGCAAATGTTCCTGCGATGATGCTCTTCATGGCGATTATTCTGATTGTCTTTGCGATTAGAGGTAGGTTCGTTAAAACGTTTGCCTGGAGTTTTTATGCTTACGTTGTTCTAATCGACTCATTAGTCAGAATTTTTAAGTGGCCGGATTGGCTTTCTAAATTGTCACCTTTTAGTCATACTCCCGCCGTCCCTTCTAGTAATGTAGATATTTGGCCTCTTATCTTTATGACTATTATAGCCATAGTTCTCTTTTTCTTAGCTGCTGACCTTTTCAGACGCAGAGACTTAAACTTAAGTTAAAGAATGTCTTTTTATTTTCTAGCTTTAAACATATAAAAAGAGCCTTTCTATAGGCTCTTTTTATATTTGAAGGAATTATTTATTTAATGACGTAGGTACCTGTTGTCTGATATCTACCGTTGGCGTATATTTTAATCTTATATGTACCGGGCTTAAATTTATCACCTTTCTTTGCATTAAATGTAAAGTTTACGTATTTTGCTCCTGCTTTATTGACTGCTAGGCTTCCGTTATCAACAAAATCGTTATTTAGATAGCGTGTATATGCTATTCTGGTCCCTTTTATAGCATTATCTAGCGTAGAAACTACGTTTATCTTAGTATTTGTGGCTCCAAGAACAGTGGTAGGTGCTATTGCCTTACCCTTGCTGTCCACCGTCTGGCTAAAAGTAACACCCTGTACAATTTTAGGCTTCTTGGCAATGGTTATATTCTGCGATGTTTTAGCAACATTATTATCTTGAACTCTCTGATATGCAAAGTATCCCACGCCAGCTATTACAGCTACCAAAACTATCAGCAGTAGAATATGTGTGAATCCTTGTTGTTTATTGGAATTTAATTTTTTCATTATTGTGCACCTCCTGTATTTCCAGTAGAGCCAGCGCTACCTCCATTACTTGTACCACCGGTTGAATTTCCGGTGCTATTATCGGTTGTTGAACTATTTGAAGATTCGCTATTGCTTGAGGACTCTCCACTTTTCTTAGACTCATCACTCTTTTTGGACTCACTGCTTTTCTTAGACTCATCACTCTTTTTGGACTCACTGCTTTGATCAGACTTCTTTTCAACCTCGACTTCTGGTATGTCTACTGCTTCCGCAGGATCAACAGCCTCCTTGACCTTAGCAGGTTCATTGTCAACTTCTCCTTTGCTTGTTTCGACACTCTTAACAGCCTTGGCTTGTTTAGCTACTACTGGGTTGGTAGCAAGGGTTTTTTGACCAGCGGTGACGTCTATTGCGTAATTACTGGGAACAGTTTTTGTCTTAACTGAGGCCGGTGTCGATGCCGGAACTGGTGTTGGGGTTTGTGCAACCGCTATCCCACCGTACCCAGCAACTAACAGCAAGGAGCCAAAGACCGTCAGGACAATATCTTTATTATTTTTTATCTTTACCATATTCACTATTCCTTTGTTTTATAGTTGTTATGTTTATATGTAGTTTTATTCTACTCTGTTTATTAAATAATGCAAAGATAATTCAATTATAGATAAATTATTTCTGTAATGGTGTGGACAACTTTAGAGAAATAATATTTGTTCTGGTTTTCTTATCTCGGTCAACTTCTTAGCAATGTCAGACTCTTTGCCTGTTATAGTAACTCGTTTTATATGGCTAGTCTGCCCGGATTTAATTTTTACGGCCGTTTTACTTACACCAAAAAACTCAGCTAGTATCTTAATCAATTGCTTGTTGGCCTTACCGTCTTTCGGCTGTGCAGTTAGACTTACCGAAAGCTTGGGGTTTAGCCACTCTATTTTTAGGTTTTTTCGACCTGGCTTAACAATGACAGTAATTAACATCCTAAAGGTAGCTTAACCTTTTTTATTGATTCTACCGCACAATAGTCTTGGTCCACCGCTATGGCCAGAACCTTTTTTGCCCGGTGTGTAGGGGTCTGCTTCGCCGTGTACCATTAAAGATGTCCCTTCTTCTGGCTGTAGGATAGAAACAGGACCATTAGACAGAGTTATTCTAGTGGTGATTGTCTCAAGGTGACCACTACCGTACTGATCGACAGTAATATTTGGTAAATCTCCAGCATGATATCCATGATTGGCATCAGGGTCACTGTTGCCGTTAGGCCCCGGGTCGAAATGTCCTCCTGCAGATTTAAATCCATCGCACTTACAGTCGCCCTTTTCATGAATATGTACGGCGTGTTTTCCAGGTTTTAATTCTCCAGAATTGCTCTTTATATCTAGTATAATTCTGACATATTTCCACCCATCAACGTCATACTCTATAAAACTAGCCTTACCAGACAGACCTTCTCCGCTTAATTTTGCTTGGGCTCTCGCAGTTATATTTTTATTGTCGGAATCAAGATCTACCACTATATTTCCTAAAATTTTAGCTTACTTTAATTATATAGTAGCACTTTTTGGCAATAATATTTTCTAGATTAGGTGCCTTTCGCCCTACTCTGTATAAAGGTGCTATTTTGTTATCAGCTAGTTATTTTTTTGTGCATTTTTGAAAAGTTTTTTATGGTGCTTTTTATGAATAGCCAGTAACTCCTTCTCATGGATATTTCCGGATCGCCAGCTTTTTATGGCTTTTTTGTAGGGTTCAAAAGATAGAAACAACTTTAAATCGGCGATTCTGCGTAGTATCCAGGCTGGGCGTCCTCTTAATACCACTCTACCCCACTGCAAAACGGCGTAATTCAGACCGACTGGTACGGCGTATATTGGTTGCGGAGGTGAGTACAGCGTAGGTTCTTTGCCTCGTGATTCTCGGATAAAGTTTTTTGCTACAAAAACGGCGTCGCTAAGCGCTGTTTGTGCCATACCAGAGTATTTTGTGTTAGCATTATCTCCTAAGACAAAAACGTGCTTATCTGCCTCCAGATATTCATTTACTTCAACTCGTGAATTTCTGGCAAGTCTAAAAATTTTTGGATGATCTGCAAATATCTTATTATTTATGGCACCCGCCGTCCAGATGACGGTGTCACTTTTTATTTTTCCTTTTTGCATGATTAATTCATCGTCAATAAGGCCCTGAACTCGTGTATTCAATAATAATTTAACTCCTAGTTTCTCTATTCTCCACTCGGCATATTTCGATGCTTTTGGGGATAGAAGTGGCAGTAACCGGCTAGCCCCCTCAACTAATGTAATGTGTATTTTTTCTGTCGATATAGTCCTACAGTTACAAAGACTATCCAGGTAGAAGTGTAACTCAGAAGCTAACTCTACCCCCGTTGCCCCCCCGCCGATAATTATAAATTTTCGTTGTTTATTATCGTCATGAAAATCAGCGACAGTTCTTCTTAAATGTTCCCTCAAAGTAAAAGAATCTCTTATTGTGTTTAGGCTGTAAGAATTCTCTTGCATTCCTTTAATACCGTAATAATTAGCAATTTGTCCGACCGCAATTACTAGCTCACTATAGCTATATGTATCTCCATTCTTTCCTTTAAGACGTTTATTCTTTGTGTCTATGCTTATAATTTCGTCATTTACAACAGTAACGTTGCTATTATTGTTGGATGAAAAAATATCTACAAGTGGTAAGACGACCTCTTTAGGAGACCATCCAGTAGCTGAACGATATAATGCAGAGTGATACTCAAAAAAGTTATTCTTTGAAATTAAAGTGACTTTGAAATTTTTATGGGGCGACAATTTAAGAGCTAACTTTATACCCGCAAAACCGCCACCGACTATTACTATATGCTTCCTACCCATTTAAAAATGATCCCTTATGTGAGCTTCTGAATATTTCCAGCTAGAGTCGGTTTTTTTATGAGGGTTAAATATATTCTCTGGATCGAGTATTTGTTTAACCTCTTTAAATAAATTGACAATTCTTTTACCGTAAATATCCTCTAGGAATGGCGATCTAATCAGGCCATCGTTATGTTCTCCAGAAATGACTCCATCGTATTTTTTGACCAGGGCGATTACTTCTCTTAATACTGGCTCTATTTTTGCTCTTTCTTTTTTGTCGGACAATTTCATTAGAGGGATGATATGAAAATTACCGTCACCTAGATGTCCAGCAATCGTGTAGAGTAAATCATAACGATCTAGAATTTCTTTGATTTCCGGCCAAAATTTTGCGATATTCTCTGGTGGTACAACGCAATCGTCTATAAAAGGGGCGGTATGTTTTCCGCCACCTACGTTATCTCGTAGTAGTTTAAAGCTTTTCCGGCGCATCATCCAAAATCTTTCGCTGTCTTGTTCTGTCTCGGCCTCTTCTGTGGTAATACGCCAATGCTTTATGTCGATATCTTTTTTTAAAGTGTCTAACTTTTGTTTTATCACATCATACTCATCATCATCAAAACTAGCCATAAAAATCATTTTAGGGATACCACGCATTAAAATTAGCGCATCCGGAATTAGCCTGAAAGCAGTTTTGATTAGCCCCCACCAACCAATATCCTGTCGAAATTTCAAGAAAAATCTAAAAGCGAAACCTACGGTATGCTCATCAAAAGCTTCAATAGCGGTTGGATTATGTTTTTTCAGAATCTGTATAATCTCACCCATATGTTGAAGGTCTCTAGCATAACCGACTAGTACGCCAGAATGTTTGGGGTTTTTGACTAATCGAAGTTTAACATCAGTCATCAAGCCTAGCGTGCCTTGCGACCCTACTAGTAGTTGAGTTAAGTCAAAAATTTGCGTTTTTTTGTCCCATATATCCCATAATTTATAGCCAGTAGAGTTCTTGGTAACTCGTGGTTTAGCAGATTTGATTATGTCATAGTTATCATCCAAGAGTATAAACAGTTGTTTATAGAGCTTTCCTTCATAACTATCCTCGGACATTTTTATATCCAGTTGTTTTTTACTGAGTGGCTTGAGGATGTATTCATTACCGTCTGCTAGTACGACACTTAACTCTTCTACGAACTTTTCAATCTTACCGTAGGTTAGTGATTTTTCACCACCACAGTTATTTATTACCATACCACCAATAGCTGCTAGATCACGAGATGCTGGGTATGAGGGCATAATCATACGCCCTTGGCTTAAGGTTGATTTCTCAAAATCACGGTAGTAGATACCTGGTTGAGCATGGACTGCTTGGTTTTCTACTTTACCCATTTTGTTCATGTATCTCCCAAATTCAAGAATGTAAGAATCGTTAATTGCTCCCCCCGACATGTCAGTTCCGGCGCTTCTAGCGGTTATTGATAAGTTGGGGTTAGCTTTTTTATGGTTTGACACTATTGAGACAATCTTCTTAATATCTTGGACATTCTTTGGGAAAAGTACGGCACTTGGCTTTATCTCGAATAAACTCGTATCGTGCCAGTAAGGCTTTATTTCTTCGCCTACTTCTATGTCTCCATCAATTACTTTTTTTATTTTTTCTAGTACACTATCCATTCATAAATATTAACTTATTCAGATGTTAAAGTACATGATAGAGTTGGTGTTTTCTCGTAATAATCACCTTTCTAGGTCGGAATATACTCGCTTTTAGAGCGGAAATAGAGTATTATATTACTCAACTCATGTATAGACACAAAATTACAAATTCTAATAATGGTCAGTTTGTATATGTTAATTTAGTGTCTTCTAACGCAGCTAAATATTTAAGTCGCCAGCCCCAAGTACTAAACCTTCTAAGAGAGGCTATTACAACTTTAGATTTAATAGACGATGAGATGTCTATAGAGCAAGATATGGGTCGCGTAATAGGAAATACAGATATAGTGGAAACAGGAGAAAAAGACACTATTTACTATGCACAACCCAATAAAGAGAAATATTTTTTACGATTTGCCAAAAATCGTTATCCTGCTCCCTGTGAGAGAATCTCTATCATCTTCAAGAAGGATGACACTGGCGATTACGAAGTGACTGATACCTGGATTGGTCCTTGCATCCCACCCTTTCCGGGAGAGGAAGATGAAAGTAAAAAGAGTTTAGAATATTGGGAAAATCACGCCTTAGTGCAAGATGCAAAATCCGTCAAAACAAAGACAATAACAAAGGAGTGCCCCTACTAGTCGTTGGCTTGTAGCATAAAGTAGCTAGCCAGTCTTGAAGGGCATTATTGGCTGACTTAACT
>QIKK01000038.1 GCA_003231925.1 Candidatus Saccharimonadota bacterium
AATTAGTTTTATAGGATTGTGATTTTCAGGCTATAATGTATTTAAATGAAGAAGTGGTTTCAAGAACAAACAAGTCAGGTTCTAAAAGATTTTAAAGTTAAGGCAGACTGTGGCTTAAGCAATAATGAGTCAAAAAAAATACTATTAAAAAATGGCTTTAACAAATTAGAATCATCAAGAAAAACTAGTCCAATTGCTTTATTCTTTGGTCAATTCAAAGATGTATTAATTATTATTTTAATTGTAGCAGCAATTGTGTCCTGGGCTGTTGGACTTACTAATTCTGGTACTGACTCAGGGGCGCAGGAAGCAATACTAATATTTGCTATCGTTTTAGCAATAGCCGTAATTGGTTTTTTAAACGAGTATAAAGCAGAAAAAACCGTAGAAGAACTAAAAAAATTAGTAGGTTACAGGGCCACTGTTAGAAGAAACGGTAATATTTTAGAAATTGACGCAACGGAGGTAGTTCTAGGCGACATAGTTATATTAGGTGAAGGGCAAAAAATACCGGCAGATTTAAGATTAGTCACGGTACACAACCTGGAAGTAAGTGAATCTAGTCTAACTGGAGAAAGCCTGCCAGTAGAGAAGAGTATCCAAGCAATAGAGGGTGATGCATCTGTAGGAGATCAGAGAAATATGGCCTTTGCAGGGACTTTTGTGACGCAGGGTACGGCTGAGGGCGTGGTGGTAGCTACAGCTAAAAACACCGAACTCGGGAAGATAGCTAGTCTGGTCGAGTCTGTAGAGACAGAACAGACTCCAATGCAAAAAAAACTAGACCAATTAGGTAAAAAACTAGGTATTTTTGTACTTGCAGTATCGGTAGTGGTATTTGTAGCCATCTTAATTTTCGCTAAAAATACTGTTAACGGAGACTTTTTACAAAGAGTAATTTTCGCCTTTACTGTATCTGTCGCTTTAGCGGTCGCTGCCATACCAGAAGGGCTAGCTTTTGTTGTAAGAATAAGCCTGGCTCTTGGTGCACGTAGAATGGCTAAAAAAAATGGTCTGGTAAGACGACTTAGTGCGGTAGAGGCACTAGGTAGTACAGATATTATTTGTACTGATAAAACGGGTACTTTGACTCGTGGTGAAATGACGGTTAGGAAAGTAGTTACGGACAAAGTAGTCGACGTTGAAGGCAGTGGCTATTCGCTAACGGGGGGCTTTACTCTTCACGGTAACACCATTAAGTTGGACTCTGTCCAGCAAAGACTGCTGTTACTGGGAGTGATATGTAATAACGCAAGGCTGGATCAAGATATCGTTCTGGGTGATCCAACTGAAGGTGCACTGCTGGTGTCGGCAGGAAAAGCGGGGATAGACTATCAAAAAGTTAAAAGCAAAATGAAGAGGCTAGATGAGCTACCTTTTTCTAGCAAGAGGAAGTTCATGAGTGTTGTGGTTGCTAATAACGGGGAGTATATGGTTGCATCTAAGGGTGCGCTAGAGGCAACTCTTGATAATTGTAAATTTATTTTAGATAGCAATGGGGAAAGAGTTAACCTAACAGATTCTAGGCGGTTGTCTATTATAAAACAGAATAAAGTACTAAGCTCACAATCATTACGGGTTTTGGCATTTGCATTTAAGGAAGTAAAAAATCGTCCAAAAGCAAATGAAATAGAGCGGGATCTAACCTATGCGGGTTTACAGGCGATGATGGATCCACCAAGAAGTGAAGTAAAAGACGTGATTAGGCGTATTCAAGATGAAGCTGGCATGAGGGTTGTGATGATTACTGGTGATTATATTGAGACTGCTAAGGCTATAGCCTTGGAAGTGGGGATTAAAGGCCTAGCTATTAGCGGTGTAGAATTAGAAAAATTAACTCAAGAAGAATTTATACAAAAAGTCGAGGAAATATCTGTTTATGCTAGGGTTAACCCAGAGCATAAGATTAGGATAGTTCAGGCTCTTAAATCGCACGGGCATCAGGTAGCAATGACTGGCGATGGTGTTAACGATACTCCAGCAATTAAAGCAGCAGACATAGGCGTGGCTATGGGAATTACTGGTACCGATGCCACAAAAGAAGCTGCAGATTTAATTTTACTTGATGACCAGTTTGTAACAATAGTTAATGCTATTGAGGAGGGTCGTGGTATTTATGATAATGTTAGGAAATTCGTAAATTTCTTGATAAGCAGTAATATCGCAGAGGTACTGGTGGTTTTGATGGGTATTCTAGTTTTTAACAATTTGGTGCTAACAGCGGTTCAGCTATTATTTATAAACATTGTGACAGATGGTATTCCTGCCGTGGCGTTAGGTTCTGATCCAGCCCAAGCTAATGAATTACAGGCTAGCCCAAAAAGATTTCAGGAAGATATTCTAACAAAGCGAATTTGGGCGGAGATATATATATTTGGCATACTAATGACCTTTTTTGTGCTGGTTCAATACTGGTTTAATATAACCCACGGAGGTTCAATAACTGCTATGTCCGCAGTCTTTACGGCTCTAGTGATATATGAAATTATCAGATTAATAGATATCAGGACAGACTATAACATCAAGTGGTTTTCTAATCCTTTATTAAGTATTTCGATACTATTATCTGTGCTGATGCAGTTATCGGTTTTGTATATTCCATATTTGGCTAATTATTTTGGTGTAGTACCAATATCTGCAACAGACTGGTTGTTTATGGGGGTAGGCTCCGTTATTTTATTAGTAGTAATGAAGAGCCTAAACCCAGTACTGGATAATTTATTAGGTAATGAGAGACATGCTGAGACAGTAATAACTAGTAAAAAACCTAGTTGACAAAATTAAAAGCATAAGCTATAATAGAGCTTAGTTGATTTTAAAACAAAAATATCAACAAAAATTAACAATAAAATAAGAAAACAAAAACAGAATTACATATAAAATAATTGAGCAAGTATAAAATATGTATAAGTTTTCTGGTTTGTTGTCCCCTATCTTTTGATAGGGACGAGCAGGTTTATCTTGTAAAAAGATTAAACTGCTCGCAACCCATCAAAATAAAAAACGCTCTGCAGGCGCAAAAAAGAAAGGGGATAGGTATAGATGAGCTACGAACAGCTAGATGCAAAAAGTAAATTAGTAAAACTTTTTGATCGATTCTATGAAATATAGGCAAAATAATTCTCGATAGATCATAAATAATAAGCTAGAAATAGTAATTAAAATGACAGAGAATTAGTCTAGAAAATCTGCAGATATCAAAAAAACTTCTTCGATGGATCTAAGTTAGGTCAGTCAACATCGAAGAAGTTTTTAATTAGTAGCTTAAAGATAGAATTTTATAATTACGACAGAGTCACAAAAAAAGAAAAGTATTAAAAAACTGTTCGAAAAAGAAATAGTTATATTTTGGTAGCAGGGACGAGATTTGAACTCGTGACCTCAGGCTTATGAGTCCTGCGCTCTAACCAACTGAGCTACCCTGCCAAGATGTATATTGTAACAGGGGTAATTGTAACAGAACAAAGATGTTATTTCTAGTCCCTAGATAAGTTGGATAATTTTAGCGTTATCTATTGATTTGCCGTATTCGTTTAGCGGTGTATTATTTATTGAGCGACATACAGCCCGCCCAAATGATCCGTGACCAACAATCAAAATATTTTCATGGGGCATAGATTTTATTTGTTCTACAACTTTGTTTGCGCGGTATTGAAGGTCAGTAATTTTTTCTATGTTCTCTATACTATCTAGTATGAATGGGTCAGAGAGGTACTGTTCTCTTGTGAAAGGTGCATTACTATTATGTATTCCTTCTAAATCTCCGAAGTGTCTCTCCCTAAGTTTATCCAAAAGAACAATATTGTTGTGATTATAGCCAATCTCATCAGCTATCAGCTTGGCAGTGTCATGCGCACGGCTTAAGGGGGATGTAAGTATAACGTCGAAAACTATGCCGTTATCTCTAGCCCACTTGCCAGCTTGACTGGCTTGCTGTTTCCCTACTTGCGTTAGTTTGGCGTTGCTGGAACCAGAATAATGACCAGAAACATTCATATCCGTTAACCCGTGTCTAACAAAGTAAAGTTTTTTCATAAGTTGATTTATACGTATATATTCTACGCTTTTTTAATTTTCTGTACAATCTGCAGGATAAGAAACTATAGTAAACTGTATAATAATGACACAGAAAAAAACCACTTTTATTATTGCTGTATCGGGGGGTGTAGACTCTGTAGTTTTATTACATAAAATTGTCTCCAAAATCAAAAATTCCCCAGCCCTAACACCAGATAAATACCCAATTAAATATGTCGTTGCTCATTTTGATCACGGTATTAGAAAAGATTCCAAACAAGACGCACAATTCGTGAAAAAATTGGCTGTTACAAATAGGCTAATTTGTGAAATTGGTGAGGGCAAATTAGGTGTAGGAGTTAGCGAGGCCGTTGCTAGAGAGGCAAGATACAATTTTTTAAGGTCAGTTAAAGACAAATATGGCGCCGAGAAAATTATAACGGCTCATCACCAAGATGATGTTTTAGAAACTATGATTATTAATATAATCCGCGGTACTGGTACCCATGGGTTAATCCCAATGAGCCGACAGTCAGATATTCTACGTCCTCTTATCAATCAGACTAAACAGTCATTACTTGAATATGCAAAATTTAAAAAACTTCAATGGCGCGAAGATAGCACCAATAAAGATGAAAAATATCTAAGAAATTATCTACGTCTTCAAATAATGCCAAAAATTGCTCCAAAACGTCAAGAATTATTAAATATCAACAAAAAAGGATCTACTCTATGACATAGACCTTCGTATCGCCAGCTTAATACCAAAAGAGAACATTCTTATTAGGGCTGATTTTGTGATATTGCCCTACATTATACAGAAAGAAATTATTCGAGCTTGGTTTATAAATTACGGTGTTAGAGACATCAATAGAGTGCTAATTGAGAAATGTGTTGTCGCCTGTAAAACACTGAAGATAACTAAAAAAATAGACATTAATGGTAAATTTTGGCTAACTAGCTCTAGGGGTAATATGATATTAACTTCTAGGTAGTCGAGGCTACTCCTGTATAATCGAGATATATGAAGAAGCCATCAGGTGCTAAGTTGCCACAGCCCAACAAGCGTAGCTACCGAAATTTAATTTTTATTATTTTACTAGCTTTTTTTGGTTTTGTAGCTTTTTCTAGTTATCAAACCCCAGATAAACTACAATCAGTGGCGTTATCTGATGTTATAAAAAGGGCAAATAACGGCGAAATAAGTAAAATAGAGATTATCGGTAATGAATTAAAAATTACTAATAAAGGTGAAGAGAAAGCTACCCAGAAATCATTAAAAGAGTCAGGTTCAACAATATATGACCAAGGACTTAAAAAGGACACAAGCACCGAAATTGCGGTTAGCAAACCTGATGATTCTGGTAAAATCTGGCGAGACGTAGCAGTTAACCTACTGCCGATAGTATTGATTGGTGGCTTATTGTTTTGGATGATGCGTAGTGCTCAAGGACAGGGTAATCAAGCTATGAGTTTTGGGCGTAGTAAAGCAAGGTTATATGGTAATGAGAAATCTAAAGTTACTTTTAAAGATATAGCTGGTAGTGCCGAGGCTAAAGAAGACCTAGAAGAGATTGTCCAGTTTTTGAAATTTCCCAAAAAATTTGAAAGTGTTGGAGCACGTATTCCAAAAGGGATGTTGTTAGTTGGTCCTCCAGGAACTGGTAAGACGATGCTTGCTAGAGCCGTTGCTGGTGAAGCCAATGTGCCCTTTTTTAGTATATCGGGTTCAGAATTTGTAGAAATGTTTGTTGGAGTTGGAGCTTCAAGAGTTAGAGATTTATTCTCTAAAGCTAAAAAGAATTCTCCAAGTATTATATTTGTTGATGAAATCGATGCCGTTGGACGTCGACGTGGTTCTGGTATGGGCGGAGGACACGACGAGAGAGAGCAAACCCTTAACCAGATATTGGTGGAAATGGATGGATTTGAACAAGGTGTCAACGTAATTGTACTGGCTGCCACAAACAGATCTGATGTTCTTGATCCAGCCTTATTAAGACCGGGTCGCTTTGACAGAAGGGTTGACATAACTCTTCCGGACAGAAAAGAGCGAGAAGCAATATTAAAAGTCCATTTTGCTAAAAAGCCCTTAGAAAAAGACGTAGATTTAGATGCCCTAGCTGCAAAAACAGCCGGTACCTCTGGTGCTGATCTTGCTAATATTGCCAACGAATCAGCTATAGTTGCTGCTAAATATAATCGTAAAACTATTACCAAAACTGATGTAACTTCTGCTTTTGAGAAAGTGGCAATTGGTCCAGAGCGAAAGAGTAAAGTTATGAGTGACCACGAAAAAGAAATGACAGCCTATCATGAAGGCGGGCATGCTCTTGTGGGTCATGTTTTACCAGATAGTGATGATGTCCATAAAGTTACAATAATACCGCGTGGCGTAACTGGTGGCGTAACCTGGTTTATCCCCCCAGAGGATAAAAGCTATCATAGTATTGTTGAGTATAAAGATATTTTAGCGAGAATGTTGGGTGGTCGCATTGCTGAGGAAGTTATATATGGGTCAGATAGAGTAACAACTGGTGCCGGAAATGATCTGCAGAAGGCCGCAGAACTTGCCAGAGAGATGGTAGTTAATCAAGGTATGGGTAAAAAATTACGCAACCAGGTCTTTCATGTTGAAGACGGCATAATGATGGATAGAATTATGCATGAGAGGCAATATTCAGACGAAACAGCTAAGATAATTGATGACGAAGTAGAAGCTCTGATATCTGAGGCCGCAATTAGAGCCAGAGAAGTCATAAAGATCAATAAACCTCAACTAGCACGGCTTAAAAAAGTACTACTAGAAAAAGAAACTGTCGAGGATGTAGAGGTTAAGGAAATCTTTAAAGATACAAAAATGCCAAAATCTGCAAAATTATACTAAAAAATAAGTTCAAATCTTAACCAGAAAAACATATACTAAGGTAGATGAAACGATTTCTCCCCAAAAATGTACGTAAAATATCACTGCCAGGTGCCGCTACTCTATTAGTTTCTGCAACTCTTATTGCACAACTGCTAGGCTTTTTTAGAACGATGCTTGTAAATGGTAATTTCCCTATCGTTGGACCAAACGGTACTGATGCCTACTTTGCAGCCTTTAAAATTCCAGATTTGTTCTTTTATGTACTTGCTGCCGGAGCCTTAGGTGTGGCATTTATACCTATTTTATCTGAGCATATGCTCAAGAATGATCGTCGTGGTGTATGGGCTCTGTCCAACAGTTTAATGAACTTGATGGCGATAATAATGTTTTTTGTGGGTGTTATTATTCTGGTGTTTGCGGGGACATTGATACATATTGTTGCCCCTAATTTAGACCCTGAACAATTACGTAACGCAACCATGATAATGCGTCTCATCTCTTTTAACCCGCTCTTCTTTACCTTAGCAGGCGTACTTACTAGTACACAGCAAGTTTTTGGTCGGTTTTTCTTTTTTGCGGTATCACCGATCATCTATAATGTTAGTATCATTGCCAGTATCTATATTTTTAGAAATAACATTGGCTTGATAGGCCTTGGTATAGGTGCTCTAGTCGGCGGTATGTTGCAGTTTGGGATAGCTCTATCTGGTGTCCGTGGGCTGAATTTTCATTGGCGTCCAGTTATCAACTTAAAGAATGTAGATCTAAGACGAATTTTAAGGCAACTACCTTCTAGAGCACTAGACCAAGGAATTGATTCATTTAACTCAATTGTGGAAACAAACAGAGCTCGTTTGTTGGGAGATGGCTTTGTGTCGATATACGCAAATGCCTATACTCTGCATACTGCACCGATATTATTAATTGGTTCGTCTATATCTACGGCTGCTTTTCCTCGGCTTAGTGAGCGTTTAGCACAGGGTAGACCTGATCTGTTTAGAAAAGATTTCTTAGGAGTGCTCCGTGTCTTAATGTGGACTGCAATGCCCACGGTTGTGCTAGTGTATTTTAGTAGGGGTTATTTAGCACGCTTAATCTTCAAAAGAGGCTCACCAGATATTGCTTTGGTGCTTGGATTTTTATCTATCGCTATATTTTTTAGAATTATTTATACGTTATTTTCAAGATATTTTTATGCTTTCAAGGATACGGTTACTCCTTTGATAGTTTCTATTTTTGCTATTATTTTGAATATAATTTTGGCGTTTTCTTTGGCTCGACCACAGGCATACGGCGTAGCTGGTTTAGCTATTGCTCAATCTATCGTCTCAGCTACGGAAGCAGTTATTCTAGGAGCCTTAATTGTCTGGCGGGATAGAGAGATGTTTAATATTGATTTTGTCAATATGACTATGCGATTAATCTCTGTGACTGGGTTTACGATTGTTGCAGCATTTATTATGCTTAATATTCTCCCTTTGAATTTAGCCGATAAAGGATTCTTTATTCTGGGATCTAAGTTGGGAATAATTACTGTTATAATCCTAGGTACGCACATGGCCGTCTCTGCATTATTTGGGTTTGAGGAATCTGCTAATATTATTAAAAAAATAAGAAAAATAGTCCGTTTACCTATAAAAATTTAAACGTTTACCTCTGTTATTAATTAACTATTTATGCTAGAATTTATAAAATGAGTCAAATTATAGAAAAGGACACATCGATTGTTTTAGTGTTGTTGCCGGGTTGGTTGTTTATTAGAAAGGTAGAAATCTGTGAATCAGATTAGGAATTTTTGTATTATTGCACACATTGATCACGGTAAAAGTACTTTAGCCGATAGGTTTCTAGAAATTACCGGTACGGTAGCAAAACGGGAAATGAGAGCTCAAATACTAGATAAAATGGACCTCGAGCGAGAGAGAGGAATTACCATTAAACTGGCTCCAGTGCGGATGAACTATAAGGGGATTCAATTAAATTTGATAGATACCCCCGGTCATGTTGACTTTAGCTATGAAGTATCGCGTAGTTTGCAGGCTTGTGAGGGGGCCGTTCTTGTCATCGATGCTACGCAAGGTATACAGGCTCAGACTCTAGCTAACGTGTATCTTGCTGTAGAAGCAAATCTTAGGATTATTCCCGCATTAAATAAGATTGATTTACCGGCTGCTGATGTTCCAAAGGTTACTAAGGAGGTTATCTCTCTGCTTGGGTGCAAAGAAGATGAAATAATAGCTATTAGCGCAAAGACCGGGCAAGGAGTTGAGAAACTGCTAGACACAGTTATTGATAAAATAGATTCACCTAAAGGTAGTATTAAGGCTGAAACAAGGGCATTAATTTTTGATAGTTTTTATGATGAATACAGAGGAGTAGTTTTGTATGTTAGGGTTTTTGACGGGAAAGTGCTTAAGGGCTCACGGATTAAAATGCTGGCAACTCATGCTACCGGTGAGGCTTTAGAAGTTGGGTCATTATCTCCCGCTATGAAGCCGTTTACCGAATTATCTACTGGTGAAATCGGCTATATAGTTACTAATTTTAGAGATACTTCTGAGGCACGAGTTGGTGATACGGTTGCCCTGACTACGCAACAACCCAGCGCGTTAGTTGGATACAAGGAGGTTAGACCCTTTGTGTATGCTGGATTCTTCCCCAGTTCCAATGAATTTTATCCTCAGCTTAAAGACGCCATGGATAAGTTAAAGCTTAGCGATTCTGCTTTAGAATTTTTACCAGAAAATTCTTCAGTGCTTGGACATGGCTTTCGTGTTGGGTTTTTGGGGTTGTTACACCTAGATATAGTTAAAGAGAGGATTGAACGTGAATTTGATATAAGCCTAATAGTTACTAATCCGTCCACTGATTATAAAATTGTGCTAAATGATATGGAAGAAAAAGACATAATCTCTGCTTCTCAGCTTCCACCCCAAAACGAAATAATAGAGATTAGTGAACCATGGATTAGTGGAGAAATAGTGGCGCCCAAAGAGTATGTCGGGGCTGTTATCCAGCTCATCAGCACATCAAGAGGGCTACAGAAGAATATAAGTTATGTAGATAACCAACTTGCTTTGATAAAATTTGAGGCTCCATTGGCGAATTTATTGACAGATTTTTACGATAAGCTTAAAAGTCAGACTTCAGGATACGGAAGTTTTAGCTACGAATTAGCTGATTATCGTCCTCAAGATTTGGTTAAAGTTGACTTCTATATAGCTGGAGAAATAATAGAAGCATTAAGCGTAATATGCCATCGATCCGAATCGCAAGCTTTAGGGCGTAATGTTGTCGAAAAGCTTAAAAATATTATCCCTAGACAGAATTTTAAAGTTTCTATGCAGGCTGCAATTGGTGGTAAATTTATTGCTAGAGAAGATTTAAGCGCCTATAGAAAGGATGTTACTAGTGGACTATACGGTGGTGATGTCTCGCGTAAAAAGAAGGTACTTGCTAAGCAAAAAAAAGGCAAGGAACGTCTGAAGCGTTTTGGTAAAGTTGACCTTCCACCGGAAGCTTTCACGGTGTTACTAAAACGTGATTAAAATATTCTAAAGTCTGCTTTTTTAACAAAAGATTTAAAAAATAGAATTCTATGGTTAGCGGTGCTAGCCTTACTTATAGAGTGTAAATAAGTTACAATTAAACTAATGGATAAACAATATTTCATCGAATGGGTTAGCGAGCTACAAAAGACCTACGTTCGTTCAGAGCAAATAAAAGCCGTTCTCTCTCAAGTCGATTTAATTGCTATTGTTGGTCCAACTGGTGTTGGTAAAAGTGCTATCATTGATAAACTCGGTTTTCCATACGTTATCAGTGATGTCTCTCGAGAAAAACGCCCTAATGAAAAAGAGGATATGAGCTATCACTTTAGAGTGGACTATCTAGAGATAATTAAAGATATTAACGACGGAAAATACGCCCAGTTTCTAATCAGTAAATACAGCGAGTTCTACGGTACCAGGATAGCATCTTATCCAGAAAGTGGCCCATGTACAATGGCTGTCATAGCTCAGGTCGTTCCGTTATTTAGAGAACTAGGCTTCAGGTCTGTTGAGGCTATTTGTGTTATGCCTCCCAGCTATGTTGAATGGATGAGAAGAATAACAAAAATTAGACCTATGGATTTGCTCGGTCGTATTAGTGAGGCTAGACAGTCGATATTAATGGCT
The DNA here is from genome assembly GCA_003231925.1 of Candidatus Saccharimonadota bacterium. GTDB lineage: Bacteria > Patescibacteriota > Saccharimonadia > Saccharimonadales > SZUA-47 > SZUA-47. The sequence continues at coordinate 11,065 of QIKK01000038.1, forward strand.
ATAGATGACCCTCAATATAACTTTGTATTGAACGATGATTTAGACTTGGTAGTAGAAGAAATAAAAGCCATTCTAAAGGGTGAAGAAGTTGACGAACATCGAGCACAACTGGCCTATGATACCGCCAATACAATCCTTAAACGGATAGGTGACGAACCAGAGGACTTGTAAATACATTTCCGCAGTTTATAATATTCTTATGAAACAAGAAGTCATCTTAAAAAACAAAAAACAGTTTAAGATAATTTTAGACAAGTATAAAGTGTCTGAACACGCTAAAAAGATTCTAGGCTCGGTGCAGTATGTAGTACTAATAGGCCCTGCTGCCGCCGGTAGAAATACGATAATTAATGAGCTAGTAAAAAAAGGTAAATATGAACAGGTTGTTTCGGATACTACCAGACCACCTAAATATCGAGACGGAAAGCTAGAACAGGAAGGTGTTAACTATTATTTCAGAAAGGAAGAAGATTTACTAACGGATCTAAAAAATGGCGAGTTTTTAGAAGCTGAGCTAATTCATGGTCAACAGGTTAGTGGGACTAGTATTAGAGAATTAGAAAAGATTCAAAAAGAAGGTAAAGTTGGCATCAACGAAGTCGAGTATGGCGGAGCCAAGAATATATTATTAGCCAAACCTGACTCTACTGTAATTGCTATATTACCATCATCTTTCAAGATATGGTTAAATAGGTTTAAAAAAAGAGAGCTTATATCAACGGCGGAGTTTAGAAGCCGTATAATCACTGCGCAAAAAGTCATTAATCTCATTAAGACCGAACCTAGAGTTATAGTTATCATAAATAAGGACTATCAAAATGCAGCTAAAGGCATCGATGCTTTATTAGCAGGTAATATACAAAATGAGCATCAACTACAGGAAATCAGCAAAGTTATGGCTGATTATAAAAAAAACATAGATAAGCTAATTAGTTCTTTTTAGCACTCTTGACGTCTGACTGCTAACTTGTTAGAATTAGCTTAATCATGACAGAGCGCCAAGATAAGATACTAAGATCTATAATAGAAGAATATGCTGAGGTCGCTAGCCCAGTTGGTTCTCAGTTATTATCCAAGATTTTTAAAGTTTCTAGTGCAACTATCCGTTCTGAAATGGCTGAACTTGAGAGATTGGGCTTTATTAAACATCCCCACACTAGTTCAGGGCGCATCCCAACAGATAAAGGATATCGGCTATACGTAAATTCTGCCCTAGAAGATGGTCAATCAGCATCGTCAGGTGCAGAGAGAGCTTTAACGGCGCGTATTGGTGAGGGCGGTCTTCCAGAAAGAGCTATCAGAAATACCGTTGATACACTAGTAGAGCTTACTCAAAACTTAGGATTGGCAACAATTGGTCCACAGCTCTACATGAGCGGGCTTTCTAATTTATTCGGTCAACCAGAATTTATCGATACTCAACAAGTTAAAGAAGTCGCTGTTTTGCTAGACAATCTGGAGCCATGGCTACGCGAAGTTTCACCCAACAAGCCACTAAGTGTCTATATTGGTAAAGAAAACCCTATTGGACGTAACAGTGGCTGTTCTTTAATTATAAGTCGTTTTAGAAGTCCGTTTTCTGAAAAAAGTTACATTGGTGTACTCGGTCCAACTCGTCAAAGTTATAAAGATGTGATGGGCTTGGTTGAAAATGCTGGACAAATGCTTGAAGAGGCTCTTCAAGTCTAGTCTTAAGGCCTGAAAATTGAAAAATAAGGAGAGATAGTGAATAAAAAAAAGGTAGATTATAAAAAAGTTGCTAAAGAACTAGCTATTGAGAATACTCAGCTAAATGAGGCTATGCTACGTGAAAGGGCTGACGCAACTAATGTCCGAAACAGAGCTGAAAAGCAAAAACAGCAACTAGCAGGATTTTATAAATCTTTAGTAATTAAAGAATTTCTACCGACAATAGACAATTTTGAGCGGGCTATGAAAGCTCATCAGCATGCCGGTAAAAAAGATGAGTTTTTTAAAGGGTTAGAGTCAATCTATAAACAGTTTATACAAACTTTAGATAAACTTGGTGTAAAACGCATTAAGACAGTAGGCGAGCATTTTAACCCTGAACTACATGAGGCGGTAGTCATGGAAGAAGGCAACGGGACAGAAGAAGTAATTAGCGAGGAATTACAAAGTGGCTATAAAATGGGTGATGAAGTAATTAGGCACGCCATGGTGAAGGTAAAACTACAGTGATCTTCGAGATAGATGACTCACCGTTGTATCCCCTTTCTGAATGCCCAAAGATTGACACTCAGCTTTGCCGTACTATTAACGAGTCTATATAATCAAAAACAAAATTCCCCGAATATGAAAGTAGAGCGTTGACTGAAACCATATCTCTTATATTGGGAACGTTATCTGTTGCTGAACAAGCTGGATATCTTCATCCAGGAGGATTAATTAGAGTAGGCAACGAGGCATACGGTGTTATCTATTATCCAGTAAAAGTACAGGGTGTAGAAAGTTAGCACTCTATGTGCTTGACTGCTAATTATGGTATGATAGAATGGTATTAGCACACTCTTAATAAGAGTGCCAAATAATAAAGTTTAACAATTCGTGCCATTTCTGAGGGTAATCTTGCTTTGTCTTCTTCTTAGGTTTAGATGAAGATGCAGAACAAGAAAGAACAAGGCTCGCACGTGAGCCGTACATGAAGTACGGCGAGCGGTGAACTGAAGTTCTGCCGCAGGAATGCACTTCAAGCGATTTTAGGGCAGGCCTGGCTTTACCAGGACTTCAATTATCGCGATCTAAATATAAGAAGGAGATCAAAGTGGGAAAAATTATAGGAATCGACTTAGGAACAACAAACAGCGCAATGGCTGTAATGCAATCTGGTAAGCCAGAAATTATTGCTAATAGTGAGGGTAATCGTACTACTCCATCGGTAGTCGCGGTTAATAAAAAAGGCGAGAGATTAGTTGGCCAAGTTGCAAAACGCCAACAGGTTACTAACTCTAAAAATACCGTATATGAAGTTAAAAGGTTAATCGGTCGTAAGTGGAGTGATAAAGAGGTTCAAAAAGATATTAAGCTAATGGGCTACGAGATGGTTAAAAGTGGTACAGGCGTTAAGGTTGGAATGGGCGATAAAGAATATAGTCCAGAAGAAATTAGTGCCATGATTCTTGGAAAATTAAAATCCGACGCTGAAGCTTTCTTGGGTGAACCAGTATCAGAGGCAGTTGTTACTGTTCCAGCCTATTTTGATGATAGCCAACGTCAAGCTACTAAAGATGCTGGTAAAATTGCCGGTCTTGAAGTAAAAAGAATTATTAATGAGCCAACAGCGGCCGCACTTGCCTACGGGTTAGATAAAAAAGGCAAAAAAGAAGAAAAAATCGTTGTTTATGACTTAGGCGGTGGTACCTTTGATGTATCAATACTAGAGCTTGGTGACGGAGTATTCGAAGTTAAAAGTACCAATGGGGATACACACCTTGGTGGTGCAGATTTTGACCGTGTTGTTGTTAATTACTTAGCCGATGAGTTCAAAAAAGAGCATGGAATGGATATTACAGAGGATAATGCAGCTATGCAACGGTTGCGCGATGAGGCGGAAAAGGCAAAAATTGAGCTTTCAACAGCACAAGAAGTAGACATTAATCTGCCATTCTTGACGGCTGATGCAGATGGTCCAAAACATTTTGAGCATAAATTAAGTCGTTCTAAACTCGAAAGTTTGGTTAGCGACCTAATAGATAAAACTGCAACACCGTGCGAGAAAGCTCTAAAAGATGCCAAAATAAAGATTAGTGAAATTGATGCAATTGTATTAGTCGGTGGTATGACCAGAATGCCAGCAGTCCAGAAAAAGGTTGAAAAGATTTTTGGTAAAAAGCCAATGCAAGGAGTCAATCCAGACGAAGTTGTAGCCGTAGGTGCAGCTATTCAAGGTGGAGTTTTGGCAGGTGATGTTAAGGACGTTTTGCTTCTTGATGTTACGCCTCTAAGTTTGGGGATAGAAACTATGGGTGGTATATCAACTAAACTGATAGAACGTAACACTACAATTCCGTCTAGTAAGAGTCAGATATTCTCGACGGCTGCTGATAATCAACCGCAGGTAGAAATTCATGTTACACAGGGTGAGAGAGGTATGGTTACAGACAACAAGACTCTAGGGCGTTTTGTTTTAGACGGCGTTGCTCCAGCACCAAGAGGTATTCCGCAGATTGAAGTAACTTTTAATATTGACGCTAACGGCATTTTGAATGTCTCAGCCAAGGACAAAGGAACTGGCAAAGAACAGTCTATAACAATTCAAAATAGTGGTAATCTTGACAAAACCGAGGTAGAAAAGATGGCCAAAGAGGCCGAAACTCACGCTGACGAGGATAAGAAAAAGCGTGAATTGATAGAAGCTCGAAATATGCTCGAGAATAGTGTTTACCAGAACGAGAAATTTGTTGCCGACAATAAAGACAAGCTATCGGATGAAGACAAAAAGACTTTAGAAGATGCCGTAAAAACAGCTAAAGAAAAATTAAAGGATGATAAAGCTGATAAAGAAACTCTTGAAGCAACCGCCAAAGAGCTATCCGATAAAATGATGCCTATAGGTGCAAAGATGTATGAATCTGCTGCTAAAGAGGAAGAAGCAAAAAAGGCTAACTCCAGCAAAAAAGACAGTAAAGGAAATAAGAACAAGAATAAGAAAGAAGACAAGAAAAAAGACGAACCCGTGGAAGGCGAAATCGTCGACGAAAAGTAAAAACTTCTAAACAAAGCAAGGTAATGGGCTTGGTATAACTTAACAAGTACTGTATTTGTACATGTATGATGATAGATAGATTTAAAAATCCTACGACGTCATTGATTGCTACCTTATTTTGATAGGCTGAAAAGAGAAGAATTATTGTATGTACCCATTTTAGCAACCAATGAGATTAACGAAGCAACGTAATTAATTTAAAACTGTAATCTGTCTTCAAATGACTGTAAACTATTAGTAATGAAGCAAACATTAGCATTGGCAATTTTAGATGCTGGCCACTCAGTTTTTTTAACTGGTCCGGCTGGATCTGGTAAGACGTATCTTCTAAATCAATTCATAAAAGATGCCAGGATTAGCGGTAAATCAGTAGCGGTTACGGCATCAACAGGGCTAGCTGCAACACACTTAGGTGGCAATACCATACATTCTTGGGCGGGCATAGGAATCGCTGATGAATTGAGTAAAAGAGCAGTTGGCGATATGAGTAAGAGTAGAGTAGATCAAATAGGTAAAGCTGATGTTTTAATCATTGATGAAGTATCTATGTTGCATGACTATAGATTGGATATGGTGGATCAAGTTTGCCAACAAGTTCGTGCTGATGCATCACCTTTTGGGGGGCTACAGGTTATTTTATCTGGGGACTTTTATCAATTGCCACCAATAAATCGAGTAGACTCAAAGCAGGGTGGTTTTATAACGGGTAGTCAAGCCTGGCAAGATCTGGACCCAGTAATCTGCTACCTAGAGGAACAATATCGTCAGGATGATGATATGTTGTTAGAGATTTTGACTGCCTTAAGAGAAAATGATTTACGACGTCGTCACGTCGATGCTTTAATGGCTCGTAAATTAATAAAAACATCCTCAGATGAACCAATTACAGAGCTCTATACCAAAAATATTAATGTTGACGAGTAAACCAGGTAAAATTAGACGACATGAAGGGTAAATTGCACGAGTTTACAATGACTTCTACTGGTCGTAAAGGGGCTATTGAATCTCTAAAAAAGTCTTGTTTGGCACCAGAAACTTTGCAACTTAAAAAAGGTGCCTTTGTAATGTTTGTTAAAAATTCACCAGAGAGGAGATATGTTAATGGCACGCTGGGTACTGTAGTGGGATTTATCAAAGAAACTGGTCTTCCGATTGTTGAAACAAAATCTGGTCGT
>QIKK01000037.1 GCA_003231925.1 Candidatus Saccharimonadota bacterium
GGACTTTTATCTGAGTCTGATTATCGTGATTTACCTGAAGAAATGGAAGAGGTAATAGAAGTAGGTATGGGGGGTCTAGCCTTGCGCAATTTGTTGGTAGAAGTGGACTTAAGTGAATTAATTGAAAAGCTTCAAGCCGAAGCTGAAAATGCCAAAGGGCAAAGACATAAAAAACTAATGAAGCGTCTAAGACTGATAGAGAGTATGAAACGGGCTGGTATCAAGCCTGTAAGCATGTGTATTAGCGCTCTACCTGTCATTCCTCCTGACCTTAGACCAATGGTACAACTGACTGGAGGAAGGTTCGCAACTAGCGATCTAAACGACCTATATAGACGTGTTATTAACAGAAATAACAGATTACGTAAATTGATAGATCTTGATGCCCCAGAAGTTATACGTAGAAACGAACAACGTATGCTCCAAGAAGCCGTAGATGCATTAATAGATAATAATTCAACGCGTTCGGGACGTGCAATAGCTTCAACTGGTCATAGGCGTCGTCTAAAATCTCTAAGCGACCAGTTAAAAGGTAAGCAAGGTAGATTCCGTCAAAACTTACTAGGTAAAAGAGTCGACTATTCTGGTCGATCGGTTATTGTGTCTGGTCCTGAATTAAAAATTGACGAATGTGGTTTACCTAAAATGATGGCCTTAGAACTATTTAAACCTTTTGTCATTGGTCATTTAATTGATAAAGACCTTGCCTACAACATTAGGTCAGCGACTAGAATGATAGAACTTGGAGAGACAGCAGTATGGGACGCTTTGGATCATGTTATAGAAGGTAAATACGTTCTGTTAAACAGAGCTCCCTCGTTGCACAGATTGTCAATTCAAGCATTTCAACCTAGGTTAATTGAGGGCAAAGCAATACAGTTGCACCCGCTTGTTTGTAAGGGCTTTAATGCTGACTTTGATGGAGACCAAATGGCAGTTCACCTTCCTTTATCAAAGAAATCACAAACAGAAGCACGCGAGATAATGGCTAGTAACCGCAACCTGTTAAAACCAGCGGACGGATCACCTATCTTGCACATGGAACAAGATATTGTCTTGGGGTGCTACTATCTAACCTACAACAGACCAGAAAAAATAAAGGATAAACCTGTTATTTTTTCCTCTGTTGAAGAAGCGATAATGGCAAAAGAAAAAGGGAGTATAGGTCTTCAATCACCTTTAATAGTCCCATTTAGGGGTGAGAAGCGAACTACAACACTTGGTAGAATATTCTTCAACGAAGTGTTGCCAGAGGACTTTAAATTTGTTGAAGATGAGATTACTAAAAAGCGTTTACAGAAGGTCTTGCTAATGATATTTGCACAATATGGGCAGGAGCGTACTGCTAGGATAGCTGATAAAATTAAAGATCTTGGTTTTGAATTTGCAACAAAATCTGGTCTATCTATGGGGATGACCGATTTCAAGGAAGTGCCTGAAGTTAAAGTAATCTTGGATATTGCAGATAAGAAAACCAGCGAAATTAGCGAGCAATTTAAACAAGGATTTATAACTGATGAAGAGCGTTATCGTTTAACAGTTAAAAATTGGAAAGATGCCAACGATGAAGTGCAGAATACTCTAGCAGAACTTTTTGTTAAAGAAGATAGTGCGATGTCTACTGCAGTAAACTCTGGAGCTAGAGGTAATATCGGACAAGTTAAGACAGCAATTGGTCTGCTAGGTGTGGTGACGGATGCCACCGGTAAAGCTATTGAGTTACCAATTAAGAGCAATTATATGGGTGGATTAACACCTCTAGAGTACTTTACCGCAACTCGTGGAGCTAGAAAAGGAATGATTGATACGGCATTAAAAACAGCTGACTCCGGCTATCTAACACGGCGTTTAGTTGATGTTTCACAAGATCTATTCACGACAGAAGAAGACATAATTGATCCAGGATTCGCTGTTTATAGAGAGGGTGCCGAATTTGTGGGAGTAGAATATGGTAGTAGACTGCAGGGTAGATATGCTGCCGAAGACATTGGGGGCTATGTTAAAAAAGGAGAGTTAATAACAGAAGAAATAGCTGACTTAATTGACAAGAATCAGAAATTAGATGGGGTTAGAATAATGAGTATTTTGTCTGTTCCATCTGTCCACGGAATACCCCGCAAGAGCTATGGGTTAGACCCCGCAACAAGAGAGCTAGTAGCATTAAACCATCCAATAGGCGTCATTGCTGCTCAGTCTATCGGCGAGCCCGGTACACAATTAACGTTAAGGACATTTCACTCTGGCGGTATTGCAGGAGAAGATATCACAACAGGCTTGCCACGTGTTGAAGAGTTATTCGAAGCTAGAATGCCGAAAGGACAAGCTTTTCTAGCAGAGATAGCCGGAAAAGTAAAACTCTGGGAGGAAGATGAACAATATATAGTACAGATTACACCTCCAAAGCAAAAGACAATAGAACTTAATGCTAGCAGAAAGAATATCTTAGTTACTAGCGGAACAACGGTGCAAAACGGCGAGATTTTGGCGATAAATAAGAAAAATGGCGAAGAGATTATAGCACCTTTTGCAGGAACGATAGAAATAGCCGGCAAGAAAATACTTATAACTTCTGGTGAGCAGGTCACGGAGAGGTATGAGATACCTGGTTTTAAGCAGATGATAGTTAAGGATGGTGATACAGTGGAAGCTGGTCAGTCACTTACCAATGGGTCGGTTTACCTTCAAGAACTAATGCGTCTGAGTGGTGTAGAGAAAACTCAACGTTACATAATGAATGAGATTATGAAAATATTTGCGGGGCAAGGTCAAAATATAGCTGATAAACATCTAGAGGTAATTATTAGACAAATGTTCAGCAGAGTTCAAATAGAGGATCCTGGCGATAGTGAATATGTTACTGGTGATATTGTAAGTAAGCAGTCGGTAATAATAACTAACGACCGACTGGCGGACGAGAAAAACGAACTGGTGCGCTATAATCTACTTCTACTGGGGATCACAAAAGCTAGCTTAGCAACAGATTCCTTCTTAAGTGCGGCCAGCTTTCAAGACACAACCAGAGTTCTAATAGGTGCGGCTACTAGTGGAAAAGTAGATTATCTGTTTGGGCTAAAAGAGAATGTAATTTTGGGGAGGCTAATCCCTGTTGGAACAGGTGCTGTTAAAGAAGAGGAAGAAACACAAGATAAAACACAGCCGGCTACAGAAGAATCCGAAGTACTTGAACAAGCCGAGTAATCTGCTAATGATTGCAACCAGGTAAGCAATCTGTTAAAGTAAATGAATCAAATTAAAGTAACTTGAGCCATGGAAAAGTTCTAAAGACTAGGCATAAGGTCTTAGACCCACGCAGCGGAAAGTTACAACGTAGAAAGGAAATTATGCCAACTATAAACCAATTAGTTAGAAAGCCACGAAAGAGAGCTAAGGTAAAGAGCAAATCTCCCGCCTTACACCGTGTTGTAAACAATCTAAAAACTACTAACTATGAAAAACACGCCCCACTAAAACGGGGAGTATGTGTTAAGGTGACAACTAAAACACCTAAAAAGCCTAACTCTGCGTTACGTAAAGTAGCCCGTGTTCGTTTGAATAATGGCTATGAAGTCTGGGCTTATATCGGTGGAGAGGGTCATAATCTACAAGAACATGCCGTTGTGCTAATTCGTGGTGGAAGAGTAAAGGACTTGCCAGGTGTTAGATACCATATAGTTAGAGGAGCACTTGACTTGCAAGGGGTCGAGGGGCGAACAAGAGGCCGTTCTAAATACGGTACCAAGAAAGGAAGTAAATAATGCCACGTAAGACTACCAAAGCCTTAGTGCGACCTAAACTTCCGGATAGAAAATATAATTCTGAAATGGTTCAGAGATTAATAAATAGGGTAATGTTAAACGGTAAAAAACAACTTGCCGAACGTATTGTATATGAGGCAATTGCAAGTGCTGCTAAAAAAGTCAAGAATGATAATGAAATTGAGGTTTTTGATAAGGCTTTTAAAAATATAACTCCTTTTATGGAAACACGCTCTAGAAGAGTTGGTGGAGCTAATTATCAGATACCCTTTGAAGTAAAAGGACAGCGTCAAAAGCACTTAACTATAATGTGGTTTGTACAGTCTGCAAGATCAAAAAAAGGCATGCCAATGAGTCAACGTATCGCTATAGAGATTGCTGATGCTTATAACAAAACGGGAACTACCTTCAAAAAGAAGGAAGATGTCCATAAAATGGCAGAATCTAACCGAGCCTTCGCTCATTTTGCAAGGTAAAAATTATGTATTTAAGCCCAGGGCTCGAAGTAGTTTTGTCTGATGTACATAAAAAGGCAGTCAGAAGAAACACGTTAAGCGATGTCCGTATTAATAATTCACGAGAGTACGGCCTTGGTCCAGACTTAGTAGAAAAGGGAGTTGGTATATTTTCACGAGTAGTGGCTTCACTTATCGAAAGAGTCATTGAAGTACCTGCTAGATATGAAATATCCTCTCAAAAAGTAGCAGATTTATATTCTGAAGAAAATTTTAAGAATTAAGGAAGACACAAATGACAGATAAAACCTACCCACTAGATAAGATTAGAAATATAGGTATTATTGCGCATATTGATGCCGGTAAAACTACTACTACAGAGGGCATTCTATACAGAACTGGGCTTAAGCATAAGATAGGTACTGTTCATGGGGGAGAAACCACAACAGACTGGATGGACCAGGAAAGGGAGCGAGGAATTACTATTGTATCTGCCGCTGTCACCAGTTATTGGAAAAACCATCAGATTAACATCATCGACACGCCTGGACATATTGATTTTACGGTCGAGGTGGAGCGTTCTCTGCGAGTACTTGATGGGGCTGTAGTTGTCTTTGATGGTAAAATGGGCGTTGAATCACAGTCAGAAACAGTCTGGCGTCAAGCTGATAAATATGGCGTACCTAGGATTTGTTTTATTAATAAAATAAACCAAACTGGTGGAGATTTTTATTCTTCTTTAGAAAGCATCCATAACCGCTTAAGTAAATCAGCTTTTCCGATACACCTGCCTATTGGTTTTGAACAAGGTATAAATGGCATAGTCGACCTAGTCACCAGGAAGGCTTACCGTTACAAAGATTTTACAGATAAGAACTTAGAGGAATGTGAGATTCCAGAAGACATGAAGGATAAAGTCGAGAAATACCGTAGCCTATTGGTTGAGAATGCCGTAGCAGAGGATGAAGAAATGCTTGAAAAATATATCGAAAAAGGTGAAGAAGGTCTATCAGAAAACGATATTATGAAAGCTATTCGTGTTGCTGTATTAGGTGGTAAATTTTACGTAGTTACTGGGGGAGATGGTCGTGGTGTAATAGTAGAAAAAATTCTAGATTTAGTTGTTGACTTAATGCCAAGTCCTATCGACAGAGGTAGCACCTGGGGGCATAATGCTAAAACCGGTGACGAAGTGGAGAGAAAACCCAGTGTCGATCAACCAATGGCTGGTCTTGCATTCAAGATAACAACCGATCCTTTTGTCGGAAAATTAGCCTATTTTAGAGTATATTCGGGAGTATTGAAGGCTGGATCGTATGTCTTAAATAGTTCTACTGGGCACAAAGAGAGGATTGGTCGCATTGTTAGAATGCAAGCTGATAAACGGGAAGATGTTACAGAAGTTATCGCTGGAGATATAGCTGCAATTGTAGGGCTTAAAGGTACTACAACTGGACATACTCTTTGCGATGTTAGCAATCCAATTATTCTAGAAAGTATTACTTTTCCTGAACCTCCTGTGAGCATTGCTATAGAGCCGAAGACAAAATCTGATCAAGAAAAAATGAGCATAGCATTGCAGAGATTATCTGAAGAAGATCCTACATTTAGAGTTAGAGTTGATGAAGAGACGACTCAAACTATAATTAGCGGTATGGGTGAACTTCACCTCGAGATATTGGTTGATAGAATGAAGAGAGAGTTTAATGTTGGTGCAAACATTGGTGCCCCACAAGTAGCCTATCGAGAAACAATTAGAAAAGACGGCGTTGAAATCCAAGGTAAGTTTATACGTCAATCTGGTGGACGTGGACAATACGGAGACGTTTGGCTCAGATTGTCACAGAACGAAGCCGGAAAGGGTTTTGAGTTTATAAACTCAATAAGAAGCGGTGTTGTACCTCAAGAATATATCAAGCCTGTTCGTCAAGGAATTGAAGAAGCAATGAGTAATGGCGTACTGGCCGGATATCCAGTAGTAGATATTAAAGCTGAGTTGTATGATGGCTCTTACCATGACGTGGACTCATCTGAAATGGCCTTTAAAGTTGCCGGATCTATGGCCTTACAAGCAGGGGTAAAGGTGGCTTCACCAGTAATACTGGAACCTGTTATGAAGGTTGTTGTAGTTACTCCTGAAGAATATATGGGTGATGTTATAGGTGATCTTAACTCCAAAAGAGGCAGAATTGAAACGATGGAAGATTTAAGTGCTGGAGCAAAAGAAATTACAGCATTTGTTCCTCTTGGAGAACTGTTTGGGTATACAACCAGCTTACGTTCAATGACCAAAGGTCGGGCTAGTTCTAGCATGGAACTCGACCACTACGCTGATGTTCCTGGTAATGTAGCCGAAGCAATAATCGCCAAAAATGAAAAATAGTAATACATAGTTATATCCTACAAGTATACAAAATCGTTCTTGATATTTTAGATTCGATGCTGTTATAATAAAGGGCGTAACTCGTGAGAGGGCTTTTATTTTTTAATGCATAGGCGTAGAAAGTAAATATGGATCACGACCTACAATAAATAATTCATTAAACCCTTAATAATAATGTGGGATAGCAACCACAAACAATCAAAGAAAGGATGCTTCGCAACCCTAGCTCTTATAATAAAAAGTGAAAGGAGCAGGCGATAGAAACGGTTTAATCAGTTCTATTTAAAAATCAAGAAAATACATCCGCCAGATGGCAGATTATCTTGAAAAGCGAAGTAAAAAAAGTATGACACAATTTGACAGAAGTAAGCCTCATGTTAACGTTGGGACTATGGGACACGTTGATCACGGCAAGACTACATTAACAGCTGCGATAACAGCAGTACTAGCAAAAAAATTACCATCAGAAGTAAACAAGGCTGTAGCATTTGACTCTATTGACAATGCACCAGAAGAAAAAGCCCGCGGTATTACCATCGCTACTTCTCACCAGGAATATGAATCAGAAAAACGCCATTACGCGCACGTAGATATGCCTGGGCATGCCGACTATGTAAAGAATATGATTACAGGGGCAGCACAGATTGACGGAGCTATATTGGTTGTGTCGGCAGCGGACGGTCCTATGCCACAAACTAGAGAACACGTTTTGCTTGCTAAGCAAGTTGGTGTGCCAAAGATAGTCGTATTTTTAAATAAAATGGATGTTGCAGACCCAGAATTAGTTGAATTAGTAGAGATGGATGTTAGAGAATTATTGGCAAAATATGAGTATGACGAGAACGCTCCTATCATAAAAGGATCTGCTCTAAAAGCTCTTGAAGGTGATGCCAAGTACGAAGATTCTATTATGGAACTTGTCAAAGCAATGGATGATTATATCCCTGAGCCAAAGCGTGAACTTGATAAACCTTTTTTAATGCCAATAGAAGATATATTTTCAATCAAGGGTCGTGGTACTGTAGCTACAGGACGCATCGAAACTGGAATTGTTAAAGTTAATGACGAAGTAGAGATTGTTGGTATAAGAGAAACCAAAAAATCAGTTGTTACCGGTATTGAAGCCTTTAAGAAATCTCTTGATCAGGGACAAGCCGGAGATAACGCCGGTGTTTTGTTGCGCGGTATTGAAAGAGATGATATTGAGAGAGGTCAGGTTCTTGCTAAACCAGGTACAATTACACCTCATACAGAGTTTGAAGCAGAGGTCTATATTCTGAACAAAGAAGAAGGCGGACGTCATACACCCTTCTTTAAGGGCTATAAGCCCCAGTTCTATTTTCGTACAACTGACGTAACAGGAGAAGTAGAGCTTCCTTCTGATAAAGAGATGGTAATGCCTGGCGATACAGTAACTTTCAAGGTTAAGTTGCTCTCACCTATTGCCATGGATCAGGGTTTGCGTTTTGCCATTCGTGAAGGCGGACGAACCGTAGGTGCAGGTGTTGTTACAAAAATAACAAAATAACAAAACCTAAATATTATAAAAGAGTCTTCGTTAGAAGACTCTTTTAATTTGTACAGTTTTATCTTATACTAATAGTCTACTAACTAATTTTGGTGACTAAAAGTCGTTTGCATCGCAAGAGATATTACACCATACATGTCAATCTGGTATTAAGGTCGACAAAAGGAGAAAAAATGGCAGAAGCCAAGAAAAAGGTATCAAAGAAAGTCAAAGAAAAGAAAAATGCTGTTAAAAAGTCAGCGAAACAAGTCACAAAAAAAACCGACAAGACTGTAGTTCCCGTGAAGCAAAGAATACGCATTCGCTTAAAAGCCTACGACCATAAGATTATTGATCAATCAGCCAAACAGATAGTAGATACAGCTCTAAGGACTGGAGCTAAAATTGCAGGTCCAATACCGTTGCCAACTCGGAGAAGTACATATACGGTTGTTAAAAGTCCGCATGTCTACAAAAAAGGCCGTGAACAATTCGAAATGAGAGTTCATAAACGCCTAATAGACGTTCTTGAGCCTACCCCTAAGACTATAGACAGCCTAATGAATCTAAGTCTTCCTGCCGGTTGCGATGCTGAAATTAAAATGTAGAGCACAGTGGTTCTGTTTTATGATGTGATACAATCTGCATATGCTAAAAAAACCTAGAATTAAAAAACTTAGAAAAAAATCGACTAGTAGAACAGCACAAAAGCATAATAATAGTGAGACTAATTCAGCCTATTTTCTGAAAATTACTTTGTTCTTGATTCTAGGTTCACAGTGGATATATATAGTAAGCGCTTCTGGTTGGAGAATCCCTGTACCTGTAGGATTGATATTGGGACTAGTTTTTGCAAACCATGATCATTTTATTATCGATAGAAAGATTGAGTATGTGCTATTGATAGTGGCGACGTTCATATCATTTTGGCTACCGCTAGGAATGATAATCCAATTATAATAGCTGTAGAATATACAACATATTGACATCTGTAACCAGGATGTGCTAATCTATAACTTAATCGCTAATCTTGGTGATTTGGTGTGTCTATATTATAAATTGATAAAGAAACTGCCAGACGCCAAGTGTTTTTATGTTAAAAATAGGCATTTTGCGATATTGAAGTAAATAAAAAGGATCTAGATATATCTACTAAAGAACAATGAAAGCACTAATTACTAGAAAAATAGGCATGACAAGCACTATCGCAGAAGATGGTACTGTTAGTGCTGTTACTCTACTTTCAGCTACTCCTTGCGTGATAACCGCCGTTAAGGACACTGATACGGATGGATATCAGGCTATACAGGTTGGATTTGAGACAGCTAAAAAAGTTAATAAGGCTCAGCTCAACCACTATAAGCCAAGCAAGATTTTACCCAAAATTATACGAGAGTTCCGCACTGAAGCAGTAGAACTACCAGAAGACCTCAAAGTTGGAAGCACACTAACAGCAGAGGTTTTTTCAATTGGAGATGTTGTTGACGTAATTGGCACGAGCAAGGGTAAAGGATTTGCGGGAACTATCAAAAGACATAATTTTCACCGCCAACGTAAAACTCACGGAGGTAAGGGAAATACTAGAGAACCTGGCTCAATCGGTTCTATGTACCCACAAAAGATTTTCAAAGGCAAAAAAATGGCTGGCCGATCTGGTGGCTCAAGAGTAACTATCAAAAATCTAGCTATTGCTATAGTAGATTCTGAAAAAGGATTTATTGCGGTACGAGGTGCAGTTCCTGGTCCGCGTCATAGCATAGTGCTTGTCAGAGGAGTTAAGTAATGGCTCTAAATACCTATACGAAATCGGGGAATAAGGCTACTACCGCAACTAAGTTAAACGAACTGGTATTTGGGGTTACCTGTAAAAACCATGACCTTTTAAAGCAATCTTACCAAACTTATCTAGCAAACGGCAGAATTAACTTATCCAAAACACTACGTCGTGGAGAAGTACGAGGTGGTGGTAGGAAACCCTGGAAACAGAAGGGTACAGGACGAGCACGTTTTGGCTCTATTAGAGTCCCAATTTGGCGCGGTGGTGGAATTACCTTTGGACCAATAGGAGAAGAAAATTATTCTAAGAAAATATCACTATCAGCAAAACGACTAGCTATAAAGCAAGCTCTCTCTCTGAAGTCAAAAGCTAACTCCATTATTATTATTGAGGACTTTATAGTCTCAGACGGTAAAACAAAAACGGCCTTAAAGCTATTAGATAAACTCCAAGCAAAAGGCCGTATTTTAATTGCGGTAATAGATAAAACACCTCAGCTTATACTAGCTTTAAGAAACCTAAATAATGTAATTTTGGTGCAATCAAAGTATCTAAATACCTATAATGTTTTAAACGCTGACACGATTATATTTACCTCCGAAGCGTTAGAAGAAGTTCATGTTTGGCTAGGGAAGCAGAAGGGTGATAAAAAATGAGTACAATTGTATTAAAGCCTAGAATGAGTGAGAAAACTTACGCTCTGAGCAACGATAGAGTTTATGTCTTCAACGTAGAGACTAACATTAATAAACACCAAGCAGTAAAAGAGATTGAAAAGATTTATAAAGTAACAGTTGTTGGTGTCAGGACTATTATACAAAAAGGCAAGGTAAAACGAACTTACGGAAAGAGAAGCCATCAAAGCGGTCGGACTTCTGATTTTAAAAAAGTTTACGTAACTCTAAAGACAGGTGATGCAATTCCAACATTTGCAGCTGTAAAGGAATCTGAAGAAAAAGCAGAAAAGAGCGCCAAAATTGCAGAAAAAGCAGCTGAGAAGAAAGCTAAAAAAGAAAAGAAGGGTAAATAGCCATGCCTATAAAACTATTTAAACCAACTACACCTGGCCGTCGTGGTATGACCAACCGAGATTTTTCAGAGATAACCACTGATAGACCTTTGAAGAGTTTACTGAAAAGAAAGAATAGTATTGCAGGACGCAATAACAAGGGTAGAATAACCACGCGTCACAAGGGCGGAGGTGTCAAAAGGCATATCCGTGTTATTAACTTCAACCTAAAGGATGGCACAAATGCTGTTGTTGAGCACATCGAATATGACCCCGGACGTAGTGCAAATATTGCTAGAATCAAGGATGACGAAGGAGTCTATTGTTATATTCTCGCTGCGAATGGCATGAAAATAGGAACAAAAATCGCCTCTGGTCCCGAGTCGGCTATATCTGTTGGTAACCGGCTACGGCTTAGTTCTATACCGACTGGATCGATAATACACGCAATTGAATTAATACCAGGTCAAGGGGCACAAATGGTCCGCTCTGCCGGTAATAGTGCTCAACTAATCGCAAAAGAAGAGGACTATTCACAAGTTCGCTTGCCTAGTGGTGAGATTAGAAAACTTCTCTCTAATTGTAAGGCTAGTATCGGGGCGTTAGGTAATGAGCAACACCAGAATATTAAATACGGTAAAGCCGGTCGAAAACGCAAGATGGGTATTAGGCCGACTGTTCGCGGTGTAGTTATGAACGCCGCAGATCATCCTCACGGCGGAGGAGACGGTGGTAGACACGGTATTGGTGGTGGGGTCAATCATGGAGCATCTCCTAGAACACCGTGGGGTCAGAAGACGCTTGGTTACA
>QIKK01000077.1 GCA_003231925.1 Candidatus Saccharimonadota bacterium
ACAACTGGGCGATAATTGTCGGGGTGTATATCTTTTTTCATAGTCTGGGTGGTGAGTATAGATTATTTACTGTAAATAGTCAATATAAGTGTTGCAATAAACTACTACCTCTGTTAGAATATTACTACATTTAAATTAAACAACCGTACAATATAATCCTCTCAACAGCATTGTGCTAGCGAGTAGATACGGTAAAGAGAAAGGATAATAGTATGATTCCCAAGATAGAGGTTGATGTTAAAAAATTACTTGAAGCAGGGGCTCATTTTGGGCATAAAACAAGTCGATGGCATCCAGCCATGAGACAGTACATACATAGTAAAAGAGGCGATAACCATATTATAGATTTAGTACAGACTAAAACGATGCTGGAAGATGCTCTGCAGGAGATAACAGCTATAGTTGCCGGTGGTGGCAAGATTTTATTAGTTTCTACTAAGCGACAAGCGGTAGACTCTGTAAAAACCATTGCAGATGAGACCCATATGCCCTACGTGGTCAATAGATGGCTAGGTGGAATGTTGACGAACCAAAAAACAATAGGCGAAAGGGTAAAACACCTTAAAAAACTTGAAGAACGCATGGCAAGTGGAGAATTAGCTGCAAAATTTAGCAAGCTTGAAATGCAACATTTTCAAGAAGAAATTGACGAGATGAACGTTCTATATGAAGGCATTAAAGAAATGCCCGCCAAACCAGCAATGCTTTTTGTAGTTGATATATTACACGATAAAAATGCTGTGGCAGAGGCCATCAAGCTTAACATTCCAGTTGTTGGCTTGGTTGACACTAATGGTGACCCAAGGACTATTAAGTATCCGGTACCTTGCAACGATGATGCGTTGAAAACTATCCAGCTAGTCACAGACTATGTCAAACAAGCTATAGAATTAGGTAAAACAATCCAAAAAACAGAAAAAGTAGAGCCTCAAGAAGAAAAGAAGGGAGAGTAGACACTCTCATGGATATAAAAAATATCAAAAGACTAAAAAGCCTAACAGGAGTTGGGCTAACAGACGCTAAAGTGGCACTCGCAGAAGCTAAGGGCGATTTTGATAAAGCTTTAGTTGCGATGCGCAAAAAAGGTCTAACTAAAGCTGAAAAACGCGGTGAGCGAGAAGCTCGTGCCGGGGTCATTGGCTCTTATTTGCATGATGGCAGGATTGGCGTTTTAGTAGAAGTTAACTGTGAGACAGATTTTGTTGCTAAAAATAAGATATTTATTGATTTAGTAAAAGATCTTAGTATGCACATTGCAGCTAGTGCTCCAGAATATGTTTCTGAGGCAGATATCCCTAAAGTAGTGAGAGAAAAGCAAGCCAAAGAATTTACAGAAAAAACCAAAACAGACGGTAAACCTGAAAAAATGATTAAAAATATCGTTGAGGGCATGCTCAATAAGTATTTTGCTGAACGCTGTTTACTGAGCCAACCTTTTGTAAAGAATCCAGATACTACTGTAGGGGACGTAGTAAAAGAAGCTAACGCACAGCTTGGCGAGAATATAGTGGTAAGACGTTTTTCTCGCATGCAACTTGGTGAAATATCTTAGTTGCAACTGGGTAAAAAACAAATTTTTTCAATACTATAGAACAATAATATAAAATGGGCGCTCTGACCGTATTTTGCTCTAGCAGTATCGGCAGTATGATTTGTGTTATATACTATTATTCTGTCTAAAATATTGACAAAATATAATACTTGTGTTATCATGTACCTGCATTTACTAAAATAAAAAAACGAGAAATCATGTCAGAACAAGTACCACAACCAGAACCAACACCAGAGCAACCTAGTCACCAGAGTATTGAGGTTAGCAAAGTCGGTAAGACTCCTGATGAAATCGCAGAACAAGTAGGTAGAATGACTAGTAAATTACTAGAGCGTAATAGTCGTATTAAAGAAAAACAACAAGACGCTACGCCTGGTCAGTTTCACTCTGATACCGTAGATCTACCGTCTACTCACCAAATGAATAGTGGAGAAAAAGCTGAAGAAGGTAAAATAATTGCCTCTCAAAATAATTCAAAGGCTACGGATTTTAATACTAGGATTATCGATAAAAACAGAAGTGGTACGGATAGGACTACAATTACAACCGAAAACAGAAACGGTAGTCCGTTGGAAGTTACAAGAACCGAGGTTTTGCCTGGTATAGGCCCAATAGAAACACCCGTATCTAATATTGACGAGCAAGTCACTGCATCAGCTGAAGCATTAAATAAACTCAGAGCGGAGACAAGTACTAGAAAAGCGGTAGTTGATGCGCAGGTAACAGCAAAAGTTGCCTAGTAGTAGTAAGGTTAGGGTATATATCTCGCTCAAGTTTTTCAATCTATAGACATCATTGCTGTATAATATAGTCTATATAAGACGATATGAAAGGCTTAAATGGATAGCAGTAAAATTATAAAAGAGGCAGAAGCAAGATACACTCAAGCTGTAGAGCATTTTAAGGGAGAAATTAATAAGCTACGAACCGGCAGAGCTCACCCCAGCATGGTGGAGGACGTTATGGTAGAGGCTTACGGCGTTAAAACACCGCTTAAACAACTGGCAACAATTTCCACCCCAGAAGCTCAGTTAATCCAAATTACACCCTTCGACCCAGCTACGATGAATGATATTTCGGTAGCTATCCGGAACAATCAAACTTTAGGTCTAAACCCAGCCGATGATGGACGGATAGTTAGGATTCAGGTGCCACCACTAACAGAAGAAAGGCGTCAGTTAATAGTTAAGCAACTTGGTGAGAAACAAGAGGGAGCATTTATTTCTCTACGTAAATCCAGACATGATGCAATGAATTCTTTGGATAAAACTAAAAAGGATGACAACCTGAGTGAAGATGACATCAAGCAACTGCAAAAATTAGTAGACTATGCGATGAATAAAACAAAGAGTTTAATAGAATCAGTTGCTAGCGATAAAGAAGAAGAAATAACAACAATTTAGAGATTGTAAGTTGAGTAACAAACAAATACCATACCACGTTGGCTTAATTATAGACGGTAATCGCCGTTGGGCTAAAATTAATGGTAAAGCAATATTTAAAGGTCACAAACAAGGTGCAAAAGTCTTCAAGATTGTATCTCTGGGGCTATTTGAAAGGGGCGTGACTTGTGTGTCGGCATATCTTTTCTCTACAGAAAACTGGAACAGATCAAAAAAAGAGGTTAGTTACTTGATGGGGCTGGCGACAAAGGCAGTTAGCTATAAATTATCCGATTTTAATAAATTGGGAATCAAAATATGCGTGATTGGTACTAGGGATAATCTTAGTAAAAAAGTAATCAAAGCAATTGACAGAGTTGAGGCAAAAACTGCCAAAAATAAGCGAGGTACTTTACTGATTTGTTTCAACTATGGAGGCCGTCAAGAAATTGTAGATGCTACAAAGGCCATAGTCCGCAGTAAGATACGTCCAGAAAAAATAACAGCTGACACGATAGCTAGCAAACTCTATGCTCCTGATATCCCAGACGTAGATTTGGTAATCAGAACATCGGGAGAGCAAAGGCTTAGTGGTTTTATGCTTTGGCGTATTGCATATTCAGAAATGACATTTGTCAGAAAGCTCTGGCCTGATGTAACATTAGAAGATATGGATAATGTATTGTTGGATTATAAAAACAGAGAGAGGCGTTTTGGATGTTAGTGATTGTTGGATTTTTATTAATTATTTTGCTGGTTATTGTGCATGAGGCAGGGCATTTTTTTGCTGCCAGACGAGCCGGCATTGTGGTAGAAGAATTCGGAATTGGTTTTCCGCCTCGTGCTAAGATTTTGGGTAAGAAAAACGGTACTACCTATACTCTAAACTGGCTTCCTTTGGGGGGGTTTGTGAAATTGAAGGGGGAACATGATGCAGATAAGACGCCAGGTTCTTTCGGTGCAACAAAACTAACTGATAAAGTAAAAGTTATGATGGCTGGTGTAGTTATAAATTTTTTGGTTGCATATCTGATGTTCACTTTTATTGCATTAGTTGGTATGCCTAAACTTGTAGATAACCAATTTACGGTAGCTAGCGATAACCGTATCGTAAAACAAGAGGTTCTTGCTGGGTATGTAGAGCCAAGCTCACCGGCACAAAAGGCTGGATTGCAGAATAAGGACAGAATAATTTCTATTATTGAGAATGGTAATTGTTCTGACTGTCAGGAATTTACCTTTAATAAGTCCGGTGATTTAGGGGTTGCCACTAAAGCTTTAGCTGGCAAAGCAGTTGCTATTACTATTCTTAGAGATGGTAAACAGCATAAGTTACAAGCATACCTAAGAAATAATAAAGAGGTAGAAGCTAGTAAGGGTACAGCCAACCAAAAAGGCTATCTGGGTGTAATACCAGATAATTATATTGTTCAACGAGCGACTTGGTCGGCGCCAATAGTTGGGGCTGGAGTTACGGCACAGTTCACTAGGCTTACTTTTGATGGGTTGGGCTCTATAGTGACGGGATTATTCCATGGTGATACAAAAGCTGCAACTCAGCAGGTTTCTGGGATTGTAGGAATTGGCTATGTTCTAAGTGATTCCAGCTTCCTGGGGTCTATTTTTATGCTAATGGTAGTTGCTGTAATTTCTCTTTCTCTGGCCATAATTAATCTTTTACCAATACCGGCGTTAGATGGTGGGAGGGTCTTTGTAACTCTCTTGTATCGAGTAATAAAAAAGCCACTTACGAAAACTGCAGAAGAAAGGATTCACGGCACAGGATTTGCACTATTGATGGTTCTTTTTGTGTTAATAACGGTGCTAGATGTCCAAAGATTTATCTTATAAAGAAAAATCACTAGTTAAGAGTAGGTGGCAGGCTGTTTTGCGTAGCGTTTCGGTGGTGTCGTTAGCTATCTCTATATTTTTTGTCGCACAAGTGTTGGGTATTTTAACCCTGTCGTCTATTTTAGAGTTACTTGGGATTAACCGCGAAAAACTATCAACAATGCTAAGTACAAACATATTTATTCAGTTTTTATCTATTTCATTTATAGAGTATTTTATTATAGTATTGCTATTTTTATGGTATTTATACCATAAAAAACCATTCTTAAAATCAGTTAAAATTGATAAAAAGCCAAAATTGATGGATGTGTTAATTGCAGTGATTACCTACGGTCTTTATTTTATTACTTTTGTTGCAGTTGTTTTTGTAATTAGCCAGTTTACCCGGGGTTTTAATACTAACCAGACTCAACAACTCGGGTTCACATCGCCATCAAACACAGGGTATATATTAGTTTTTGTCTCACTAGTTATTTTGCCTGCAATTACAGAAGAAATACTATTTAGAGGATTCTTATTTCAACGTCTTAGTAAAATAATAAATACAAAAGTTGCCGCCATTATTACCTCTTTATTATTCGGGGCTGCTCATCTGGAATTATTATCTGGAGGTCCGATTAATTACGTTGCCGCAACGGATACTTTTATATTGTCTTTGTTTTTAATCTATCTCTTGTACAAATCTAATTCTCTGTGGCCCTCAATATTCCTACATGCCATAAAAAACACAATTGCCTTTGTAGTCTTGTTCATAATTTAATACACTAGTTATTGTGAGAAGAACGAAGCTATTTACCAATACTCAAAAACAAACCCCTACGGACGAAGTTGCTCGTAATGCCCAACTACTGATTAGGGCAGGCTATATTCATAAGGAAATGGCTGGTATTTATGATTTATTGCCACTTGGTCTAAGAGTTGTGGAAAAAATTAAAGAGGTAGTACGCATAGAGATGAATGCTATCGGAGGTAACGAGATTTTAATGGCGTCCTTACAGAGGAAAGATCTCTGGGAAAAAACTGATAGATGGAACGATAAGAATGTTGATATATGGTTTAAGACTCATCTGCAGAATGGTCGCGAGTTAGGACTTGGTTGGTCACACGAGGAACCTATTACTGACATGATGCGTAATCACATTAGTAGCTATAAAGACTTGCCAGCCTATTGTTATCAATTTCAGAACAAAATGCGTAATGAGTTACGTTCAAAAAGCGGGATTATGCGTGGTCGTGAGTTTATGATGAAAGATCTATACTCTTATTCTTCAAATGATGAAGAACACCAGATATTCTACGATAGCTGTATTAAAGCCTATCATCGAATCTTTAAACAACTTGGTATAGGTGATCAGACATATTTTACGGTTGCCAGTGGCGGGGCATTTACTAAGTTTTCTCACGAGTTTCAGACTATTTGCGATGCTGGTGAGGATATTGTTTATCTAGATAAGAAAAAGAGAATTGCCATAAATCAAGAAGTTCTAAACGACGAAGTACTGAAAGACCATAATCTAAAAAGAGAAGATTTAGAAAAAGCTAAAACGGCAGAAGTAGGTAATATATTTAGCTTCGGTGGTACTAAAAGTGAACAACTTGGGTTGTTTTTTACAGACAAGAATGGTAAAAAACAGCCAGTCATACTGGGCTCTTACGGTATTGGTATCACCCGTATTATGGGTGTTATAGCAGAAAAATTATCAGACAAGAAGGGGCTAGTATGGCCTGAGAGT
Source organism: Candidatus Saccharimonadota bacterium (assembly GCA_003231925.1). Taxonomy (GTDB): domain Bacteria; phylum Patescibacteriota; class Saccharimonadia; order Saccharimonadales; family SZUA-47; genus SZUA-47. The sequence continues at coordinate 6,519 of QIKK01000077.1, forward strand.
ATTGCTCCGTATGACATTTATCTAATAGCTATTGGAGACGTAGATAAGGAAGCAAATGAATTATATGAAAAGTTTCAAAAAGCTGGGCGTAGTGTCTTATTTGATGACCGCGAGGCTCGACCTGGTGATAAGTTTGCAGATGCTGATTTAATTGGTGTGCCACTCAGGGTTATAATTAGCAGTAAGACACTCCAAAAGGGCAGTGTAGAGATAAAAAAGAGAACAGAAGATAAATCAGAACTTATAAAAATTTCAGAAGTAATATAAAGCTCTAAAAAACTAAGAAAAATAAAGACTTAAAAAATCGTAGACATTTTGGTATAGTAGTCGTACTGAATACAGTAGAGTATCACATAAATTGATTAATAATCGCTAATAATAAGGATAAAGTAGATGAAAAAGACGTTTAAACTTACTGCTCAAGGCATAAAAGAACTTAAAAAAGAATCAGTAGCTTTAATTGCTAATAGGCCTGCCGTTGCAGAGAAAATTAAGTTGGCCCGTGAATTTGGAGATTTGGCAGAAAATGCTGAATATAGCTCTGCTAGACAAGACCAAGAGAGAGAAGAAATACGTATTTCTGAGATAAAATATATTTTGGAAAACGTAGAGAGAATTGATAATCCAAAAGATAAAAATATCGTAGAGCTAGGTAATACCGTTAAATTGAAGGGTAACGGAGCTGATAAACTGTTTACTATCGTAGGCTCCGTTGAAACAGACCCAACACAGGGGAAGATTTCTAACGAATCCCCCATCGGGAAGGCTCTATTAGGTAAAAAATTAGGCCAAAAAGTTGAAATTGTAACGCCAAAAGAAACAACAACATACCTAATAGCTTCTATTGACTAAATAAAAAAGACAAAAAATACGTTTAAACTTATAACAGATTGCGGTAAACTGTGAGTTATAGCTAATCTAGTTATGTGCTATAGAAAACGGGTCTTTATAAGTAAACAGGAGAGAACATGGCGACATTGAAAGACTTTAGAGATGAAAGAATTCGTAAGGTTTCTGAACTTAAAAAACTCGATATAAACCCCTATCCAGCAAAAGCTAGCGGTACTCATAAGTTGGTTGAAATTGTAAATAATTACGACAAGCTAGAAGGTCAAGTCGTTACTGTTATGGGTAGAGTGATGTCAATTCGTAAATTTGGTAAGCTTGCCTTTATAGTTATTCGCGATATGAGCGGATCTGTACAGTTGTTTATACGTGAGGGTGATAGCTCTAGTGAAGCGGACAGAGCAAATTCAGAGCTTATTGTGCCGAAGGAGATTGCCCTTCTAGATACAGGTGATTTTGTTGAATGTAACGGAGAAGTTATCAAGACTCAGACGGGTGAAATTTCTGTAGCCTGTAAAAAGTTTAGATTAATCACCAAGGCTCTGCGCCCTATGCCAAGCTTACAAGAGGGGTTCACCGATAAAGAACAACGGTTACGCCGTCGTTATATAGATATGAATGTTAACACTGAAGTGCGTGATAGGTTCATACGTCGTGGTAGATTTTGGCAAGCAGTACGTGATTTCTTGAATGAAGAAAGTTTTTTAGAGATTAACATTCCAGTGCTGGAACATACGACAGGAGGGGCAGACGCCACACCTTTTGTTACACATATGGATGCACTGGATCAAGATTTTTATTTGAGAATTAGTCATGAATTACCGCTAAAACGTCTAATAGGGGCTGGTTTTGAAAAAGTTTATGATATTGGACCGCGTTTCAGGAACGAGAATTATAGCGAGGAGCATTTGCCAGAGCACATCGCTATGGAGTGGTACTGGGCCTATGCAGACTGGGAAGATGGCATGGCTTTAATGGAAAAAATGTTTAAGGCAATACTTAAAGAGACTTTCGGGACACTTAATTTTTCTGTTGGGGATATGAAGGTTGATATGTCTAAAGACTGGGAAAAATGGGATTACGCTGAGGTTATTAAAAAACACTATAATATTGACGTTTTTGACTGTGGGGTTGAAGAAGTTCAGAAAGTGCTTAGAGATAACGGCTTAGAAGTGGAAAAAGTTGACAGTATACCTAGAGGTATAGATAAATTATGGAAAAAGATTAGATCAACAGTTGTTGGTCCCGTTTGGCTGATCAATACGCCTAAGTTTATTTCTCCACTTTCAAAGTCAAATCCGAATGACGATAGAGTTACGCAGAGAGCTCAAGCTGTGATTGGTGGCAGTGAGCTCATTAATCTATTCTCTGAGTTGAATGATTCTCAAGAACAGCTAAATAGATTTCTAGAACAACAACAGATGCGTGATGAAGGTGATGATGAGGCTATGATGCTAGATATTGATTATGTAGAAATGCTTGAATACGGCATGCCTCCAACCTGCGGAATGGGTTTTTCAGAGAGAGTTTTTTGGCTTTTCGAAGGGGTCTCGGCAAGAGAAGGAGTTCCTTTTCCACAATTACGGTTTGAAATTGACGAAGTAACAGAATCTATTTACCCAGAAATATATAAGAAAAAAGGTAGTAAATAAAGCAATCCATATTATTTATGTCTTGAATCCTAAACTGACTTTGTCGGTCAAGGCGAATTATTAAGTGTTTCTATTTTAAAACTGAATGGTCTATACTGGAATCGTGGTTATGCTAAAAATTGAGAAGCAAAGATCTAAAGAGAAAAAAGGCTTTAGTTTGGTAGAAATATTGCTAGCAATAGCACTAGCATCCGTTGTTTTAATGGTGGGTTTTCAATTATTAATTCTTGGTGCACAAACAAATAGTAGGACAGAGTCCATCTTAACTGCAAACTCTATTGCTTTCGCGAAAGTGCAAGAATATGAGAATAAAAAATTCAGTAACATACCGGTCGGTAATGCATCAAATAACTATGAAGTAGAAGATTTTTCAGTTCAAATGTTAGCTGACTCCAATGGGCAAATTAAAGGAGGTACTGCCAAAGTTTATTCTCAGTATATATCTAGCAAGCAAGATGGCAATGGTAACCAACAAGAGACACATGATAGTTCAAATCTCATAAAAATAGATATAGTCATTAATTTCAGATATGGCTCTAGGCTTAGGTTGGTAGAATACGCAACATACATCCAAAAGGGAGGAGTAGGTAGATGAAAAATTCAAAGTTTCGTCGCTGGGTCAATAACCAACTAACACAAGATTCTATGCGAGGATTCTCTCTAATAGAAATTATGGTGGCACTGCCCATAGCAAGTATTGTCGCGATAGTCATAACCATGACTATGTTTACCCAATATGGTGATTTGCAGAAAAATACAGCAAAAGCCAATCTACGAATAGAGGGAGAAATAGCCTTATTATCCTTAGAGGATGAGTTGCTCTTTTCTACAGATTTTGGTGAATATATTAAGAGTGATTTGGCAGATCCATACGCACCGGCTGGTGGCTGGGCAAGTAATACAGTTCCTAACACGCTCATAGTTTATGAAACTGCCCTAACTGCTAATAGAAGAAGTGCAAGTAGAGATTTTGTCTTTAAAAATCTATATGGTTGTAACAGTGTCTACAATCCTATAGCAATTGACAATTTGGTGTATTTTACCCAAGAAAATACCAATAATAGCTATAAGACACTATTTAGAAGAACAATAACACCTCAATATGCCACGTGTAACACTAATTATAAGATTCAATCTTGTCCTGCTGTGGATGTAGGTAAAAATGGCTGTAATAGTGCGGATTCTGTGCTTTCTAAAAATATAGTAGATTTTAAGATTGATTATTATGATGAAGACAATATCTTTATCCCTCCGACCGGGAATATCTGGAATGCTGAAAAGGTCAAAGTATCTCTTACGCTAGGGCAAAAGATTTACGGTGATAATATACGGGTTTTGACATCTATAACTATGAAGAAGGTAAATTAATTATGTGGAAGAACAGAGGATTTGTACTACCAATGGTGATGACTTTCATCATCATCATCTCTCTTGTTGGAACTTCATTGGTGCAGACCGCTGTTCAAGCCAACAGCTCAGCGGTAAGACATACGCAGGTTCAGATATCCCATATTGCATCGAAGGCAGCAATAGATTACGCCACGGAGCAGTATGATTTAAATGCTGACTACAACGGTACGCCCGAACAAGATTTGTTCTCGAATACTTTTTATAGGGCAACTATTGAGGTTGTTGTTCTGTTCTCGCAAGGTCCTAGCGCAAAAAGAGTCCAGGGTATCGGTAGGGTTTATATACCAAAAACTTCCAGCAATGCTAAGGTGGTAAGAGACATCAAAGCTACCATAATCAGAAGTGGCGAACACGTTAATGATGCTAATGATAACAATGACAACGCCAACGGTACAACAAATCCAGCTTCTTTTGACCCACTTCTTTGGTTAGATGCAAATAAGGATAATACTCTATATAAAAGCTCGACTCAAAATACACAGACGATTAATTCGCTATACGGTAGTAATAACGGCGATGTAGTAGAGGAACGGGGAGCTGATTCCTATAAGAAAAAGGGTCAGTTAATGTTTGGCGGTGGTGATTTAGAAATGTCTTGGGACGGGCACAACAAGGGTCATCAGACTATTGGTTTGCGGTTTAGAGATGTAGCTACACCTAAATCTTCAACTATTCAAAATGCTTATATTCAATTTACTACCGATCGGACTAGAAGAGCTGGAGCTGTACAGCTACGCGTAGAAGGTGTTGCTTTAGATAATACAGTTTCTTGGAGTGGAAATTATGCCGTAACAAATTCGCCAAAAACTACTGCAATGATTACCTGGATTCCGTCTAACTGGAATATTGTTGGATCAAGTGGCGCAAACGAAAGATTAGATGTTACCCCTATAGT
>QIKK01000042.1 GCA_003231925.1 Candidatus Saccharimonadota bacterium
TTTACTTTCTTTGTGCCTTCTTAGCGCGGACATTGACTTTTTTGCCCTTCAGTTTTTTCTGGGTGGCTTTCAGGTCATCTAGATATGCTTGCTCGATGTCTTTGAGGTCATGCTGGCGTATACGCTGTTTATAGGCTTCGTACTCTTTTGTTACCTTTGCTATCATGGCCTTGTGTGATATTTTGCCTGGGTTGTCGAGCACGCCTTTGCCATAGGTAGCGGCAAATGTATCAACTTCGTGTATCCAGTCGGTCATACGCATAGACTCATGGTTGATTGCTTTTAACTCTGCCAAATCAAAGAATGCACTAACAAGGCGGTTTAGCACCCCTAGCTCTTCTTGCGTGAGGTAGTTCTTGGCAATTGCTACTTCGTCTTTAGTTGGGTACGCGCCTTTAAATGTAGAAAGACCCAGAAACGGTTTGTCTGAATCAACGCGCGAATGAATAACCTCTGCCGCAGTAAGTAGGTTCACAGCGTAATGTAATTTGTTCTGAACAATTTTGAAAAACTCTACTTGTTGACTGGAAGGTGGATCGTAGTCTTGGCTAGTAGCAAACAGCTCTAGCACCTGGCGATAAAGCAGCTTTTCGCTACTGCGAATATCACGAATGCGTTCGAGTAGTTCCTTCCAATAGTTGCCGCCACTATTTTCTTTGAGCCGTTCGTCGTCCATAGCAAAGCCTTTGACGATATAATCGCGCAATTGTTGCGTGGCCCAGATTCTGAATTTGGTGGCTATTTGCGATTTAACACGATAGCCAAGTGAAATAACCATGTCTAAATTATAGTGTTCTATTTCGCGCGTTACTTTGCGGTTGCCTTCTGTGCGAACTGTTCGGAATTTCCGAACAGTTGCAGCTTCTTCTAGTTCGCCTTCGGCATAAATATTTTTGGCATGCTCGCTGATATTTGCCTTGCTAGAATCAAACAACTCTACTAGCTGCGTCTGTGTGAGCCACACTGTTTCGCCTTGAAACTTCACATCAAGGTGCGGCTTGCCGTCTTCGCCGACATATACAATTATTTTACTGTCTTGCTCGTTAGATTTCATAACCAATCTTCTTCAAATTATCTTTCATCTTTTGCTCTAGCTCGTGACTTTGCGCGAACTGTTCGCTAAGCCCGTTTATTACATAGCTCATTTTTTGCCTCGCTTTTTACCAGACGCACTCTTTGCGCGGACATTGACTTTTTTGCCCTTTTTTGCTATATTTTTAATATCACCATTGCCAGATAGGCCTAAGGTTTTGACCGACCGCCGATGCTGGCTTTTTTGATACCTTAAGGAAGTCTTTTTATTATATCTTTCAATTCTAATCTTTGATCTTAATGCGGTTCTATTGAAGTCCTCTATGCTCATATTACTGGCATACATAAAGTCATCTTGATCTTCTTTAGGTACTTGATAAACAACTTTTTCGACACCTGCCCACATTGCGCAGGAGAAACACATTATGCAAGGTTCATGCGTCGAATAGAGCGTGCAACCTTTGAGAATATAGTCCTCGACTACTTTGCAGGCTTGTCTTATGGCTGATACTTCAGCATGCGCTGAGGTGTCTGGTATCTCTCCTACGTGATTATGGTCAGCGGCAATTATTTTTCCGTCTTTAACAATTGCACATCCGAACTTATAAGAAGGTTCGCATTTATTGGCCATCTCCCAGGCTTTTTTCATTGCTTGTTTGTCTATCATAAATACATTGTACACGACCTAGATTAACAGCAAATTTTGTACTTCACCTACAGTACAGTTAGATATATTCTTAAACAGCAAAATCATGAAAAAAGACCGCCACAACAGAGTTCTTGATGCAGTGCTTGAGCTACTTCGTACTATTTGGCAGGGGCACAGGGATTTGAACCCGGACTTTGGGTTTTGGAGACCCACGTGCTAACTATAGACACTTGTAGTGGACTTCTAGGGTTAGGGTACGTCCGAATTGCAGTAGTCGTACAATCCCCATCCTACGACCATCCGGGTCCCGGTCCACGCGGGCGACCAGCAACAGAGTTGCATTAGCGTCGCTATCTGTATGTGTTTAGCGGTAATTGCCAGAGTTGTGGAGCCGTCTGAATTTGCTAGGTGGTGTATAATGTGTACATAATAATGTAATAAATCTGTTAATCAAGGAGGATGTAATGGCTCTAAGCAAATATCAAACACGTATAGTTATAGTAATTGTTGCGGTAGTCGCCCTGACAGGCGTAGCATTTGGTGGTTATTGGGAGGGAACCAGAAAAACAGTTCCGGTCTCGAATTCATCTTCTATTGTCGCACCTAAGAGCACTACGCCCAAAACTACTGTTGAAACTAATACCGCTAAGTCTACGGCTCCAAAAAATACTAGCCCAAATTCAGCTACCCCAGCAAAGAATAGCTCAACTGACACCTGCAACAACCTATCTTTAGCTAAAGGCACTTCAGACGGTACCGCTGGTACGATGTATTGGCACGCTGTTATTACAAACAACGGAACGAAGGATTGTTCAGTAACTGGCTATCCCGTTACGACTATGACAGATGATCAAGGTGGGTCGGTTAACGCCCTGAAAAGTAATCTTTACCCTACAGAGCTAGTAACCATACCAGCCAATGGTGGTAAAGCTCATGTGGTTTTGGGGTTGCCCAATCCCAACAATCTTGACCCCGGTACAACGGTTTGCACTAAAGCATCATCCAGCAAACTACACCTTGAACTGCCTGGTGTTCCAAAAACTGTGAATTCATTATTTAGTGAAAGCACCTGTCAGGGTTTTACGGTTACCGCTATCCGTGCTGGCATATAGCTAGACTTACTAATGTAGACTACGTTTATTGAATTTGACGGAAAAGATCAGTGTTTTGGATTTGTCAAAGGACTCGAGACTGAGCTTGAGCTACTTCATCCTATTTGGCAGGGGTGTGTGGACTTAATCACATTAGTTTTACTATACCAAAAAGCTACATGTTGTAGAACAGGGGAGAGGTAGGAGGCATACAAGCCTAACTAACAGTGGAGGAGTACAACAACTTAAAGTTGCCACTACTGTTCATGGACATTAGTTACTGTCTATACAACACAAACTAGGGTTAACATCCTAAACTAGTTATATAGTCAAACCCTAAATTGGGGTTTTAGCTAGTTTTTCGTAGTAGAAAATGACCTATTCGAACTATTCTTCTAGTGAAAGATTCTACAGCTGTCAGCTCGGCTCTTTGAGATACACTAAGGATGCCTGACAGACCTTCTGGTACTGTTGATTCTACCACCTGAGGTGCTTCCGCTGTAGGATTAGGCTCTGTTGCTAGTAGTCTATAATAGGCCCGTTCACCGTCATAGCTGAAAGCAGGTTTTGGTGTAATTCCTGAATTCATACATAAATTATACCCCTACGTGCAACTACAGGTTAAAAAGAGTGTTTATTTATTAACTATGGCTTTTTCTTGTTGTTTATCTTAAACCATCAAAACTGCAATAGGTAATTTTATAGGGTATAATACCGTTCATGCAGTCAATAATAAAATTAGATTACAGTGACTTGAATAAAAAGATATCTGAAAAAGAATTTTCAACAATTAGCCCAAATATTCCTAGAATATTACGCCTAAATAACAGTATATTAGCAGTATTACTGCCATTAACTACCATACTTGTCGCGTATTTATTATGGTCTGGTTTTTTTATAAATACAAATCCAGTCTTTATTCTATGGTCTGTTATGTTTTACATTTTAGTTATGGGTTTACCGTACATAAAAAAATCTCTATTTAAAGAAACATCACAAAATTTTAAGTTAAAAAAATTTGCCAAGTCTAATGGGCTATATTACATATTAATAGGAGGCAAACAAACTGCCTTTGATGTAAATTATGACAAACTATACAGTGATGATGTGTCAAAACAACAAGGTCTATTGTTTAATGTAAGCACAAATAGCACTAAAACAAATGTTATAGGCTTAACCGGCAAATTTACAGTTTTTGACTATATGTTTTTTAATAACTATAGGCCTACAAAAGGGGGCACGAAATCCCGAGCATCCCATTCGTGGGTAGTGAGTAGATACACTCTGAGCCGTAAATTACCCAATATAATCATAGACAATAAAGCTAATAACTTTATGCATACCTCTAATCTGCCGTTTCATTACTCAAGCTCTCAAAAAATATCCTTGGAAGGCAATTTTGATGACTATTTTACCCTTTATGCACCGCAAGACTATAATATTGACACTCTGAGTTTCATAACACCAGAAGTAATAGAATACATCATTCAGGATTTTAAGGAAGCAGTAATAGAAATAGTAGATAATTATCTATACGTCTACTATGCTGGTACTAGTAAAAAAATTGGTATGGAGAATATCTTAAAAAGGCTACTACGGCTGGCAGCAGAGATAGAAGATAATATTAATGCCTACAGGGATTCACGCCTTAAGCTTACAGCTACAGGGAGCTTTGACAGGGTAAATATATCTTCAACTGGTCTCAGATTAAAGCGTGGTAGGGTAATTAGTATATGGTCAATAATTGGATTAATCGTTGCAGTGGCTTTACTGTTCGCTTATTTATATATAATGTATTTACTCAAATAGATCGTAGACACAGATATACATAATAGCTAGTCGAACTTGCAGTCCATGACACGAAAATCTAGTGTCGAACCAATAAAAAAGACCTCGATGTTAGAGATCATAAACTGAACTTTAGATTATTCATTCAACGTGGCAGGGGCACAGGGATTTGAACCCGGACTTTGGGTTTTGGAGACCCACGTGCTAACCATTGACACTATGCCCCTTAGAAAATTGCATTATATAAATACAATATGTTCATGATACGCAATAAAATTACTTTTGTCATTACCAAAGTAGCTATTTATTATTCTAAGCAAATCTGTTATAAATATAAGTTATGGGTAGTCCAAAAATAACTCTTAACAAGCCTCTTCTTATCTTAATGTATGGCTTCCCTGGAGCGGGAAAAACCTATTTTGCAAGAAACTTATCAGAATACTTGAATTGTGCTCATATAAACGCTGACAAAATTAGACACGAACTATTTGAAGAACCCCGTTTTAACAAGAGCGAAAATAATATAATTACACACTTAATGGACTACATGGCTGGAGAATTCCTAAACTTAGGATCTACGGTGATTTATGACACGAATATGATTAGAAAAAGTCAGCGCAGAATTATGAAAGCACTGGCTCAAAAAAGAGCGACTAAAACATTACTTGTATGGTTCCAGCTGGATCCAGAAACAGCTTATAACCGTCTTACCAAACGCGACAAAAGAAAAACTGATGATAAATACGCAAAAGAATACTCACAAGAAGATTTTAGAGAATATACTGCTAGGATGCAACATCCAGACCAAACAGAGGACTTTGTAGTAGTCAGCGGTAAACATTCTTTTGCAAGCCAAAAAACAGCAATTTTTAATAAATTTCTAGACCTTGGTCTCATGGAAGCAGAGATTTATCAAAATAATGTTGCTAAGCCTGGGCTCATAAACTTAGTACCAAAAACCCTTAATGGTAGGGTGGACATGTCTCGTCGTAACATAGACATCAGATAGATAGCCAATTTTTATGCAAAAAGTATTTTACGTCGATTCAATTGATAGTGAGGTTATTATATCTAGACGAAAAGGGTCAAAACATCTACGTTTAACAATCCGAAGTGATGGTAAAATTAGACTTAATGTGCCATACGGCATATCCGCTAGAAGAGCAAAAATATTTTTAACTGACAAGGCTAACTGGATAAATAAACACAAAAAGATTACAAAAATTTTGCAAAACGGTGATCACATCGGTAAATCACATCGCTTATTAATCTCTTTTCAAGACATAAAAAAACCTAAAACCAGAGTCATGAATAATGAAATTACTATCAAGTTGCCCTTTGGTGCAACTATAGAAACCTCAGAAAATCAGAAAATTATACGTTCTGCTTCGGAGCGTGCTCTACAGAAACAAGCCTCAATATTACTACCGCAACGCTTAAGGATACTCTCAAGTCAACACAATATTCCTTATAAATCAGTAAAAATTAAAAAATTAAAAAGCAGATGGGGCTCCTGCGATTCTTCAAAAAATATTTCACTAAATAATTATCTTATCCAACTAGACTGGCACCTTATTGATTATGTAATGTTGCATGAATTAGCACATACAAAATATCAACATCATCAGAAAGTTTTTTGGAGTTTTTTGGAAGTACTTTTGCCCGACTATAAAAATAGACGAGAAACGCTAAAAACGAAAAAAACCGACATTTCACAAACAAATTTTTGACTTTAGATAGCAATTAAAGGCATAATAACGCTAAAGATTAAGATATTTTTAAGACATACACAGAAAGACAATCAGTGAATAAGACCGAGCAACTAGAGCTGGAGCACAAGAGGCTAGAGAGCTTAATCAATAGCATGTCTGACGGTGTAATCTCAACAGATGAAAAAGGCAACATTATATTATATAACGGAGCCGCTTTAGATGTTCTAGATATTAATTCTATCCAGCGAGGTTTTTCGATAGAAAGTGTTCTAAAGATTATCAATGACAAAAAAGAACCTCTCGACGTAAAAAGAATAATTCTGGAATCTAAAACCCAAACCATCTCGAGAGATTATAAGATTAAGTACACAGACGGTAGCATAATCAGTATTTATCTAAGTATCTCACCAGTACACCTAGGTTATGGGAAGAAGGGCGATCATGGTTTTGTGCTCATTATAAGAGATATTTCTAGAGAAAAATCTTTAGAAGAGGAGCGTGATGAATTCATCAGTGTTATCAGTCATGAACTACGTACACCGATAGCCATTGCTGAGGGAGCTATCAGTAATGCACAATTTATCGTTGAAAAGAAGGGAGATATAACTACAATTAAAGATGCACTTGAGAGTGCGCACTCTCAAGCGATATATTTAGAAGAGATGATAAACGATCTCTCAACTTTATCCAGAGCAGAGAGGGGTGTTCTGGATACAGACATCGAAGAAATTAATGCTCGTGATTTTGTAGAAAACCTACTGCTGATATACGAGAAAGATGCTCAATCTAAAGGCCTAAAAATACATCTAGACATCGACCCCTCTTTGGAGCTATTGAGCTCTGTAAAATTATACGTTCAAGAAATAATGCAAAATTTTATCACAAACGCTATTAAATATACACCTAAAGGTAGCATCATCATAACTGCTAAAAAAATAGATAACGGGGTAGAGTTTGCAGTATCAGATACAGGGATAGGGATAAGCAAGGGTGACCAAGCCCGAATCTTTGATAAATTTTTTAGGAGCGAGGATTATCATACAAGAGAACAAAATGGCACTGGATTAGGGTTACATGTCACTCGCAAATTAGCTCTATTAGCAAAAGCTGAAATTACAGTACACAGTGAGTTAGGAAAAGGCTCAACATTCAGCATCAGATTCCCCAACCTAAAATAATTATCTAAATAAAAACTTCTTACAAAATGGCGAAATCACATTATATTTTAGGCAAAGAATCTTGTACCTCTAACATTGGTAGACAAATTTTACGTTCTTTCCATAAAATAGTTCCAAATTCGTATCCTAACATCGATCTAAGCAATAGATACCATTCTAGAGGTACTAAATAATACAAAGATACAAGACCTAGAATCCAGCTTTTAGATACAACTAAATAACTAATGTACGTATTGATTATTCCAACAATAATAATTGTTGATAAGCTCAAGAATACCGCAAAAATATCCGCACTAATCAAACCAGCAATAAGACCGTACCATGGAAATAGAAATATAATAAATTCAGCAAGAATAATAATGAAAACTATCTCTGGACGGTGCCTTGCCTGCGGGTATTTTTTACGCAGAGCGGTATCATATTGTTGTTTTGGACGCTTAACACTACTAACGCCCAGTCTGCAACCAGCAAGTATAAACTGATATTTCTGGAGTAACCTCTTCGCAAAATGAGCTTCTGGCTGTACTGACTTCGCATAGCCCTCAAAACCACCAATTTTATGCAGAGTCTCACTCTTTATCGCCCAACAGGTACTTAAAGAAGCTGGGTGCCCAAAAATAGGCGCAACCATAAGCTCCCACCAATATCGTAGTGGTTGTATAAACACCGTTAGTTCTTTAGATTTATCACGCAACGGTAGAATGCTAATCATATCTATGTCATCCTGCATTTGCTCAATAATTTGCAGAACTGTATCAACGCTAAACCGAACGTCTACTCCTGCAAATATCACAATATCACCACTAGATTCTTTAAACAACTTACTCATTGCTGCATTTTTTGCCAGCCAGTTATCGTCTGGCTCTTCACCGGTTATAAATCTAACACCCCGGTGGGCAAATTCTTTAATTATAGCTGGCGTTTTATCATGTGAACAATCGTCTAATACTAGAATCTCCAGCTTAGGGTAACTTGATGCCAGTATAGAATCTATACATCCCGGTAAATCCACTGTCTCATTTCTAGCTGGGACACATACAGAAACCGTAGGTAAATCTGTTATGCTAATTTCACTACAAGTATGATTCCGCCATTTAAAGATAGAATATAGCCCTATGAGTAACAACAATGTAGCTCCAACAGCAGAGAGATGCTGTATCGTCGATAGCCCCTTAAAGGGAATATCCCCGTATATTAGAGCAATAGCTACAACACTATACATAATTAGCCAGACTGAGGTTTTGAGATATCTTTGATACAGTTCTTTTCTTCTCATCTTTCCTGCAGTTATTCTGGATAGATTCACTAATCTGAACCAAGATACAAATGCTAACAAAATACTATAGGGCGAAAGTGAATTAATAATGACTCCTAGGCTGGTCAATCCAACAACAATTAAGACGACTAAAGAAAGCCGTTTTACCCAGTGCCCATCATTAATTAACAAACGACTAATTATAAACTCTGCAATAAATGTTAGAGCGAGTAGTAAAATCAAAAAAAACAAAACCATATTAAAACTCTAACATAAGCTCAATATTTTTAATATTTATACAATCTAAGCACTTTTTCAAACTACTCGTATATAGTAATATAACTCTAAAATTACGAGGCTACTATGACAGAGATAATAACGATATCAGAGTTTTTTGAACCAACAGCCAACTTCTACCAACTAGAAGGCCTGGAGAGTACAGAAGAGCTAACTCCGCACGGATTTGAAAACAATACTCAAGAAAATATAGGTATAAGAATTTTATTTTCTGCTAACGAGCTTGCCAAAAGATATATTCAGAGAATTACTATAGAAATTACCCATAACAAGACTAGCGAGGAGCCGAGAGAGGATCCAACATCTTTTTCATACTTATATAGAAACGCCGAACTTTACCAGGTTAAGACACCCAATACGAGCATCAGAGGACTAAACTCTGCTTTAAACGGTCTTATATTACCCGATGCTAGTTACGAGATTAATGCTGGTGATAGAAAAGAAGGTGAAGTTATCCTTTGGCTTAGTGGAGCCGAACCAGAGAGACATTTAAGTGTAGTAGAGCTATTCCCTGAAAGTGCTGTTATAAGAGTATCCAACAATGCTGGTCAATCTTGGAATAATAATTTACAGCCATAGGATATTTTAAAAAGGCGACTAGCTAGAGATTCTACTATTGACCATAGGCTGACAATAGTGATAATATATTGCTATTGACGTCTGAGAAAGCTCAGACTTTTTAATTTACAGAGCTTTTTGTTGAACTAATAATTTTAATCGAGAGACAATCTAATGTTAGAAAAATCTAAAAAGAATAACGTAACTAAAGCAAAATCAACAATGCGCGAGAACGCGGCTAAGCTTAGAAAAGAAGCAAACCGCCCAAAACGAGTACGCAAAGCAGCAGCCAATGCAACAAAACCAGTAAGTGCTTTTGTCAATTTAATTAACCGTGAATTTCATATCATCAAAAGAAAAGGTGATGGAGACTTCTTTAGTAAAAGTCGCAAACTAACACCTCGTTATTTTCGTGAAGCTTTTAAGGAACTCCGGCTAGTAACCTGGCCCGACCGTAGTGAAACGTGGAGATTAGTTTTTGCTGTATTTATATTTTCTATAATAACAGGTACGCTAATTGTAATACTGGATTATGGGCTAGAAAAAGTATTAAGAAGAATAATTTTATAAAAAATATCTTAGCTAGGAGTAGATAATGAGTAAAAGATACGATACATCGAAAAGTTGGTACGCAATCCATACTTACAGTGGATACGAGGAGAAAGTAGCTGAATCTATTCGGCAACGTGCTGAGAGTTTAGACATGAAAGATAAGATTTTTCAGGTTTTAGTACCAAAAGAAAAAATGATAGAAATAAAGAATGGTAAACGTAAAGTTGTAGAAAAGAAAATATTCCAAGGATATGTATTAGTAGAGATGAAGCTATCTGAGGACGCTTGGTACATTGTCAGAAATACCCCAAGTGTTACAGGATTCGTTGGAACTGGAAACGACCCATCACCAGTTAGCAATGACGAGATTGAAAAAATTATGAAGAGAATAGGTAAAAATGAACCTAAACATAAAATTGATTTTAAAGTTGGCGAAATTGTTGGTATTATTGACGGTCCGTTTAAGGGTTTTGACGGAGCTATTAGTGAAATCGATATTACTAAGGGCAAGTTAAAAGTTCTAGTAAACATGTTTGGGCGTGAAACTCCGGTTGAACTAGATAGTTTACAAGTAAAGAAATCCTAAGGTTAGATAGAAATGTCAGATACTTACGACGGACAAAACGGTAGCATACTTGACCTTATGCCTGGTGAAATACCCGGTATGGTATTCACAGAAAAACTGCGCAAAAAGGCTTACAGAGATATAGAGGACGGTACTCTGTGCTCTGGACCAGAGCTAGAGAGGCTGACAAATGCAGGATCACACCAAGCCAGAATCCTATTAGGTCAGGTAAGTTGTGGCAAGACTTAGTCGTAAACTAGGATAATTTTTATAGGAACCTTAAACTAGCTGAGGAAGGGGACACTCCACGAGCAACTATGGTTGCAACCGCACTGCTGGGTCATTCAGACTCTATAACGGACGACGGACGCTAGACTTTACTATATTTTTGTAGTAAAATAATACAGTTACGCACCGATAAGCACTATAAAGCTTAATTTATGTGTGCAATTTTAAGGAAATTTTAATTTATGGCAAAAAAGATTACAGCAAATTTGAAAATGAAATTACGCGGTGGACAGGCAAGCGCAGCTCCTCCAGTAGGTAGCACTCTTGGTCAATATGGCGTAAACATGATGGATTTTGTAACACCTTTTAATGAAGAGACAAAAGACCGCATGGGGCAGGACATCACCGTACATATTGCAATTTATGATGACAAAAGCATGACCTGGAGGATAGTCGGAACACCGACAGACGACTTAATAAGAAAGGCGCTAAGCATAAAAAAGGGTTCGGGACGACCAAATTCAGAAAAACTAACTGAAAAATTGACAGATACTCAAGTTACAGATATCGCTACAGCTAAAGCTATTGATATGAATACCGATCGTATTGATTCGGTCAAAAAAATGGTAGTAGGCACAGCTCGTTCTATGGGAATAGAGATACAGGGTTAGGGCATCTACTAGGAGGTTGCTATGGCAGAAAGATTTCCGGATTTACAATCAAACAAACTCGAGAAAAGACGCGAGAGAGAATTTGATAAAGCTCAAAGACTAAAAGAAACATTGATGAAGCTAGAGAAGAGCGTTATATCTGAAGTTGATGAGGCCACGCAAAGCGCAAGAGGAGCCATTCAAGCCATGGGATATGGTATTAGTCCAATCGTTCAAGTGGACGAAGAAGAAACCGAAGATTAATAAATGGAATCTTCTTTGCCACAACCTAGCAGTAAAGATATCCAAGGCCTTATAGTAGAAGCGGAGATGATAACGTGTAAGCTAGAAAAAGAGCAATTAGAATACGACACAGAAGTGGTATTAGCAATATCGGACATTGATGCTAGTTTAGGCACCATAGCTAGAATAATCTAATGAAATTGTGTTATAATAAATATATTAAATAATTTGTGGGAGATGAGAGTCGTTAGTACCACGAAAGGAAAGTAATGGCAAAAAAAGCCGATCTATTAGCAGAAGCTAAAAAACTAAAACTAGAGGTAACCAGCAAAAACACCATAGCAGAAATAGAAACGGCTATTAATGATGCTGGTGAAAAAGCTAAGAAATTAGAAAAGAAACAGTCCAAAAAAGAGGAACTAAAATCTAAGGTTGCAAAGTCTGGAAAAAGAAGCGTAAAAGGAGTCAAAGAGTCCGAAGAAAAAGCAGACAAACAGGAACGCAAATCACACGTTAGTGGAACAATTGAAGCTGAAAAGGCCTCTAAACCCAAAGTTATTCCTAAAACCAGAAGCCGTTTAGAACGATCAAGTAAAAAAATCAGGGAAGCTACTAAATTAATTGACAAAACTAAAGAATACAGCCTGAAAGAAGCGTTAGAATTGGCAACAAAGACATCAATTTCTAAATTCGATGGAACTGTTGAGCTACACATTAGGCTTAATGTAGACCCAAAGCAAGCTGATCAAAATATTAGAGAGGTATTAGTATTACCTGCCGGTAGTGGCAAAACCGTCCGTATCGCCGTATTTGCGGAAGCTGATGATGTTACTGTCGCTAAAAAAGCTGGTGCTGATATTGCCGGTACAGAGGAGTTTTTACAACAATTAGAAAAGGGGATAATCGACTTTGATATTCTAATCGCCACCCCAACAGTTATGCAAAAATTAGCAAAGCATGCCCGTGTTCTAGGTCCTAAAGGGCTAATGCCAAATCCAAAAAGCGGTACTGTTACCAAAGATGTTGCAACCGCTATTGCTCAAGCAAGAGCTGGTAAAGTAGAGATCCGCGTTGATGAAGCCGGTATAGTACACCTTGGAATTGGTAAAGTAAGTTTTGGTGCAGATAGACTAATGCAGAATGCTGAAGCTATTTTTACCAGTGTTAAATCCGCAAAACCAGCCAGCCTAAAAGGAACCTACATTAATACTATTTTTGTAACTACAACCATGGGACCTAGCATAAAAATTTCCGCTTCAGAACTCTAGCCCCATAGACGCTGTCAAGGATAGTCCTTGACAGCGTCTATTTTAAATCCAAAAATACTTTTGTTGGGTCCTTAATTACTTTCTTATAGTCAATGTAATCTTCAACAAACTGTTCGTATTCACGTCGTTTGAAAGAGTCCAGCACAAACTCTGGTGCAAGCCACTCTGGAGTATCATATTTTTTTGTGTAATATTTATAGCTACTAAAATCATAATTTTTGTAGGGTTTATTTATGTCTGTAGGGTTTAGGTGGATATACCTGCTCAAGTGATCCCAATAATCTTGTGTACTCACCAGAGAGCCTTTGTAGACGCCCTGAAATAGATGTCCGGTACGTTTTTCTTTATGATTAAAATACGCAACATAACCAGTCATTATAGACCTCATTAATTTACTAATACCATCTGGTGAATACTGGAAAAGTTGGAGATGAAAATGATTAGGCATCAAACAATAACTAACCAGTTTAACTTCTTTTGATAGATCTAATCTTCTATACCTAGAATACCCAAGATGTGATATGGTTTCTAACTTATCCGCATCATCAGGGTCTTCACGAAGACAACATTTGATGTAGCTAAGAAATACCGCAAAGTCCTTATCTTCTGTGAAAATTAATCTTTTATCTGTTCCTCTGTTATATATATGCCACATTTGATCTTCTGCAAAACTTTTTATAGAATTTTTACTGGGCATATCATAAGAATACTACACAGCCCCCCGTTGTCAAGGACTATCCTTGACAGCAGGAGGGGGAAAATGTAAAAATTACGCCATTTTATTAGTGCTTATGGTTGCTCAAAACGCTCTACACAACTAAACTATAACTAGTTATGGATGAAGGAGCCTCGCAACCCTTTGTAGCCGAAAACGGCGATGGAGTGTACAGCAATACACAAATTAAAGCTGGTATAGCCAGTGGTCATATTATATATCACCCGTATATTGAAGAATATATTGCTGGCAGTAGTGTAGACGTCACTTTAGGACACTGGTTTTACAGAACTGAGAGAAACTCTAACGGCGGATTTTACAACCCTTTTGATAAGGGAGATGTAACTCAATATTTTGATGGTCCACACCAAGCTCAAGTCCATCAAATGTGGGCTGAAGCCAACGGAAGAACACCTTTTCTTGGAATACCATTAGATCAGCCAGTAATTGTTCTTGGCCCAGGCGAAAGAATTCTAGCTCACACCCACGAATTTGTTGGTATAAAAGCACCAGGAACTAGCACTATGCAGGCCAGAAGCACCTGGGGAAGAAATGGCGTGGCAGTTTGTCTAGATGCTGGCTGGGGTGACCCTGGCTATATAAATAGATGGACGATGGAAATATACAACATGAATCAGCACCACAGCGTAGTCTTGCCGGTAGGTGAAAGGATAGCCCAAATTGTCTTCTATCATACTGGACCCGTGGATAGTCAATACAAAAAAATTAGCGGTAAATATCAAAACTCTACCGATGAAGATTTAAACAAACTTATGCAGAATTGGCGTCCAGAACAAATGTTGCCAAAAGCCTACAAAGACTCTAGAAGAAAGCCTCAACAATTATGAAAAACAGGACATTAGGCGGTAAGTTTTTCGTAATAGAGGGGACAGACGCATCTGGTAAGAGCACTCAGTTTGAACTGTTAGCTAAAAGGCTTTCTGAAGAAGGCTATGATGTTGTTACTTTTGATTTTCCGCAATATGATAAAAAATCCAGCTATTTTGTAAAAGAATACTTAGCCGGTAAATACGGCTCTGCTGATGAAGTTGGGCCGTATACTGGAAGTGTTTTTTACGCACTAGACAGATATTCAGCAAAAGACGCCATACAAAAAGCTTTGAGAGAGGGTAAAATTGTCCTATCAAACCGCTTTACGGGTAGCAACATGGCTCATCAAGGAACAAAATTTACCCACCCAGAACAGAGAAGAGGATATTTTATATGGTTAGATAATCTGGAATTTGAAATGCTTGGTATCCCGCGACCAACAGCCAGTATTGTACTGCGGGTAGACGCTAAAACCACCAATCAGCTTTTACATCTGAGGGCAAAGAAAGAAAACAGAAAACTAGATATTCATGAATCGGATATGGAGCACTTAAAGAGATCCGTTGAGGTATATGATGATTTATGTGCACTGTTTCCTAAGGATTTTTTGAGAATTGATTGTGTAAGAAGTAATATCTTCATGACTAGAGAACAAATCCACAAAATAGTCTGGAAAACCATTTTACCGTACTTACCTAAAACCACTAATAAACAGGGCAGTATCCAAAATGGTGATGAGCAGAAGCAGGAGTTGATAAAGAAAAATGAAGAGGGTGTTTTAGCTATGACTAAAGCCGGTCAGCAGTTTTTAGAAGATGTTGTTACCAGTACCGAGGGTAACGTTTATGCTTTTACTGACAAAATGAGTCCAATAACTATTGCCGCTGCTATGGCACGCTTGAGTCGTAGGGCAGACGATATGCGGATAACTATATTGGATGAATTTTCTAGCTCTACCTCTAAAAAAGACGAAAAACTATTGAGAAGGGTCATCTCGGCCTACGGTGACGATTCGGTACAGCAATTAGTCGGACAACATGTCGTTGTTGAGGGTGCCAGTAATTTATTAACTAAGAAGTTAGAGTGGGGCAGGTTAGCAGCGTATTTAGAACAATCAACTAGATACATATACTTTGATAAAAAAGACAAGAAGGGTAAATACAAATATATAGTTCCCAGTAACTTAAGTCTTAAAATTAGGAAACAGTATCTAACAATAATGGATGATATTTTTGATAC